>CAYOMV010000027.1:0-17405 GCA_964405175.1 uncultured Gammaproteobacteria bacterium | reverse complement strand
TCACTTTAACCGGCACGCGCCCCACCAAAGCCACCGCCCTCATGTCTTTGCCTTTTTCCCGTCCCGAAAGCAAGAAACCCGGCTTGGTCGAAACAACACCCAAGATACTCTTTTCGTAAGCGCCCGTAGTTTTTTGAATGTATCCTGAATTTTCTTTATCCAAAGTCACCACATCACCGGCCGCTATATCTGCCTGCAAGGTTGGATACATTTCCGCCAAGTCATATGCACCGGCTTCGGTGATAATGCCGTGAGAAAACTTAAACGCTCCTGTTTGCGTATCATATCCGGTTCCCGCGCCTTGATAATTCAACGATTCGCTGGAAAACCACATCGAACCCGTAGAAGAACCTGCTTCCATTTTTAATGCGTAAGATGATTCGCGCGCTTTTTGATAATAATAAACTTGACCATCACCCGTGGAATTTCCTCGCCCCGAATAAAGCACCCCGTTTAATACGGCAAAAGAATAGACAGCTTCAAGCCCGGAAACGTCGTGGCTAATTTTATAATTAGAACCAGTGTATTCAAGAATATCACCATTACTCGTAGATCCTTCCAAACCAACATACAAAGAACCATCGTAGTTCATTAAAGCCGTAATCTTTTGAACTTGGGCCGGATTATCTATTACAGTAGACCAATCACCCGCGTTATCACAAAGCATGTCATCTCCGGCCGCCTGATGCTCGCAACGCAGCAAATCGCCGTCGCCATTGCTGGTTCCTTGTCCGGTATATAAATATCCATTGTAAACCGCGGCCGCATAAGTACTCTCGTCCGCTCTGGCTGTATTATCAAACGGCCTAGTCCAGTCTGCTGAATTATCACATAAACTAACATTTCCTGCGTTGCCCGGTGTACAGTAAAATGTATCCGAGTCATCCGTGGAATTGCCAACAAAAGCGTAGAGCGTGTTCAAATGAATCGCCATGCTGTTCACCTCTTCATAGCCGTTGATTGGCATGGAGATATTGGCCCAATCCGCCGCATTATCGCAAGTGGTAGCATCACCGCCACCGGCCGGATTACAAATAGCCACAGACGCGCTTCCTGCTGTTCCCGTATCGTTCGCCGCGTACAAATAACCATTGTATTCAATTAATTGCTTAACCCTGTCCGGACCCGCGGGGAAGGCCGCGTCGCTCCAATCGCCCGTGTCGCACACATCAGCATTGCCCGTGGTAGCCGGATTACAAACCAACACATCACCCAACCCGGCTCCATCACCCATACCCGCGTAGAGCTTGCCCTTATACACAATCATGCTCAAAACCCGGCCATAAGAAGCTGTAGAGTAAGAAGCGCTCCAATCTGCCGCGTTATCGCAAAGAGTAGAATCTCCTCCGCCCGCCGGATTACAAACCTGAATATCACCGTCTCCCGTACTATCACCCTGACCGGCGTAAAGATAACCATTATAAACCGCTAAAGACCTGACAGACTCAATTCCGGTCGCCGGCGCGTTAGCCGTGGTCCAAGCTACTTCAGTTTTAGACGGCGCGGCTGTTAAGTTTACATTGCCGCGAGCTTTGGTTTCTCCGTTAATATCAAGTTTTGCTTCAGGGTCGGAAATCCCCACGCCCACATTACCGCTGTAAGCGATTGTCAGCCTTTCCGAACTATCCGTGTAAAATCTCCAATTCTGCCCGCTGTAAGGAGTAAACCTTACATTATCAACCCAACCCGCGTCCGATCCTTCGGATACACTGTAATCTTTATCATAAGCCCAGCGCAAAACATGATTGCCCGCCGTTATCGGCACCGTAACCGTTGCCCACTGGGTTTCACCTGAAATCCTTGCATAATCTCCGCCTCCGGTATCAGTACAATTCAACGAATTATCCATGCAGAATAGTAAAAAGTCGTAAGTTGCCTCCGAACTTACTCGCCAGTCAAATTCCAATACTCCGTTGCTTGAAAAAGTATAATCAACTTCTATCCACGAAATTTCATAATCTACGATATCTCCGTTTGATGCCGAATAAGTACCGTCTGTCGAAGTGGAAGAATCTTGATAAAAATTTGCGTCTCCTCCCGTAGTCCATCCGGATGGAGGAAAAGTTCCCTCAAAACTGCTAATCAACTCTTCTGCGGCCGGCGCGTCGGCAAACTGGAACAAATAATCACCGCCGTCTTGTTTATATAAAGTTGATTTACCATATATCGTACTTGTCGCGCCCACTCTAACATCAGTACCGGCATATATACTGCCTCCTGCGCCAATTTTATCCGCAAAGTATGCATCATCACCGCTTAATGTAAAAGTGGAATTTAATCCGCCATCATATGAAGACGTGGCAAAAAACAAATTACCAGCGTTATCTATCCTGATTTTCTCATTACCGTTATTACTGATTGTAAAATTATTACCGCTTGTTTCAGATATGCCCCACGGTGTAGATGTGCCAACATAAAAAGTATTTCCATAAATTTCACTCCATCTATAATTTGCGGATCCTAAAGCATACAAATCCGTAGTACCCGGTAAAAATGAACCTGTAGAAGTACCCCCCGCAAATTGTATCTCGTTTGTGGTAGTACTTCCCGCATTGGTCACTTCTTGCAAACTGGAAGCAATGCCATCTATTTGAATTCCATTTACAAAAAGCTCTGTTGTAGATACATAACCAATAGCGTCCAGATTGGTCGAACTTACATTAACCACATCCAATCCAAGCCATCTATGAGTTGAATCTCCCAAGCTGTATGCATCAGTGACCGATGGCAAAAATGAAGAATTTACAAAGCCTAAAACCGCAAAGTTGGTTCCGGTCGCGTTAATAAACAAAGCATCTGTCGAACTCACCAATCCATCAGCCCGCAAGTCACCCTGCACTCTAAAATCCGAAGTTGATGTTCCGCCGGCAAATTGAATATCATTTGTAGTTGTCTCGCCCTGATCCGTAACTTCTTGCAAATTACCGATTGAAGAACCTCCAACAGATTGCCCGGTAAATGTTACCTTCTCAATTAACAAAGACGCTCCCACACTCTGTATCTCAGAAGCGCCACTGAATTTAGCCGCCTGCAATTCCAAATAATCTCCGGCATTTAAAGTCACGATAGTGGGCGGTATGGTAGCCGTCCCTTCTCCGGAAGCAACATTCCTGCTGTATGCATAAATAACATCTGTTACCGCACTGTTGTTATTCTTATATATTCTCGCTTGATTAACCGAGCGCTCCGCGCCCAAATCCGTAACTTGCTCAAAAGAAACATGCCCGCTGATTCTGTAAGTTCCCGTTGCCGTAATAGTAACTGAAGCGGAACCATCCGTATGAGTATAATAACTGTCTTTTCTATTGCTGTTTAGCGTTATGGATTCCCAGTTCCCATTGGTTGAATCGTTAAACGCGGCCGCCTGAGTACCTTGAAAAACATTTGGAGTTAATTCCAATTTATAACCGTTTATATACACTTCCGTTGTAGACACATAACCCAAAGCATCGATATTTGTTGAAGAAACGTGTTCGGTTTTAATATTTTGTGAATAAATCGACAACCAACGATGCGTGATATCACCCAAAGAATAAGTATCCGATACTTGCGGGCTTAGATTGGAATTAACATAACCCAATAAGGCAAAATTAGTTCCTGTGGCGTTTACAAAAAGCGCGTTTGTAGAACTTACATTTCCGCTGGCATATATATTACCCACTACATGCAGCCTTTCTGCCGGAGTTGATGTTCCCAAGCCGATCCTTTCGGTTGAGGCATCGATAAACATTAAATACTCATCCGTGCTTCCTTCCACTCTAAAATCATAATCATCGCCGTTTTCATTGAAGACCGCCGATCCGTTCAAAATCATTGCCGCGTTAAACCCATCCAAAGTCAATAACTGATATTGGTTAACTGTAGGCCGGCCATCACCCGTGTCACTGTTATAGAATGAAAAATCAAATGTAGCCGCCGACCCTCTGCGCCCAACTTCCCATCCTCTTAATCCGGAAATCGTACTGAATCCATCCGTATCCGAGTATAAATTAAATACCGCGTTTTGGGATCTGCTTCCTGTTATAGCTAAAATTTCGGCATCATTATCTTGTGATTGCGAGGCCAACATGGCGCTTTCCCCCGAATCCGGATTATGCCAAATCAAACCTTTATAGCCGTAATAATTGGAATAATATTTCAAAGATGGATTATTAACGCCATCACCGGTATCAACGGAAATCATATCAATATCCGTATCCGATCCGTTTCCCAGATACAAATGATCAGACAACTGCAAAGCCGTGCCTGTGGCTGTAGTAAAATCGATATGTTGCAAGTCGCTCGTGCCTGTTGCTGTTAAGTTCCCATAAATTGTAAAGTCCCCGGTACTCGTCCCACCCGCAAACTGAATCCAGTTGGTGGTTGAATTGCCCGTATTGGTAACTGTTTGCAAGTCGGGTGAAGTTGCAGATGGGCAGTTTGTGCCGTCTTCCAAACACACGCTTTGCCCGCCTATCGTGGTGCTTGTAGGCAATGTCGCATACAATGCAACCGATAAACCAGTACCTGTTGCATTAGTCCAAATAAAATCAACAGCATTGCCTGTATTAAATGTCAGCTGATCGGTTGCGACTAATCCTGATATGTTAAAATTAGTTCCGGTGGCATTCGTAAATGATAAATCTTGTAATTGAGTAGAACCAATTACGTGCAATGTACTTGAAGGGTTGCTAGTACCTATGCCGAGCCTGTTATTTACATCATCCCAATAAAAATTTTCTGCGTCATTCGCAACCAAATCATTTCCTCCTCCAAAAGCTACACCTCCCACATCCAAACTACCATGACTGGGTTCACCCAAAGAAACCATTATCACACCATTAGCCGGGTCTGAAACTACAACAACGCCAACCTCAACAGTTACGCTTGGTGAAGATGGAATTGAAGAAATATAAGAACCCGGAATGGTATCTGATAAATATAAACTTGTACCTGTTGTAAACCCTGAAGTATCTACATTATGCACTCTGCCAAAACGCGTTATATATCCATGTGAATTATTTTCAATATCATGCGTAGCCAAACCCATAATTCTGGCCGTAGTACTAACAGCGGCCGAAGCTAAAGCTATTGTAGGATGCCCGTCAAAATCAGCGCCTGAAATATAAACAACTTTTCCATTCAATATGTCAGTCCCCGTGTCATTATAAACTTTGATCAAGCTTTCCTCTCCCAGGTTTACCGTAATATCCGCTTCATCATTATAATAAGATAAAGCTCCTGCTTGTTGATCATAAAACAATCTTCCCTCAAAATAAGCAGGATTAGTCGTGCTTGGAATAAAATCAAAATAGGTTCCGGTAGCATTCACAAATAATGCCGACGTGGAACTTACATTCCCATTTACAATAACATCCTGCTGAAACCAAAAGTCGCCCGTGCTAGTCCCGCCCGCAAACTGAATCCAGTTGGTGGTTGAATTGCCCGTATTGGTAACTGTTTGCAAATCCGGTGAAGTAGCCGATGGGCAGTTCGTTCCATCTTGCAAACATACGCTCTTGGAACCGATAGTTGTACTTATTGGCAAGGTAGCGAAAGACGATATGGATAAACCGCTTCCCGTTGCATTCCCCCAAAACAAATCTGTTGTGCTGGCCGATGATAAAGTAAGCAAGCCTGTAATTCTGGCATTTCCATCCACGTCCAGAGTATGTGATGGAGTAGTTGTGCCAATACCAACATAATGATCTGATGTGATACGCATCACCTCATTGGCAGCTGTCGTGCCCCCTGCGGCAAACTTGATTACAGACGAAGATGTCGCCGCCACTATAAGCAAGTGGCTTGAATTGCCCATGAAGTAGCTATCGAGTGGATTTGCTATTGAAAATAGTGCGTTGTTAAAACCGGAATTGGCTATTCCCATGGTTGTATTAAAATTATTTCCCGGTGTGGCAATATCTGCAGACGCTGTAAAATTAGCGCTTGCAAAATCGCCATTATTATCATTTTTTGCATTGACGACTAGATAATTGTTAAAGTCGCCTCCAAATTGCGCGATAGACGCGCCCAGTACCGGAAAATTTCCGCTTCCAACTCTAAGCGTTTCCACCACCATATCCGTGGCCGTGGCTCTGGCCATGATAGTATCATCCAAAACCGCGTCACCTGAATATAAGGACGTACTGGATACGATTCCGGATAATACAAGATTGGTTCCGGTAGCGTTGGTAAACAGTAAATTATCAACCGTCGTATTTTGCATTACAACCATGTTGGTAAACGTGGCACTCGTTGCTGTTAATTCTGCAAAATTTCCTGTATCTCCATCCAAACTGGCAATATATAAATTAGTTCCTGTCGCATTAGCCCATATCAAATCCGTAATATTTACAGAATTCGAAGTTAAATTTGTAAAATTGGCATTTGTCGAAAACAAATTGGTCGTAGTCGCGCTTTCCGCGGTTAAAGTAGACAATAAGCTGGTTCCCGTGACATACAAATTGCCGCTTAAATTAAGATTTGTTAAAAATCCTGCGCCCGAATTTGTAATTCTTGTAGTGCTTGCCAACAATAAATCACCATCTACAATATCCAAACTCGCGGACCCCGCGAAAGTGTTATTTATAGTTATTTTTGTATTTGTTGGAGCGTTCACTTCCAAACCAAAACTACCTCCATTATTGGCGCTAAACAGTAAGCTGGAATCCGAATCATAACCCGTTGCTTTCAAATGATAATACTCGTCTGTTGTACCGCCCTGCAAACCTGATAAATCATTATGGTTAACAATTCCTGATCCGCTTCCCGAACTCGATCTGTCTACCAAAACAGGCCGCAAGTCTCTAACAGCTTCCGCGTAATCCTGACCCTGCGCAAAAATTATTGCGCCTATCAAAAATGCGTGCTCTTGATCTAAGAAGTCATCAGGTAAATCAGCAGGTGGAGTCGCGGCTAAAGCATTGGCAACATCAGAGTACGCGCTCTGGCCATACAGCAAACTAACCGAACCATGTTCATGTATATAAACCCAGTGAACACCATATTCATCTCCGGCTAGTGGCTGTAAAGTACCGCTTCCATTATCATAATTTAAATTATTCCATTGGAACAAGCCTTGCGAATGGCTAAATCCTCCGGATCCATTTCTGTAATAAATATCAAAAGTATCCGCGCCTGAAGAATCAAATGCCGGTATCGTTCTTTCATAAGCCGCGTACCAATTCGTACATTCGCTTACAGCAATATTCCTTGTTCCCACATCAGAAACAACACAGCCTTCCGTAACAATCTGTCCCACGCCGTTTTCCAAAAATTCCACAATTCTATTTATGGGCCTGGTTTCAATCGATCTCTCATCGTGTATATGTAAATAGCCGTCTCCCTCATTAAACACTTTGGCCAGTAGGTAATATGTCCAATCATCTGATATCTCCGTAGTGGTGGTATAAACTGAAGCCAATCCATTTTCATAACGCAGGTAAACGTTTAACCATTGATTAAACGGCACGTTGATACCGGTCGATGTCGCCCAAGAAGTATAATAAACGGTTGCCGCCGGGTTTGTTGGATCTGAAGCTATCAAACCCTCGCCGGCCGCGACTTGTATGGTACCGCTGGCTGTTTGAGTGGTTTCTCCCCCATAAGCGCGCCCATTGGCCACAAGCATGTTCAGATACGATTGCAAATCCAAATTTTGCGCTGTGTTGGTTGATGCCAAAGAAATGTTAGTTGCCGGTAAAAACCCGGTAATAGAACCAAATGAATCTAAGCTTAAAACTACATTGCTATTACCCAACACTCCGGAATTAATCGACGTAGCGCTGACATTGCCCAGCGGGCCAATCGACAAAGCGTCGCTCGCCATTGCGTCTGTGATGCTGTTTGCAGGGAGTGCTAAAGTACTTGTGACCGTAAGTTCTCCAAGTATTGTGTGAGACCCTGTCGCGTTAATCCAATTTAATTGAGATAAATCCAGTTCCGTGGCAACTGTTAAATTTGTAACATTTAATGATGCGATGTTCGCTGACCCAAAAATCGCGTCGGTAGAGCTAACCGTTCCTCCGGCGGTAATATTTCTCCAAGAAAGTGAATCCGATCCCAAGTCAAATAAATTATTTTGCGAAGGGCCGATTGTTCCGTTAACTTCTAGTGTAAAATGAGAAGGTGTGGAAGTTCCTATTCCCACATTGCCGGTTTCGGTGATAGCAAAATAATTACCGTTTGTATCCTCTGATATTAAAAATGTATTATTCGCATCTGCTTCTTGAGTCCAAGAGTTTGTGCCAATTCTCACCCTCCTAACCCAAAGTTCATCCCACCTGTTTCCTCTTCGTCCCAAGTCATATGTTAAATGCGCTCCGGGCATCAAATCACCCGTGGATGTACCCCCTGCAAAAATCAACGAGTTTGTCGTTGTATTGCCATTATCCGTAACATCTTGCAGTGTCAGTGAATTAGCCGAAGAAGACACGGTTTGCAAAGTTAAATCCAAATCCGCCAGCACCCCTTGAACCGTCGTTGCATTGGAATATGTAAATTCATCATAAGCACCCACCAAATAAGCACCCGATGTTGTTGCCGATGACCCAACCGCGTCTAAACGTATTCCGCCTATCGAAAGCGCTGTTCCGATTGATAATGCCCCCGTGGTAGTAGCATTGCCTTGGCGATTAATAGTAAAAACATCTTGCGTGCCATCCGACAATCTAAGCAAGTAATCATATTGGTTAGATGTGCCGTAAGTCTCAATTAATAGCGCCGTCCTGGTCGCGCTTGCAGAATCAGCCGCGTTTTGACTTAATCGGAATAATTCACCTCCCGTTGTGTCTACCGAACTCGAGGCTTTTTGCCCCTGCAAAGCTCCTGCATTAAAAGCATAAGGAACCGCTGAAAGCCTTTTCCTGGGCAGCATTTCGCTGTCTGATTCTATCGTTACTCCCAAATAAACATTATCATTATTAAAAATCTCTTCCGGAATAACCACTTGTCCCAAAGATTCGTCACCCAATAGCAAGCTAAACAATCCGTTTGTTAATTGCACGCCGACTGAAGCGGGTGTGCCGGTGGGCAATCCATTGGTAGTGCTGGCGGACCACAATTGCGAACCTCCTGTTCCCGCGTCGTATAAAGTAAATTTTATATTATAGACTCCGTCCGTAACCGGGTTACCGGTGGAATCCATCAGTTTACCCTGATAATTAATCGATTTATTGATACCGCTTGCAGCATTTGCTTCTTGTGCCGCCACACTCAAAGCAAAAGCCGCAATCAGCATCAAAGCCAAAAATCCAAAAACAATCGACAAACCTATCGATTTATTTGTTGGTTCTGATATTTTTGGTTTTAATGATTTCATTTTTGTTTTATAAAAAAACCGCACGCAAAACCAAAAATTGCGTACGGCTACTTCAAACGAAGGTAAACTTCGTTTTTGTTTTCCTTTGCGTGCAAAATGGCGGTTTTGCTTTTAGTTTTTATTTTTGTTTGACAAAGTGCTATTTAATTACATTTTTGCATATATATATACTAAATAATAACTTCTTCAAATTACGCTAATTTAAGTGACAAAATTGCTCCCACAAAAAAGCAGGGTTACCTTAATCCATGTGGATAACGTGTTAAATAAAAAACCGCCTAGATTTTAAGCGGTTTCATTTTATTCAAGATTTATTGATTGTAATCCGTACCCACAATCACTACATAATCCCCTTCCAGCCTGTTTTCACCTTCCAATGGCTCAGATAACTCTGCGCCCAAAGCCTGCTGTAACGTCTTTAAAGTAGCCGGCATTTCTTCATCTGAATTTTTGATTATTGTCGTCGTAGAATAAGTCTTGATTGCGGCATCCCCTATTTTATCAACCGGAATATCCTTAGATGTTAACTCTGACCTCATTTTACCCGCTAATCCTGCGATTCTGGTGCCGTTTAAAACGGTAATACTGGGATCTTCCTCTTCAATTGTAGATTCAACCGCATCGGATTCAGCGACATCCTGTGTGGTTGTAGCAACCACTTCTTGTTGAATTTGTTCTGTATCCTCTCCGTTTATTAACATTACAGATAGCAATTTATCCTTTTTAGTACTATAAAGCACAGCTTTATCCGACCAAACCAGTAATCTATCGCCAACTTCCGCGTCTTTATAAAAAACCGGTTGGTTTTGGCGCAATATTTCCGGATCATTTACCGTCGCTATAGTCGGCTCTTCGCTGGAATTTACCTGAATTAACTGCGAAACTCTTGTTTTTAGATTCTCTAGATCATTAACATCAACAGCTGTGTTGTTCTGCGGTTGAGTTGCTGTATTTTCCGTTTGTTTATCTATATTAAAGAAATTGTTAAACAATATTATAGCTGCCGCGATAAGCACTATCGCGATTATGGTTATCAGAAAAAAAGGTTTTGGCGCCTGTGTATGCGGTTCTACTACCACCTCTTCCTGTTTTTTGCTTCTGCTGGACGTGGACTTGTTTGGCTTGGATGATGATTTCTTGGATTTAATCATAGACTTACAGATTATACCACAAAATAATTTTATTTCATGTGCAAAAACAAAAACGGCCATGAGGGAGCCGTTTTGTTCCTAATGTAATTATTTTTATTTTGTACTTTTAGTATAAATGATTTTATATAGTTATAAAAATTAGCCTTTGTTTAGATAACAATCAAAATTACCAACATTGTTATTATTCTGTTAATAATTAATTCAAGTTAAAACATATATTCAAACAATTAATATACTAAGAACTAATAAAAACTTTTCTTTCAGCGAAAGAAATTTCAAAACTATTCAAACCTCCAAAGAATAAAAAACGATCACTGGAACCAAAAGCTCTCCTTTGTCATTCCTAAAAATCAGACTCCATCAGCCCAATTACCTAAATCCAGCCTTTCAACCGCAATTTGTACTATATTCTAATATTGGCGACTCTACTAAGTGTCTCACTCGATAAACTAACGCATATCCGCCTTTTGCCTCAAGTTTTGACGACTCAAACATATATTTAACAGCTACCGCGATAGCCACCACGTCTCTGACTTCTGCGTATAACTCATTAGATTAATCTTAAATCTCGAATCAAGCTCGAGGTTTGTATCTATGATTGCAAAATAGCCCTAGTAGAATCGTGGTTCCGGAAAGAAATTTTTGACGTTCATGCTGACCGTATTCATTAATGCTCATTGGCAATTGCCTGCTCTGACGCAGAATCAAGCTTACATAATTTAACATCACAAAAATTCTGGTTTGGCGCGATCTCTGTACCAAAAATATTCTAACTATTCTAAGGCTGGGTTCACAAGTTAGTTTGCCTGAACAAGCATATGGAGTGAGATTAATATACGAATAAAAAAATTAGACCCTGGAATATGCAATTGACTTAAAGCAATGTCCTCAAAAAATGAATTCAATCACACGTAACTTCCTTTCACGCAAAAAAAATCACCCCATCATCTGATTGGGGCGATTTGTGTTTCAACGTTATTTTGACGCTGAGTATTTTTACCGTCATCGTATTTGGATGACGTTGGGTTTTGATGTTCGCCGTTTATTTTGATTTTTAGTGGGTGGTGGGTTGGAAGGTGCACCGGCGATTTCATTTCTTACCCTACATCCATTGTATCCAATATTTATACAATATAAAAATCTCCGCTATATTGCGCAGAGATACATGTATTCAGTCCTTGGGGATAATATGAGTGCAAGTGTGGATTTTTCGCTCTAGGCTCAAAATGAGGCCCATGCCGGTGCACTGGGATCAAAGAGTAAGTAAGAGAAAAATAACACGGTTATGATGGCGAAGAGTGCAAGGTGCCAGTGCACCACATGCTCCAACCAAAAATGAATATCTCTTTCTATACTCGCGTACTTGGCATCAACTTCTGCCTTATGCTTTTTAAACTTGGATACCCTTTTCATAAAACTATTATATCACATAAGAGATACTTTCGGGCAGGTTAAATACGATCGCCTTAAAAATAAAACGAGCTTCAGTAGCTCGTTTATAGTTTTAGTTTGGTTGTGACTGAAAGTACTCCGGCGTGTAGATCCCTGCTTCAAGAGTTTGCCCTCCGTGCACCACCGAACCCGGGGTTAAAATCACTCCCGGCTTAAGCGTAACATTGGCACCAATCAGGCAGTTATCTCCCACTATGGCACCCAACTTAACCAAGCCGGATTCCCACGGCAAAAAGTCATAATCCTCTCTGCCGTTCCAACGGGGAAAGTTTACCGGTCGATGGCTAAAGTTCTCGTGGGCAATTTGAGTCCCCGGGCCGATCTGAACGTTGCGCCCGATGATACAATCCGCAAGCTCCGTACCGGCACAAATCTTGCACCCGGATCTCACAATGCATCGGCGCAAAGTAACGCTGTATCCCAGGATTCCTCCCGCGCCCAGTTCCTTATGCTCTTCAAGCCCTTGGTTATAGGTTTCCCCATCGCCAAGCACTACATTCCCCAAAATACCCGAACCATGCCTCATTTGCACTCTGGTCCCGATATAAGCCGGCCCCTTGAGCTTAGCCGAATCATCCGCTGTCATTTTTTCGCCCCCTCGAAGCAGTAAAACTCTGCTATCCATGGTAGGATATGGTGGCGGACACTTATACTCAGTTTGTACACAGGGGAATGGACACTTGGGATTTGGCTCAACCAAAAGACTTTTTGCACTAATTACCACTCTCACAGGGTCAAGTGATGTTACACTTGTCAACAGACCCGAAAGTTTAGCCAAAGGCTCCCACGGATCATCATAATCCTCAAACAAACAAGTATTTTTTGTTTCTCCGTTATAAAAAAATGGATGACTTTCAATCCCTCGATAGTCAAAGAACAAGTCTCCTACGGTCAACCTTGTTGGTCGCTTAATCATTTCCCATCTCCCGCGCAAAAGACGCTGAAAGTGTAAAAAAATGTCCCCACACTGTCAACATTGATATATAAAAACAAAATGACTTAAATAAGCCATTTTTTATTGTGTATAAATATTTGCATCTAATTACGTCCCTTAATTCTATCCCAAAAAGATTTTTTCTCACCCTGTGGATTAACAGCATCTATGCCACGATCCAGCACTTTTTGTTCATCTGCTGACAATTCTTTAGAGTCCACGCTCATCACTCCGTGTTCTTGCATATCCAACCGAGACAAATACCGCACAACCGCATCGCTTTCAGGAGGCAACTTCTCTATCAAACGGTTAGCCTCTCTCTTCAACTCTCTCATCTGCAAGGCGTATCTCATCCTGGCAATCTCACCCGGCTTGGTTGCTTTCCAAGCTTTAAAAACCGCCTCCAACTCATTAGTCAAATTATTAAGCACCTGCGCGTCATCTAAACCCTCTTTTTGGTCAAAACCCAAACCGGCTTTTTCATGGACACCCGACTCCTCACTTACGGCGGGCAATTCCTTTTTTTGTAATTCTTCAAAATTCATACTAAGTCATTATATCTTAATTTAAGCATAAAAAAAATGCCCTTAGGGGGCAAAACATAGTTTAAGCTTTGGCGAGGCAAAAGGAAAGCAAATCCGTGAGCCTTTCTCTGGCTTGGCGTAATTTCTTGCCCTTCTTGGCCCACTCTCTCAAAGCAGACCAAACAATATCCGCCGTTCCCGCTTGTACGATTTTAACAGCATCCGGCAAAATGGCATCCAATCTCCAAACATCCGCTCTATTCGTCATATTAAGCAATATGGGGCACTTACCTGCATAAATGCCCAGATTAGATGGATCGGCGGCATTCAAAAGAAAAACTACTCCCTGATCATTCAGTATGGGAAACTCCCTCTTCACATCTTCACAGTGCAAAAAACACAATTTGGAAGCGCAATATAATACCATCTCTGCCTTTCTTACTTGTAAAAGTTGCTTAAGCGTGGTCATAAAAAACGGCTTATCTTCCAATAGCAATGCTTCCCAAACCTCCAAATCCGGATCGACCGCCATCCTCTGAGACGCCAACCAGCCGTCAATCAAAACCTTATCATCGTTCGTTAAAGATGGAGCAAAACGACTCCCTGCATACGAAGCGCTCCGATAACCATCCACCATCCGCATAATTTCCCTGCTCACTTATCACTCTCCTTTTCAAAGTCCGTCCCCGCATTTTGTCTAATCACAGCCAAAAAGTCAAGTACAAAATACTCATTAACCAATAAGTCAATCCTGGTACATCCTGGTCCATCCTCGTCAATCCTGGTACATCCTGGTCCATCCTGATCAATCCTGGTACATCCTGGTCCTGGTTGACATTTTAGCTAAAATATGCTAAATTTTACCCACTTTGACAATTCAATAACTCTCAATGGAGGTTCATCATGTCCCGGGCGTTTTCAAAAACCGATCAACGTCTCATCCAAGTCATCAAGCAATTTCGCAGCAAAAACCCCAAAGAAGCAATCATCGCCACGCACCCCGGAAACTTCCATGCGGACGACGTCTGCGCGGTAGCGGCCTTGAAACTCTTGTATCCCAAAGCACTCGTCATCCGCAGCCGTAGTGACGCCGTTCTCTCGCTTTGTACATTCAGAGTGGACGTGGGCGGTAAGGATGATGCCAAAAATGGCGATTTCGACCACCACCAAGAAGGCGGTGCCGGCAAGCGCACCAACGGCATCCAGTACGCGGCCTTCGGTCTCGTCTGGAGCATCTATGGCCTGGAGCTTTGCGGGGGCGACAAACGCATGACCCGCTTCATCGACAAAATCTTGGTCCAAGGTATCGACGCCGTGGACAACGGCCAAATATTGATTCAGGGTAAAGAAGAATTCCAAGGCGCGCGTCCGTTCGATTTGGCCATGGCGCTTGGCAACTTCAACCCCAACTGGGACGAAGAAGCCGAAGTGGAAACTTGCTTCATGGAAGCGGTCGACTTTGCCAAATCGGTCATCAAACGCGTCATCGCGCGCAACCACGCCATCAACCGCGCGCATAACTACGTAAGCGATGCGTTAGTCTTTGCCCAAGATCCGCGCCTCATCGTGCTCGATCGCAATTGCCCCTGGAAAAGCGTCGTCATGCGGGAAGCGCCGGAAGCTCTTTTTGTCATCTACCCCAACGACGAAGGCATGTGGTGCGTGCAGGCGATTCCCAAAGAGTTCGGCTCTTTCGAAAACCGCTTGGACCTGCCCGCCCACTGGGCCAAAACCAACGGCAAGTCTTTCGCGGATATCTGCGGAGTGCGTGAAGCGGAGTTCATTCACCAAAAACTCTTCTTCTGCACAGCCCACACCCGCGAAGCCGCTCTCGAACTGGCCAACCTAGCCCTCCAAAGTGAGAGCAAAAAGTCGGAGCACTGTTCCGAACCGGCTCTCGCGTCTGCCGTGGCGGATTTCAAGTCCAAATTCGGCAAATAATATCTATCGCTCTTTGTCTTTCTATGTAAATTCTTAAAAACCACGTTTATCTAAGCGTGGTTTATTTGTTTATGTATTTAAGGTGACTGATTCGAGTTTTACTATTTGAATAATAATCATGCGGCAAGTTTAAATTTATTATTAGATAAGTAAGCCAACCATTCCTTGGCAAATTTACTTTTTGGCTTATCTTTTCTTGCCGAGTGATTGTATCCTTGATAACGAGTGTTCATCTTTTTTAACTTTATTTCAGACTTACGGGCTATATCCTCTAACAATTCTTTAAAGTTATTTATATTTGCGGATTGATACAAATCTTCCAATGCGGAAAAAACCTGATGCGGATCATATTCCAAAAGACTGTGCATGCCTGAATTATTTCTTAATAATTTTAGTATTTTTTTAAATTCTGTTCTTCTTGCTTTAATTTCTAAATCCTCTCCTTCCGACAAATCACCTCTCATCATTCTATCTTTTCTTTCATTGTTGCTAAACGAAAGCTCTCTTTCAATATCTTTAATTTCTCTATCCCATTCTTTCAAAGATGGTGCATGAATCATTGCAAAAATCCTCGTCTCCAAAGCTTCTCTGAAAAAAATCCGCCAAACCTCCGAAGTGCCTTTGCTTTTTAAGCTTTCAATTTCTTCAGTAACTTTTGATATATGATCAATATATTTTAACAAATCTTTAATTGCGCGGGATTGTTTTATCTTTTCCAATAAACTTTGAATTTTTTCATCCGGCAATTCCTCTGCCTCCAGATTTTGCTCTAGATATGAAAATAATTTTTCAAACGAACGCAACCTTGAAGTTATTTTGCTTCTTTCCGCCTCAAGAAACGATTGGATTTCTTCCAATTCCAAACCTTTAATCACGGCAATATCTTCAGCAGTTGTTATTATTTCGTCTATGCGTTCATCAGTATAAAGCTCATCAAAGTCTTCGTCAGATAAAGCCTCCAACGCGGCTTCCACACAAATTTGCGCTTCTGTTTTTAAGTACTTTTCTCGTATCTGCCTAACTTTTTCAGAACTTTGCGCCTCGTACCTCTCTCGTAACATTTGATGTTTATTTTTATCATAGGAATTTAAAACTTGCTCCAATGCCAACTCCTCCGGATTGCTCAGTCCGGAATCTAAAAATAGTTTATAAGTTTCTAAAACCGCCTCATTAAATGCCTCTTGTTCATTTCTTTCAGTCAATTCACCCGGTTGAGTAATTTCATGTGTATTTTGTAATACATCAAATGGATTTTTGTTTAACATAAACAAATTATATCACTATCACCAATACTAAAACAAACTACCGAAAGCGCGACGGATAAAATTAATATCGCCTTAGCGATTCAATCATTGGCCCGCCCCTCGAAGTTCGAAGAACGTAGTGGGGGTTATTTGTTATTTAGTATTTGTTATTTAAAACAAAAAACCAGCTTTCGCTGGATTTTTTGTTTAGTCCGGCAGCGGGCTACTCTCCCGGGGGCGCGTTAGCCCCAAGTACCATCGCTGCTGGCGGTCTTAACTTCTGTGTTCGAAATGGGAACAGGTGTAACCCCGCCGCTTGGGCCACCGGCATAACTTAGCAACCTCAGTTACTCGGTTATGTCAGTATCTCAATACTTCATGTAACCTGTAGCATGTATCATGTAGCAAATTTGTTACATGTTACAAGTTATATGTTACATGTTTTGATAAAAGATCATACGTACAAGGCAAGGTCATGTAACACATAACTCGTATCACATAACAATGTAATTTTCATGTACACGTTTCCATCCAGCTTCACCTCACATTCATGATACGTGATTCTATGATATGTGATATGTGAGTTGCTTGGACGGTCAAAGCATCGAGCTATTAGTACGGATCGGCTTAACCCATCACTGGGCTTACACCTTCCGCCTATCAACCTCCTCGTCTCGGAGGGCTCTCTGAATCCTAATCTTGGGAACGGCTTCACGCTTAGATGCTTTCAGCGTTTATCCAAACCGAACGTAGCTACCCGGCGGTGCCCTTGGTAGGACAACCGGTGCACTAGAGGTTCGTGAATCTCGGTCCTCTCGTACTAGAGATCCGATCCCTCAAGATTCCACGCGCGTAGTAGAC
>CAYOMV010000026.1:16098-17557 GCA_964405175.1 uncultured Gammaproteobacteria bacterium | reverse complement strand
GGGAGACTTGAAAACTATGTAAACAAGCCCCTAATAGGGGTTGGGGTTTAACTCTAGCTACTAGCTTCTGAGGCTAGAGTCAGATAGTTATTCGGTTTCCGGGAATTTTAGGTAGACTACTACTTCGGGGCTTTGGCGCATTGTTATCAGGTTGTTTTCGAGTGCGTACGGATCGGTTTCAGAGCCCACTGCTTGCGCCACTTTTTGTTCTAACAGCGCGGGGCGGAGAACGTATTCTTTAAAGCTTTGTTCGTTCCAGCCGTAATTATCTTTGAGATAGGTGTTGATATCCGAATCGGTGGAAGAAGCCGCTTGTGCCGCCACTTCAGAAAATATTTGCCCGATTTCTTCGTCCGTAACGCTGATGCTGTTTTCTGAAGCGATTTTTTCCACCATTTTTTGCCTGATTAACTGCTCTAAAATATTCTTGTTAAGTTCCAATTCGGGCGGCATGGTGGCACCAACATCTTTGCCGGCATCGCTGTTGATGAATTTTGTAACCGCATCTTTGGTTAGCAGGTAGCGTGTGTAACTCACTTTGCGTCCCTCCACGCTCGCGGCAGGCAAGGCAAAGACTTTGGCTACGACTCTGGAGACAGAACCTTGGTTTTGCTTGGTGTAGATTCCGTACATTACTAAGCCGGTTCCTGCTGTTAAAATTGAAACCAATAAAAGCGCTAAAGCGATTATTAAAATTTTCTGGTTGGATTTTTTCATATTTTAGGTTGCTGGTTTTGTAAAATAGTCCCACCAACGTTTGGGGTTGGATCGAGTGTCTACGGCGACCGGTGGCGGGGGCACGATTTCTATTGTCCATTCGCTTGTGGTTGCTGAAACACCTTCGAGAATAATCACATGTTCGCCGGGTTTTTGCAATCCCAGTTTGGCGCGGGCTTCGCGCTCTATATATTGCGGGGACTGCAATTTGTCGGCAAAAACCGCGAGCTCACTGCGCCTACCTTCCAATTCCGCGGCTTTTTGCTCTAAGGCTTGTATTTCTTTATCAACGCTCCAGCCTCGGTATGTTTCTCTAATGGTGGACATACCCACGACCAGAAGAATTGCCAAGTTAGCCATCAAAAACAAAGGCCATTTGGCTTTTGAGGCCAGGTTTGCTTTTAGCTTTTGATCTTGAGGCATGGGATTCATAGGCAAACTTTTTTATTCCGCGATTTGACCTTCCTTAAAGATCTGTTCCATTGATTGGTGTTTTACTTTGCGCTCCAGTACGGCTTCGATTTCAGCTACGGCATTATCCCCCACTTCTTCCAAGAGCTGGGCAATGCGTTTAATGCGGGCACGGCGGTCTTTGCCTTGCGGAGTTGTGTCTTTTTGGGCTTTTTGAGATTCTTCTTTGTATTTTAATCTTTCATCGTTGATTATTTCGTGAAGTTTGCTTGGCTGTGGCACCAATTCGGCTTCGATGGTGGCCGACGTGCCGGCTGTTTGCACCATTACA
>CAYOMV010000026.1:0-16088 GCA_964405175.1 uncultured Gammaproteobacteria bacterium | reverse complement strand
GACGTCTTGGATAACATCAAAAGTTGCTTCGGATACTTTGCGCGACAACAAACTTTTTTGGTCTACATCCACTATCCTGCAATTTGTAACAACAAGCACATCCGCGTTCCATAAATACAAACTGCGTATGGCCCAAAGGATACCGATTATTACACTCGCGCCAAAAACAAGAACTCCGATTATACCAAAGCTGAAAAGCGGAAATAAAAAAAAGAACGGAACGACTATAAAAAGCGTTGCGATTATGAGCGACGGAATCAGTGCCGCCAAATGCCTGCGTACAATGATTTCGATGTTTTCTTCTTCTTTGAGCTGGATGATTGATTCGATGCGAAACATACAAACTAACATTCAAATATCAACCAAATACACGTATCAACCTTTTAAGATTGGACAAAATTTGGATTTATTTGATCAAAATTTGGTGATATTTACGAATTATATTGTATTATATTTAGCCGGTTTTAGCAATTCGGTTTCTAATAGCTTCCCGCGCGACCTCGCGTTCATCCCAGGGGATTTTCTTGCCGTTTGCGACACAAATGGCCTGTTCTGAGCCTTTACCTGTGAGCAAGACCAAATCTCCGGGCTCTGCAAGCTGGATAGCTTTTTGTATAGCTTCGGCGCGATCTTCGATTTGGTAAAGATTTTGACCTTCTATCTTGCCGGCCGTGACAGCGCCGGAAGCCACATCTTTTATGATTTGCATGGGATCATCGTCGTAAGGGTCTTCGTTGGTGATGATTACGATATCAGCAGTTTCGCCGGCCATTTGCCCCAGAATCGGGCGCCTGGCCACATCCCGGCCGCCTCCGCATGAGCCGAGCACGTGGATAATGCGTTTGGCGTTTAATGCGGTAACGGTTTCGTAGATTTTGGATAATGAGGCCGGCTCGGGCGCGTAGTCTACGATTACGGTGAAAGGCTGGCCTTCATCGATTATTTCAAAACGGCCGGGGATTTGTTTTACGTTCTCGAGTTTGGCAATAGCGGATTTTAACTCCACACCTAAAAGCTTGGCGACTGCAAGCGCGGCCAGAGAATTTTGGATATTGACCCTGCCCAAGAGCTTGAGGTTTACCGTATGATCTTTGATAGAAAAGCTTGTACCGGAGGTGCTGACTGAAATATTTTGCGCGCGCATGTCGGCATTCTCCCCTTCTCCGTATATGAGATAAGCGTCCGGACCCGCGGATTGAAAATCTTGCCAATGTTCGTCGTCGCTGTTTAAGACGGCGGCGCGAGGGATGATTGAGCCATCCAAACTTTTAGGAGGTAATGCTTTTAAACGGCGAAAAAGCTGCATCTTGGCTTGTTTGTAGTTTTCGAATCCGCGATGAGCTTCGATGTGTTCGGCGGTGAGGTTGGTAAACACACCAATGTCGTAGGCAATGTTTTTGTGGCGGTGTTGGACTATGCCTTGAGATGAGGTTTCCACCACCGCGTATTTACAACCCTCGTCCAGCATTTGGCGCAGAATTTTTTGCAATTGAAAGCGCCCCAGCATGGTCATCTTTGTGTTATTCAACCATTCTTTGTCCGCAACTTTGAAGATTGCGGTTGTGGTACAGCCGGTTTTGGCGCCCGAAGCTTCCAAGACTTTGGAGATTAGATAGGCCGTAGAAGTTTTACCATTAGTGCCGGTTACGCCGATAATTACCATCTTGCGAGACGGGTGACCGTAATAAAGAGCCGCCAAATAAGACAAAAAGTAGTGATAAACATCTTTTAAACCTTGCGGGACTAAGGATTTGAGTTGGTGGAGCATATAATTGTTAAACGAATCATACATGTATATGTTGACGATTGACAAATTTATTAAAAAATCAATTGGTTAGAATAAAAAATCCCGATAAAGATATCGAGATAAGGTAGGTTCAGGTTTTTGCAGCTCTGAGGGTTTGCTCCACGAGCAGAGCCATTGTGGCGTGAATTTCGGTAAAGGGTCCGCCTGTTTGCATGGCTTTGCGCAGAGTTTGAGCCGCGCTGTTTACAACCATGAGAGTGTCTGTGCCGCCGGGTTGGCAGCGCAGCTTAACAAGAGCCTTGGAAGCTCCAGGATCTTGAACCGTATCACCAGCTAACAAACGCAGATCGTTGGCTCTCTCAAGCATATGAGAAAGAACATGCATGGGATCCGCTTGATCGGGCATGTCGCCGGCATGGAGTTCAGCGGCAGAAGCGTTTACGCATCCGAGCCAGCCGATAAGTTGCAGAGTTTCTCTATCCAAGCGTTGAAAACCGGCTCCGGAAACCGATGGCAGAGCCACGTTCATGGATTTACCAACAGCTTTGGAAAGGAACGGCCTCTTTCCGCAGGTTGCGCATTTAGCAGAGTCGATATTGTAGGCATGGTGATTGATTTTGACGTTCTTGCCGCATCCGGGACAGCGGATTTTGAGAAACATGTTGTCAAAATCCCACCGGTCAAGATCGGGGACAACTCCCTTGGCGTTCAATCGTTCGATGTCTTCTTCGGTGATATCCGAGAGCAAACTCCATGGGTCAAAGCGACCCACTTCGATGACATCCTCTCCATCTCGGTCTTCACAAAGATCCCATCGAATGGGTGTCATGTAGGCTCCGGCTACGTTGTTGCCGATGATGACTTTGATTGCGGCCAAGTCGTCGTTTTTGACTTTGCCCACGACCAAATCCGTACCGTGTTCATCCAGGTTCCAGGCATACTTGATGCTGTAGCCGCCTCTTCTCAGGGGCTGAATGTAGTAGCGGCGGTAGAACACGGCTCTTTCCGGAGCGTACCGTTGCCGAAACTTCAGAACCACATCCTCTGCCGAGGCTGCGTCCGAGGTGAGTACCAGAGTTTGCTTTTGGATGTTTTCACCCTCAAGCGGCCAGATCTGCAGAGCTAGAGACGGCAAACCGGCTTTGAATCGGATCAGATCAGACATTGTGTCCTCCTGTGGTTTGTTCTTTGTAGAGATATTCGACCATGTACTCCATATATTCGGGAAGCCAGCTTACGGCATCGAGCACCTTTTTGACCTTGTCTTGTCTTTCATGGTGTTCGGCCTTGCTAAGCTTAGTCTCCGGAGTAAGTAAGATATCGTGAAGATGGGCAAAAGATTTCATGTGTGCGTCCAGCGCGGCAAGATCTGCGCGGTGTTGTTCTTTGCGCCAAGCGCGATTCACCTCCGGATCATCCGTGGGATCGAGAAAATTACCGCTCAATGCTCGCTGATGAAGATTTTCGTGAAATGAGCGTATGCAAGCATGAATTCTCTCACGAACATCAGGGATGCGCATCAAAGCATAAGTACTTTGCCGGTAGCACTGCTGTATCAGCTTTGGATCGTAGACGCCTTTTCCAGAGGTATCTCTAAGGTAAAAACTATAGCCGCTGGTGTGCAAGATGTTGTCGAAGATCCAAGCGAATATGGGTGTGTAATGAATATCGAGTAATAAATAGCTTTCGTGACCCAGGGGGTTTTGGGCGGGGTGCGATTTGCAACCGCTTCTCGTAAGCTTCCGGAGTAACTTTTCCATGAGGGGTCGCAGTGTATCGTACTTGGTATCTTTGTTTACATCGTATCCGCAGGCTTTACAGCCCATGATGCGCGGGTCAAAAACCAAAATTTCCTCACTCATTCCCGCATGGCAAACGGGACATCGGTGCGTATGCAGCAGGGCATCGAAATCCCAAGCTTCGGCTGTTGTGAGAACATTTATATGGCCCGTCTGGATGAGATGCCTGATTTTTTGCGGATCACAGGAACCAAGCAGATCGATGTGATCAAACCGGCCCATTTCCCACAAATCAGCACACTCGTAATCGTGATAGACCTCCCAGCGAATGCCTGTGCGGATTGATTCGGTATTGGCTCCGGCTATGGCCATCAAGATGATGTCCAAATCGGGCAAACCCTTAAAGGTTGTGATGACTTTGTCGGATTTTTTTGTCCGATGATTCCAATCCATGACTTGGCGCAAAATGGTACGACCCCACTTGGACTCCACCCAGTAAACCAGGCGTTTGCGGCAATAAGGCGCGCTAAAAACCGCGCGGAACTTGTGAAATATGTTGCTTTCGTCTTCTTTAATAACTGTCAAAGGTCCGGAGGCCTTAGTTACAAGTGCCATGGCTGACTCCATGAAGTTTTCCTTTGCTTGGAACTTGAATTTTTGCCTAGAATTAAACCAATATACAGGTTTTTACAAATTTGTCAATGAATGCTTGTAATCGGATATTGACATTTTGGCTAAAATATGCTAATTTGACACATCTTGACCAAAGCCGTGATATGCGGCGCGGGCTATAGAAAAAGAGAAAACAAAACAAATTGGAGGAGAACATGAACTTTTTCAAGATGTGTGTATTGGCGATGGCGGTGGCGCTCGCGGCTTGTGGTGGATCGGCGAGCGTGAACGGCGAGGCCAAGGCGCCCAGCGCGGGCTTCAAGGGCGGGCACTTCGACGAGAGCAGTGCTCAGCCTGCCACGGGCGAGGAAGGCTTGGCCCCGAATGAGGGTGAGCAGACTCCGCCCGCGAACCAAGATACGGATACGGCGCAACCCCGGCAAGATGGCTTGCCGCCCGAGTGCGACGGGAAGATGCCGCAGGCCCAAAAGGTGGCGAAGAACTTCGTCACCTGCTCGTGTACGCGCGGCAACCACGAGGCCATGTGGACCACGTACGTGTGGGACCAAGGCTTCCCGGGTTGCAAGGTGCCTCGGCCGGATGACGTGCTCACTCGGCAAGTCGGTTCCGGATCATCCGAAAACCCCTACAGCGGGGAAACGGAAGAGAGTGCCGGTGATGGAAATGTGACGGTTACCGGGAGCGCGGCAAGCACTCAGGTATCTTGCGCTACGACCATCAGGGGCACCGACCGCATCGCGGTTTGCCAAGTGCAGCAAAACGGCGCGGATCCGGAATCATACAGCTGTGTGGGCCCGGGAGTGAAACAGCTCTCTGCGGCCGAGCAAAACAGATATCGCGGGGGCCCGCCTTGCACGTGCAAAAGCGGTGCGCCCAAAAAACTGGGCTCCCCGCCCAACACCTGGCAGTGCGACTAAGCATTGCCGTGGACTCAATCCCTCGAGACTTGTTCTCGGGGGTGTTTTTTTTGACGTCAAACGTCGAACGCTTTGTGTGACTAAGGTTATAGGCCGTAGGTTAGAAGGGAGGTTATGGCGAAGGGAATAGAGATGATCATGAGCGCGGTGCCGGTGTGGAGTACGTAGGGGTTGCCGAGAAGCGCGCCCAAGAGCATAAAACCAAGCCCAAAAGCCTGGAGTACGAATTTGACCTTGCCCGAACCGTTGGCGCTGATGTATTCGCCCCGGCGCCGGCGCGAGTAGGCACCCAAGACGATTAAAAATTCCAAAAAGATTATTGTGAACGCCAAAAGAGGCGAAACATTATTGACTATAAAAACACCGGCCACGGAAGCCATGAGCAGTTTATCGGCGGCCGGATCGAGTATCGCTCCCCAAAGGGTAATTTGCTTGCGCACCCTGGCCATGGCGCCATCCAACATATCCGTGAAAGCCGTGAGGATGAACAAGGGCAGTAATATGGCCCATTCTTGATTGATTACGAAATAGACATTAAACGGAATCAAAAAAATCCGCAGAATCGTTACATGATTGGGTTTTATATATTTTGGAATAAAAGGCAGAATTGTTTTGGCAAGTATTTTGTCCTGCTTGTATAACACAACCGTTTCGTTGGTCATGAACTTGCGCTCTGTTAACCATCCCATAGCTAATGCATATATGCTAACATAATTGTGTTATTTATGGGAGAAAGAACATTAGACGCGATCGCGGGAATCATTTTTGTGATTTTAATTTTGGGCATGCAATATTGGCAGGTTGATGCATTCGCGCTCGTCAAACCATTTATTTGGGCTTTTGCCATTATTTTTCATGCTTATGTGTTCGGTAAAAATGTTTTCCCCGGACGGTTTTGGCTTGTAACCGTGCCCCTGGGCTTGGTTTTATTGCTAGCCGTACAGAGCATTGCCCAGGTTTTGTGGTTTTATATCGGAGCTCCTTTGGGCAGTTTATCAGACGCGTGGTCTTTGGCTATCGCGATAGCGGCCGCACATTTGTCGGGTGTTACTGCTGAATCCATTTTATTAACCGAAGCACCGCCCGTGCCTGAAAGAGAGCCTTGGACCAGAAAAAGAATAATAATAGCGAGCCTAATAGGAGCCGCGGCGCTGGCTTGTTTCGTGTTTGTGATTGTTTCCGCGTTTAACGCCAAAACAATAGAAAGCATACGCACCCCGTGGCCTCTTTTAGACGCGGGCGTACTGCCGGCGATCGCCATTATTTGGATAGCGGGCGCCATGTCGGCCATGTTTGTTAGATCAGTGGTTTTAACTACCATGCATACAATCTTGGCTCTCGCGGCCGTGCTTTGTTTATCTCCGATTATATACGCGCTGGGGTATGGCTTTGACGGATTTTTGCATATAGCCGGGGAAAAAATATTATTGCAAACCGGCACTTTAGAGCCAAAACCTTTTTACTACATGGGCCAGTATGTTTTGGTTACTTGGGCGGCAAGAATATTTGACATACCCATAGCATTGATAACCAAATGGCTCATACCTTTTTTTACCTCGCTTTTACTTCCTACGGCGATCGCTTTTGCTTATCAAAGATTCGACCCTGATAATTACAGCAGTTTAATCTTGGTTTTATTACCTTTATCGCTTTTAGTTGCTCCCACACCGCAGGCACTGGCCACTGTTATCGGGCTTTCGGCGGTTATGATGGGAATCGGCGCCGCGGAAAACCATATCCGCATAACCGGGCCCATATGGCTTAGTATTTGGGCTGTCGCCATACATCCGCTGGCAGGCATTCCCCTGCTTATCTTTTCGGTCGCGCTTATCTTAAGGCGCAAAAAAGCTTTGCCGGTGCAAATTTTGTCTTATGTTTTGGCAGGGCTCTGCGGTTTGGCGATTCCGGTGATCTTCTTTTTGGGGAGCTATGTGGTGCCGGCAATGAATATCGAATGGAACTTTTCAGCGGCTTCAAATTTAGCAAACTGGTCCGCGTCGTTTACCAAGCTTATTCCTTGGCTGGGTAACAAATATGTTTTATGGCCGGCGTTTGCGTCGTTAATCGCGGTATCAGTGCCGGTGATCGGCTTGGTTTTAACAATTGCCGGATTTTTCTTGTCCAAAAAAGTAAAACGCCGAACGGTTTTGTTTTTAATGGGTGCCGGGTCTTTGATTGTTTCGGCCGGCCTATTGGAACATGTGAGTGACTTTTCGTTCTTGATCCAATACGAGCGCGGAGATTACGCGGGGAGATTGCTGGAAATCGGTGTGATGCTTTTGGTCTTGGGAGGAATTCCGGCTTTAAGCCATGCTTTTAAAAAAATACGCACCAGCATCCCGCTCGCCACGTTGATTATTTTGGTATTTTTTGGTGCCATCGGCGCGGCCAACGCGCATAACGCGCTCCCAAGGCACGACAGCGTAGAGCCAAGCCGAGGCTGGAGCACAGGGCTTGCTGAAATAGAAGCGGTTAGATGGATAGACAGAGAAGCACAAGGCCGGGAATACACGGTACTTGCCAACCAGAGCGTTTCAGCGGCCGCGGTTAATGAGTTTGGGTTTAAGCGATACACTGCGGATGATGTTTTCTTTTATCCCATCCCAACCGGTGGCAAATTATACGAAATTTATTTAAAAATGACTTATGAAGATCCGTCGATTGAGACGGTTAGAGAGGCCGCGCGCTTGGGGAGTTCGGATTTGGTTTTTGTGGTGATTAACGATTATTGGTGGAAAGCCGAAGAACTAAACGAGGCGGTATCAGAAATCGCGGACAAAGAGTGGCCAATTCGGGACGGTAAAATAATGATCTATAAGTTTGATTTTACAGAATAAATATGTCGCCCGAAAAAGAATATGATTTAAAAATCTTGGAGTATAAAAGCAAGGCCAGAGCAATGAAAGCGGCGGAACGTGAATTAAATTTTGATGAAGTTAAATTTTTAGATAAGGAAAGAGACCAACTTCATAGAGAATTGAGGAATCTGGCCGTTTTGATCGGCAAAGCCCCGCAAGAAGTTGATATCGATTTGCTTGCCGAAGCGAGCGATTTAAGCGAGCATGATTTGCCGGAATTTAAATTGGTACGCACAGAAAGCGCATTGGATATCCCTTATATTTATAAAATTGACGGCGAAAATGTTATCGATCCGGATCAAAATGATTCTGTTTTGGTAGAGACGGAAGAGGATTTTAAAAATTTGGAATTATTCATACCTTTTGGCGAGGATGTTTATTGGCATCTTTTTGACGAAAAAATGTTTAGAAGCGTGCCGCCAACCGGCCCCGAAAGAAGGCGCCGGGCTTTAAACGCAATTAACAATATTCCCGCGGGTTTGCACTTTATCGAAATACACAGCCAAGAAACATTCCACAGCGCAGTGGCTTTGTTTGGAATAGCTTTTAAGAAAAGTGATCTTGATACCGTACTGAATTTTATGCGCATCAACAAAGAAATCGTAACAATTGATGAAACCAAAATGGATCGGGAGCAAATCTTAAAAGATTACGAAGCCTTATTAAAAAAAGAAATCCGTGAAATTAGGGATTATTTTGATGAGTTGACCGGGCGTTTTGGTGTTGATTTTACAAGAGAGACAGAGCGCGGCTTACTGACAGAGCTTAAAAACGCAAAATCTCATCATTTCATTGATGATTCCAAATTTAAAGAGATTGCCGACCGGCTTTTTAGAGAAGCGTTAAAAGAAGCTGAATTGCGGGATGTGAGACGTGAAACGCAAATTGAGTTTGCCCCCGAAGAAACAAATCCTTTTATAGATGAATTCCAAAGATTTCCCAAATTCGAATCATTCGGAAAACGTCCGCGTTAATTTTTGCATCACAACGTCGATTTGATGGCGCTGTAAAATTTCTTGAGCTTTGGAGAGATCCGGTTTTTGGTTTAATTGCTCTGCAATTGTTGAAGCTAAATTTTCAGCGTCTCCGGGAGGGGTAAGTGAGCCGTAACCTTGAAGCAATTCCGCTACACCGCCTATATCGGAGGCGACTATGTTTAGGCCGTGAGACATGGCTTCCAAGAGAACGGTGGGTTGGTTTTCTTTTAAGAGCGAAGGAAAGACAAACAGCGAGGAATTTTGATAGTGATTGGAAATTTTTGCGTGGTCCACGGCTCCCAAGCATTGGATACTTGGATCATTCAAGGCTTGAATGGTTTTGAGATAAGGGCCGTCCCCCACTATGACCAGATGCAAGCCTGAAGCTGACGCGTGATCATGCGCTTGTTTTTGAGGCTCAGACTCCATGAGAGGCTTGTTCTTTTTCTTTAACAAACCCCAAGCGTTGATTAGCACTTCCGCGCCTTTATCTTTGGACACACGGCCAACATACAAGACAGCCTCACTCTTATGGTCCGCGGTATTTTGCTTGTCTTCATCGAGGGTGACGTTATACGCGGTTTGAATGGGATTGGGTATCACGCAAGTTTGAGACTCGGGAAAGAGATGATAATCGAGATGGAAGTTGAGCAACCAAGTTGATGGAGAAACTACGGCATCGGGAGAGCCTAGAGCTTTGGAGCGGCGAGATGACCAGAAGCGACGCCAAAGTGATCGCAAGATTATAAAATTTTCTTTAAAAAATATCTGGCCCGAAGGTTCAACCATTTGCACGTCGTGGAGGACGTGGACATGACGGATTCCGGCTTGTTTTAAAAGCTTAGGCGTTCCCCAACCGCAACCGGTTAGATTGTGCGTTAGCAAAACATCGGGCTTGAATTTTCTGATAGACTCCACGGCTTCAGAGTTTGGCGCCAAATCTTCGAAGTGGAAAATAAGACGACGCAGAGCTTTGAATTTGGCAAGATCGGCAAAGGCAATGGAGGTTTGCGGCTTGAAGACGACCGTATCGGGTTTGGCGGAATCTGAAAAGGGCGCGGGCACAAAAACCCGCACTTCGTGGCCGTTGTTTTTGAGCCACTCGGCCTGGAGCTCGGCCACGCGCCCCGAGCCGCCGCGCGCGTCCGGAGGGTAAGAATTGGTTAAGACTGCTACGCGCATAGTTTTTGATAGTTTGTGATAAGCGCGTCGGTGTGGCGGGGCCAGCTGTAGCGCAGGGCTTTGGCGCGGGCTGAATCGGCAAAGCGGCGGCGCATTTCCGTGTCTTCTTGCATTTTCTTTAAATTTTCCAGGAGGCTTTGCCCGTCGCTGGGCCGGGTTAACAAACCCGCCTCTTGGGCCACTTTGCGCACTCCGGGTAAACTACTCGCAACCACGGGTACTCCGCAAGACATGGCTTCGAGCATGGCCAAGCCAAAGGCTTCGGCGCCGGATGTGCTTGGGAAGGCGAACACATCCATTGTGCTGTAAGCGCAGAGCAAATCTTCTTGGCTAAGCCGGCCCGCAAAATGTACTCTGTCCGCTACCCCAAGCTGGTTGGCCAAAGCTTTGTAATTTTGCTGAAGATCGCCGTCGCCCACTAAAAGCAAATGAGCGCTCACGGGCAAGCCTTTCATGGTTTTTATAAGCAGATCCAAACCTTTAAATTTGTGAGCTTCGTCTTGCACGCTTACAGTGCCGATTACAAATGAACCGGGCGGGATATCAAATTTGGCTCGAGCCGGGCTTCCGGCGCAGAAACAGTCGGTTGCCACTCCAAAAGGGAGCTCAATGATTTTTTGCGGATATTTGTGCAGAAAATCATTGAAAGAAGAATGTTCCGCGTAATCCAAAGAAGACACAAAAGCCAAATCCACTTGCTCTAAAATCTTGGGTTGAATATATTTGCGGTGCAGATTAAAAAACAATCCACGCAAGCCCCCGGCTTTGGCGTCCATATGAAGTGTTAGAGCTAATTTTTTAATATGACCTTTGCTTTTTAGATATGCCAATGATTCCGCTGATCCGTAGTAGGGATAGTGCAGATGGACAATGTCGGCTTCTTTGACGGCATTTTTTAAACCGCGGAGATAGGAAGCATTACCAAAAGAGACGGCCGGGAGTTCTATGACATGATCCATGCCGGTTCTGGTTTTAACTTTGGGGCAAGCCAGCCAAGCTTCGATGCCGCGCGCCCTAAGCTCGCGGACTTCTCTATCCGCGACAGTGCCTATGCCGCCGCCCATTGGAGGAGCGACGCAGGAAACATGAAGTATTTGCATATTACCAATTAACGACAAAAAGATAGCTCGCGTAGAGCGCCTTCCAGAATGGATTGGCGATTCTTTCCGCCCAACCGCTTTTTAGTTCTTGATATTCTATCTTGTAGGTCATGCGGGGCAATATCAAATAATCCGGAGCGCGCCTGATTTGCGCCAGCCTGGCTCTGGCTTTAAAAATATAGCTCCACATGGAGGGTTTTAGAAAAAATAAGTTGGCTTTGAGTTTTTGCTTAAACCATCCACCTTTAACGGCAAAAGCCCAAATCGCAATATCTGTCGCCAGCAGAGCCGGGAATAAGAAGATGAGTGTGAGTAATTTATAATTTTTTAAGACAACCAGTATTCGGTTGCGTTCCATCAAATGCCATTTGGAAATTGAACGGGAAAATTCGTAGTGATGAATAACCCGGCTTTTTGGCGCCAGATAGTTATTCAGACCCATAAGCATAAAGCGCCAGCCCAAATCCAGATCTTCATGGTAAGCGAATAAAGTTTCATCAAAGAGGCCGGCTTCTTTTAGAGCGCTCGATGGGATAAGTACTCCGGCACCTGAAGGGTAGCCGACGAGTGTCGGTTCAGCCGGAGCGGACTCTAACGAGTCATGATCGCCCACACAATAGCCGAATCCCAAAAAATGCAAAGCATTGCCACGTGAATTTATTTGCGTTTGATTATCGCCGCGGATTAAAAGTGATTGCACGGAGCCTACGTTTTTTTGGGCTTCGGCGACTTTAACCGCTTCGGATAGTGCTTGAGGCATTATCTCAGTGTCGGGGTTAAGCAGATAAACATAATCACTCCCCTCTTGCAGAGCCCATTGCATTACCAAATTGTTACCCCCGGCAAAGCCAAGGTTTGCGTGAGGTTCGTGGATGCGGACTTCGGGGAGATTGTTTTTTAATGATGATAACTTGCGATTTACTTCTTCCAGTGTGCCGTCGCCATCTTTATTGATGACGATATGGATGCGCCAACCGTTTTTGGGATAATCGACTTTTGCCAAAGAATCGAAAAGAGCGTTCATGAATTTGGCATGGTTATAAGAAACGATTATGAGCTCGATTGTGGGAATTGATTTTTCCAAAACTGGTTCAGTCATATTTTAATTTTCTCCGGTTTTTTTATCCAACTGCGCCAAAGCTTCTTTTTCGACCAGCTTTGTGATTTTGCGCTCGGTTTGTTCGTTGATGATGAAGAGTTTGAAGATGAGGAAAAATTGGATCGCGACTGCCAGATATAAAACAAGATCAACTCCACGACCAACGCCAAAAAAAGCGGCCAGCCGTTCTGTTATCTTTGGTATGAGGGTAACTGAAGCGCCCGCTATCCATAAGATGCTCCAAAAAGCGGCCTCGCGGAATGTGACGATGTTTTGGCTAAAACGCCTCCAAGTAACTAAAAGCGCCAAAACAAAGGCTAAAATAAGCAGAATTTGGATTAACATAAACTAAGATTTATCTTACATTTTTTCACAATTGCTGGCAATTGCGCTCAATTATTTTCAATTACTTTCAGTTGCTCACAATTACTCACAATTACTTTCAGTTATTCTCATTTTCTCTCAGTCAGTTTTCTTGCAATTTGCATTTTTGTAGGGATAATCCTTGTGATTATCCGTTCTGATGATACATACATAATACCGGAACCGCGTGTTTTAAAAAAAATGAGATTAAATTATAAATAATTGAGAACGATTGAGAAAAAACACGCAGACCTGGTGAGCGGTGAGTGCGATAAGCGGAGGTGCTGGTTTTATTGTTTAGTAAAAATACCGAGTAAGAGTTGCCAGGCGATTTTTAGGGCGTCTGTGTTTTTTTGGCCTTTTTTTAGGCTGTCTTCGGTGTAGATTATTTTGACGGGTACTTCGGCCCAGCGAAGTTTTGAACGAGTGGCTAGTTTTAAAATTTCCGAGGCATGAGCCATGCGGTCTTGATTGAAATTGAGGCTTTCGGCGGCTTCGCGGTTTAATGCCCTAAAACCGCTTTGCGGATCGGTTACGGCGCGAGGGATACCTTGGACAAAGGTATTAAACCAGCGGCCGGCCATAAGCAGAGCGCGCCTCGAAGCCGGCATTCCTTCAGATTTGATACCCATGAAGCGGGAGCCAAAAACTATGTCAGCCTCTCCGCGCGCTATGGGTTCGATAAGCACGGGGATTTGTGAGGCGTCGTGCTGGCCGTCCGCGTCCAAGTGGATGATGAGATCCGCGCCCAGGTTAAGTGCGGCTTTGGTGCCGGTGCGAAGAGCGGCGCCTTGCCCGCGGTTGATAGAGTGGCGTAAAACCGTGACATCGGTAATTTCGCATGAGTTTTTATAAGTATCATCGCGCGAGCCGTCGTCTACAATTACCAGAGTATCCAAAAAAGGCAGGCATGATTCGATTACCTGTTTTATGCGGTTTTCTTCGTTATAGGCAGGCATTACGCCAACTGTTTTCATGCGAATACACTACAACAGACTGGAAAGTCCATCAAGCTGTACCGGTTAACTTGGCTTGATGGACTTTACGGACTTGATGGACTTGCGACTTTTCATCCAAGCTCCGGTATGTCTTCCAGGGTTTCTTTTGATTTGGGTTCGGCGGGTTTGGTGGATTGGGTGGGGGCGATTCCGGGGGTGGCTAGTTGGTTGAAGCCTTGAAGGACATTTTTGTAAGCCATTGTGTAGTCGATAATTTTCTTGAGGCCTTCATCCAATGGCACGAGAGGCATCCAACCGAGCTTTTCTTTAGCCTTGGTTAAATCGGGCAATCCCAAAGGCGTCATGAATAACAAAGACGGCTTAAAGGTGATGCGGCTGGTGGAGCCGGTCATTTCCAAAATTGCGCGCACTACGTCTACCAAGGGGATATCGATATCACTGCCAATGTTGACCGGGCCGATGTCTTTATCGATGGCCATCAGTTTCATTAAACCGTCCACAACGTCCGTTACATAACAAAGCGAGGTGGTAAAAGTTTCGTCTCCGTAGATTTCGATTTCTTTGTTATCCAGAGCGTTCAAAATAAAATCAGGGACCATTTCTCCGGAATATAGGCGCTCGCGCGGGCCATAGGTGCGGAAGATGCGCGCGATACGCACGTCCACGCCGTGCACGCGGTTATAAGTGCTGCAGCAGGTTTCGGCAAAGCGCTTGCCTTCGTCGTAGCTGGCGCGCGGGCCGTGCATATCCACCACTCCCATTTCTTCTTCTTTGAGATGGTGGTTATCCACGGGCCTGGGGCCGTAAACACTGGAAGTGGAACTGAACAAAATCCTAGCCTTGTATTTAACCGCCAAGTCCATGGCGCTTTTCATTCCCAGGCTGTTTGCGTATAAAACTTGCATCCGGCTTTGTTCAAAAGCTTTGGGGCTCATGGGGCAAGCCAAATGGTAGATTTCTTGAATGCCCTGGAATTTTACCTTGAAGCGTTCCAGTTCGGGATATTGCTCGGGGTCGAACGGCAGGCTGATATCGTGGCGAATAAATTCAAAATCCGGATTTTTGAGCAAAAAATCGATATTTTGCAGAGCCGACGATATGAGATTGTCGACACAGATAACTCGGTTCCCTTCGGCCAGGAGCTTTTCACAAAGATGCGAACCGATAAAACCGGCACCTCCGGTGACAATAATATTTTTTTTATCAAAGATTGCCGCCATAACTTCTTTCATTAATTATGAATTAGCAACCCCCTACGCTTAAAGCTTCGGGTGTCGAGAGTAGCAAATAGCAATTTACGCATTAACTTAATTCAATTGCTAATTTCTAATTTCTATTTTCTAATTTTTAAAATGAGAGTAGGTTTTTGTTGGAGTTTGTGTATTCGATCATTTCTCGCAGGCCTTTGTCGAGTTGGACCAGGGGCACCCAGCCCAGTAAATCTTTGGCGCGGGAGATATCGGGCAAACCCGGGTCGATGTAGTTGGCGACATGGGGCTCGAATTTAACGCGCGATGTTGAGCCGGTTATTTCCAAAATTCTTTGCGCCACGTTTACCAAGCGCAATTCAACATCAGAGCCCAAGTTGATGAGAGTGATTTCGATGGGAGAATGCATTAAGCGCATCAATCCGCTTACAATATCGGAGACGTAGGCTAATGACGTGCGGGTTTCTTCGTCGCCCGTGATTGTGATGTCTTTGCCGTCTAAAGCGTTTAAAACCATATCGGGTATCAGGTTGCCGTCGAAAATCTTCATGCGCGGGCCGTAGGTGCGGAAGATGCGGGCGATCTTCACGTCCAGACCATATACGTCGGCATAGGTTTGCAGTATAGCTTCGGAAAAGCGTTTGCCTTCGTCGTATGCTCCGCGGGTCGTGAGGTGGTCCATCCGGCATTCGTCTGATTCACGGCAAGGGTGCGGATCTCCGCGGCGATCGCCATAGAGCACGCTGGATGAGGCATAAAGCACTTTAGCATGATGTTCCACAGCCAAATCCAAGACGTTTTTGACCCCTACGGAGTTGGTTAAAACCGTGGCGATTTTAAAATCATCAAAGTGGCGCTTGGAAATGGGGCAAGCCAAATGATAGATTTCTTGAATGCCCGAATATTTTACGTCGAACCTGTCGAGTTCGGTGTATCTTTCGAGATGCAGGGGTTGCGTGATGTCGTGGTTGATAAATTCAAAATGCGGCTCGCGCAAGAGATGGTCGATATTGGCCACAGAACTGGTTATAAAGTTGTCTACGCAGATTACGTTGTGGTCTTTGATCAGCCTGTCGCAGAGATGCGAACCGATAAAACCGGCACCGCCCGTAACAAGTACGTTTTTGCGTTCATTTGAAGAATTTACTGCCATACATAGCTCGTATTATAACATACTTAAGAAGTAAATTCTAACTATCACTAGCTTCTAGCTTCTAGCGGATAACATAGTGATCGCGTTTATCATGAGGTAGCATTACCTCGAGAGGCTGGAGGCACGGTTTTGTAGGGGCGAACCTTGTGTTCG
>CAYOMV010000025.1:9913-17593 GCA_964405175.1 uncultured Gammaproteobacteria bacterium | reverse complement strand
GTAAACTCCAAAAAAGCCAATATTCCCTCCATGCAGATCAAACCGGGCGACATCATTGCTGTCCGCGAGTCTAAGTCGGCTAACAAATATTGGCAAAGCTTGCAAAATAATCCGCTTAGCGGACAACCTCCATCATGGCTTTCTGCGGATCTAAAGGCGCTAACTGTCAAAATCATATCTGAACCAACCAAGGAAGAACTCATTCAACCCTTTGATCCCAAAGTGATAGTGGAGTTTTATTCGAGGTGATCTCATGTAACATGTAGCATGTAACATGTAACAAATGGCAAGCGCAGACCGGATAGTTTAAGTATGCCGGGTGGTTTTTTGTATTAAAAAAACAGCCGGATGTGTGATCCGGCTGTATGAAGAATTAGACACAACGTGCTGTAAGGAGCCGAGATTCTCCGCACGTTGAATGATCTGAATCGCATGATGCGCCGGGCAGGTTCCGTGCTTGAGTTTGCCGGCGGCGCAAAACATATAAAGCTCCTTCGTCGTGCCAATTGTGCAAGAGAATATCGGAACGCGACAAGCCCAGAAATCGTCGAATTTGGCCATAATCACGGCGGGCGATCAGGCTTCTCGGATAGCGTTCCAGGGTACCCTCGTGTACTCGAATCTCATAAGTTCCATCTGCCGGAAAAGTCTCTTCGCAAAAAAGACATGTCCGGCGGTTTGTACCGGGTTGAAACGGACCCATTACATGCCTGCAAGTCATGATCTCTCCTCCTGGTTGATCAAGGGAACTGTTTAGTATGCCTCAAATCATACGATTTGTCAAGTATCAAACGTTGATCCGCGTTGATTTTTATGCTGATTTATGGGAAAATCACCCAAGCCTCTACCAGCTAGAAGCTAGTAGCTAGAAGCTTAAATATGGTCAGCGAAAAAGTCGCCAAAAATGCTTTAGTTTTAATGCTTGCCACAACGGGCCAAAAGGCAGTGGCTTTTTTAGCATTTACCATCGTCGCGAGGCTTGTGGGCCCGGAAATAACCGGCGCCTATTTTTACGCGGTCTCTGTCACATCCATTTTTGTTATCATATCCGACTTGGGCATTACGCCGGTTGTCATCCGCGCCATAGCCGGCGGCCGCGAAGGCGCTGATAAGCTGTTTGGCGCGGCTATTCGGGCCAAGCTGGCTCTTGTTCCAATTGCCATCCTCGCCTCAATCGGGTATGGCGTCTTGCGCGGTAATGAGCCTCAAGTATTAGCAACTATCGCTGTAGCCTGTGTTGCCATGGCTGCCGATGCCTTTCATCTCATTCTTTACGGCGCTCTCCGTGGCAGGCAAAATCTTAAACCCGAGGCTCTGGGCATGTTTGTCGGTCAGGTTCTAGTAGGTTCCACCGCGGTCTCGGCCGCCATCTTAAGCTTTGGTCCAATAGGCCTCGCCGCTTCTTTGGCTGTAGGCTCAATCTGGAACGCTTCTTGGGCGCTCTGGAATGTCCGCCGTCTTAAAATCAAATTCACCAAACCCGGCAAAATAGACATCAAATCACTATCTAATCAAGCCATACCCTTTGCCATTGCCGGAGTCGCCGTAAAAGTTTACTCCTACATCGACAGCTTGCTGCTCGAAGCTTTTAAAGGTGTTACAGCGGTTGGCTACTATTCCGTCGCTTATAAGCTCACGTATGCCATGCAATTCGTTCCGCTTACTTTTACGGCAGCGCTTTACCCGGCATTGAGCCAGTCATACGCAAATAAAGAAAAGGAAGAACTTAAAAAGACTTTTATTGGTGCTTTAAGGCTTATGGCAGCCGTAGGCTTCCCAATCTCCGCAGGACTGTCTGCTTTAGCTCCACGGCTCATTCCCGCAATTTATGGAGATGCCTTCATGAACTCTATCGCTGCAATGCAGGTGTTGCCGTGGGTCCTCTTGCCGATTTTTATCGATTTTCCGGTTGGCGCTCTTTTAAACGGTTCAAATCGCGCGCATTTAAAGACAACTGCCATGGTGGGCACAATGCTCGTAAATGCTGTATTAAACTTCTTGCTGATTCCATATTACGGCCCGTTGGGCGCTTCTTGGGCCGGCGTGTTCAGCTTCTGGTTTTTACTCGCTGTTGGATTTATGTTTACCTATAAAGACGCGGGTGGAGCCAAAGATTTCCTTTGGATCATAGCTCGAGCTGCCCTGGCGGCGGCCGTAGCTTGGTTTGTCTGGCGCTACATTGGGGCATACATGCCTCTTGTGTTCGCCTTTATTTTTGGAGGGGCTGTTTCCGTGGTGCTTGCGTTCATCGTCCGCCTCGTTACAGTTGAAGACTTATTACCGCTCGTAAAGCACTTGCGTAATAAGTTTAAAAAACCCGACAATCTTCATGAATCCTAAATTCACTCTCATTACTCATGATTATCCGCCCGCACACGGCGGGGTTGCGCGTTATCTCTCATCTCTCGTCAAAGCCTCCAAAGGACGGATAGAAGTCCTAGTCCCGCTTGATCAAGCAACCCCCTTTGAGAAAGGGGTAATAGAAGGGGGGATTAAACATGTCAACTTCTGGTCCTCCCTCTGGCCTCACTGGCTCCCGCTTATCAAGCGCTGTCTGGAAGTCGATGAAAATCAAATCATACTTGTCTCACATGTATTTCCAATCGGTACGGCCGCTTTTATAGCCAATGCCTTAGGCGGCCCCGAATACTTGGTCATTTTTCACGGTACGGATCTAAAACGCGTTAAAAACCGCTGGAAGCGTTGGTTTTTGCGTCGTATATGTGTTAACGCGAGGCTTTTAATTGCCAATTCCAACGCGACTAAGAAAATGCTTACAAGATTGGTCCCGGGCTCTAACCCCTTGATTCTTACCCCCGGTCTTGAACCTTTCGGCTTACCGAGCAAAACAGAATCGCGCAATCAATTTAAGATATCACCTGAAACCAAAGTCATCCTTGCTGTCAGCCGACTCGTAGAACGAAAAGGCATCGACACGCTTATCCAAGCATGCACAGGGATTAATTCCGAGTTCCTTTTAGTAGTTGTCGGCAACGGCGAATATGCCGAGCCTCTCCACAAACTTGCCGAGCTTTCCGGAGTCAATGTACGCTGGATAAAAGATTGTGATGATCAAACTTTGTACTCATGGTATGCGGCAGCGGACATGTTTTGCTTGCCGGGCAGGGAAGTGGGGGACGATGTAGAAGGATTCGGTATGGTTTTTTTAGAAGCCGCTTATGCTGGGTTGCCGGTTATAGCCGGAGATAGCGGTGGGGCCAAAGAAGCTGTCTTGCACGATAAAACCGGCTTGCTCATACAGCCAACCGTAGAAGCTTGCGCCAAAGCGATCGCAAAGCTGATAGACGATCCCGAGCTGGCTAACCGCCTTGGCCAATCCGGCCGCGACAGAGCGATTGCTGATTTTAACTGGTCTGACCGCTGGAATAAACTAAGCCGGATACTGCAAACTTCAAACTGCAAAGAGTTTAACGAGTCCGATTCGCGTAAGAATGAATTAGATTCAGGTTCGTACACAGATGTGAAGCCCGATGCTCAAGATCTCGATATTTCTGTTGTAATTCCTTGCTATAATCATGCTAAAGAAATAAAGGATACCCTGGAATCACTTGCTAATCAAACGGTTACAATTAAACAAGTCATCGTCGTTGATGACGGTTCCGATGATAACCCGGCGCAAATCGCGGAGCAGTTTAAACAAATATTACCATTAACTCTCGAGTACTTGACAACAAACCAAGGTGCGCCCAAAGCGCGCAATGTCGGTTTTTCTAAAGTAACAGGGGAGTATGTCATTTTTTTAGATGCGGACATCAAGCTCCATAGAACAGCGATTGAAAAATTATATAGCGCCCTCATATCACGCCATGAAGCATCATACGCCTATTGTGACTTTCTTTGGGGCAAGCATTTGTTCCGTGGTAAGCCATTTAATCCGGAGGATTTAAAAAAGCAAAACTACATACATACCTCCGCGCTTATCAGAACCAAGGACTTTGAACACTTTGATGAATCATTAAAAAAATTTCAGGATTGGGATTTATGGCTGACTATGTTACAATCAGGTAAACAGGGCGTCTGGGTACCGGAGACGCTTATGAAGATCAAAGAAAGAAAAAACGGCATAAGCAGCTGGTTACCTTCTTTTGTTTTCAAAATACCCTGGCCTATTTTAGGGTTCACGCCAAAAGCCGTAACCAAATACCGAGAAGCGGAACGAATCATTAGAGAGAAACATCAACTGTTATAGCCTCTAGCCTCTAGCTGCTAGCTTCTAGATGACGTCTAGTAGCTAGTGGCTAGTAGCTGATAGTTATAAATATGAAAGACCTCCATATTGTTATTGTCAGTTGGAATGTACGAGAAGAGCTCGAGCGCTGTTTAAAATCCTTGCCCGAAGCATGCAAAGATTTGGATTGGGAGTGTGTAGTTGTAGATAATAATTCCAAAGATGGTAGTTCGGAAATGGTTGAAAAAGTCTTTTCATCCGAGGATAGAATTGATTTATTACAAAACAAAGATAATCTTGGATTTGCCGCGGCCTGCAACCAGGGAGCTGTTCAACACAAGTCACGTCATATTTTACTTTTAAACCCGGACACGATTTGCCCCCCGCTTTCTTTAACCGAATTGGTCAGAAAAATGGATTTAAATCCCAAAACCGGCATCATGGGTCCAAAACTGCTCAACACTGATGGTACATACCAACAAAGCGTCAGAAGTTTTCCGGGTCTTTGCAGTCAGATATTGATTTTGCTCAAAATTCATCACTTTTTTCCTTGGTTTCCCTGTTTGAAAAAGTATTTTGAACCTAAAATAAATCCCAATAAACCGCAGTCTGTTGATCAGGTTATGGGAGCCTGCTTTTTAGTACGCGCCGAGTGCTGGGATGAGATGCATGGGCTGGATCAACGCTATTTTATCTGGTTTGAAGAAGTCGATGCTTGTAAAAACGCTAAAAAGAACGGCTGGCTAATTTGGTACGAGCCAACGGTAGCTATTATGCATCATTCGGGGCGCGCTTTCTCAAAAGCTCTTACTGTTAAAAAACAGCGTTATTTTAACGATAGTTTGCGCAAATACATGCTTAAATGGCACGGGAGATTGGCTTGGCTTATAATAAGCATTTTTCATCCCATCTCGCTTTTGCTGGCGGGAGTGGTTTCTATCTTTAAAGAAGCCGGAAATTATAAAGAATTTAAACAGTTACAACCAAAAAAAGATAAACCAAAAATAGAAGGCAAAGAAAAAGAAAACGAAGAAAAGATAATGAAGATTTGGAACAGCGTCGCCGTAAAAGAAACATATCTCTGGATTTTATGTATTTTTGTGCTAGAAGTTGTCTCGTTTTTGATTTTTGATTTTACCGTTCTAAGAACAGCTTTTACACTTTTGTTGGGAATAGTAATTGCTTACTTGGCTTATAAAAAACCCGCTTTTGCGTTGGCTGTCGTGGCAACTGAAATATTAATCGGGGGTTTTGGGTACTTGTTTGCCATAAAAATACCCGATTTTCCAATGAGCTTATCTTTAAGGATGGTTTTTTTAGCGGGCTTCGGTATGGGATGGGGAATTAATGCTCTGAATAATAAAGTTTGGCAACACTGGAAGTTAAATGAGCTTTTTATAGTGCAGATATGGATTCTTATCGGAATCATGTTTTTTTCCGGAACTGCTAACGGCATCATTCGCGGAAACCCTTTTGTTTTTGAAGACGCGAATGCCTGGCTTTTCCTTTTATATTTTATTCCCGTACTGGATATCGCGCATAGATACGGCAAGGACATAATTAGGTTTTCAAAATCCGCATTTATCGCCTCCGTTATTTATCTACCTCTAAAAGCTCTTTTAGTTTTTTACATTTTTACTCATGGAATAGCATTTATTGCCGAGCCGCTCTATACCTGGATCAGGGACACAAGAGTGGGGGAGATCACCCCTGCCGGAGGCAACCTGTATCGCGTTTTCTTTCAGTCCGCCATTTTTTCCATTTCACTGCTATTATTTGTTTTGGCCTACTGGATCAACTACAGCTGGAACTCGTATAAGGGAAGACTTCAGGCACAGAACGTATTTTCCTTAGAACTGCCAAAGTACGGTGCCGGAATTCTTTGGGTCTTAAGTTCCGCGATGTTGATTATTAGCCTTTCCAGAAGTTTTTGGCTGGGAGTTATTGCAAGTCTTTTAGTTGTTTTTGTCCTCGGCATCGTGTTTTTTAGACGGCTTCCTTTCATAGCCATTGCAAAAAGTCTTTTTGGCACTTTAATGGGCTTTGCTCTGGTTGCTGGCATTATGTACTTGCCGTGGCCAAAAACAGGAGACCTGTCTTTAACGGCCATGATAAAAGAACGTGGTAATATAACCGATGCCGCGGGTTCGAGCAGGTGGAACTTGATGCCTGCCATGTTAGATAAAATCGCGCTAGATCCAATAATCGGCAATGGCTTGGGTGCTGTTGTTACCTATAAAAGTTTAGACCCAAGAGTCTTGCAAGATAATCCGGATGGCTTATATACCACTTATGCGTTTGAATGGGGCTGGCTTGGTTTTTGGTTAAAGTTTGGCTTGTTTGGCCCTATCATCATGCTTTTGCTTTTAATATCGCTGGCAATCAGGTCGTATAAATCTCATTTCCCATGGTGGGTAAGGTGCGGCATGATAACTACTTTACTAAGTCTTTCCATCGTACATTTTTTTACCCCTTATCTAGATCATCCTTTGGGATTTGCCGTTCTCTTATGTTTCGAAGGAATGTTGGCTATAGGCAGAGATATTAAGGAAAATTACGAGTACAAAATTGCCTGAGCCTATGAAAAAGATTTTGAGTTTTAAGGTGGTAAACGGTATTTCCGGAATCAAAAGCATTTCTCTTTCTAAAAACAATTCACCGAAATCAAACGGTAATATTGAAAAGCAATTAATTGAATACCTAGATGGAAAGAGGCGTATTTTTAAGGTTAAACTCGATTTAAAGGGCACACCTTTTCAGCAAAAAGTCTGGGAAGCTTTACAAGAAATACCTTACGGCCAAACTGCCACGTACAAGGATATTGCCGTAAAAATCGGCCGCCCCAAAGCCGTACGTGCGGTTTCTAATGCCGTGGGCGCCAATCCTATTGCAATCATAATCCCATGCCACCGGGTCATCTGCTCTAACGGCTCGCTTGGCGGCTACCGCTGGGGAGCACGAAACAAACTCAAATTATTAAAACTGGAAGCGTTAACAAGTAATGATCTAACCTCAAAAAAAGCTAAAATTACTAAGGACACAAATCGAGCTGAGCTCAACAAATAAATACAAAATTCCAAACACAAAATTTAACACGCTGTTTGTAATTTTGAATCTTTGGTTTGAGATTTGTTTGTATCCTTGTGTCCTTTTAATTTGTTTGATAGTAACTTGGCATCTCTGACTTAGAAAATTATCAACCTACCGGCTTCTCAATCCGGCAATGTAATCCTTAGCACTCATCCTGCGCTTACCTTCGGGCTGCAATTCTAAAATCTCTAAGGCGCCGTCACCGCAAGAGACATAAAGCTTTTCATCATCTACAACCCATTCTCCGTTATTTATGGTATTCGGTATTTTGTAATTGGTATTTGTTGCCTTAGTAATCTTAATCCTCTTATCTTCTTTAAACGTCCAAGTCCCCGGCCACGGGTCATATGCTCTCACCAATCGCTCTATCTCTTCTGCGGATTTAGTCCAGTCTATTTTAC
>CAYOMV010000025.1:0-9903 GCA_964405175.1 uncultured Gammaproteobacteria bacterium | reverse complement strand
TGCAGTAAGTCGCCTCATCGTGATCCTGCTCCATTGGTTCAATTTTGTGTTCAATAAAGTCTGCTAAAGTTTGCGGTAACAAAACGGCCCCCATATCAGCCAACCTGTCATGCAAATTCCCGCCTGTGTCATGGGCGCGAATAACCGTGGCCTTTTGCGCCAAGATTGGCCCATGGTCCATTTCCGCGTCCATAAGCATAATCGTCACACCCGTCTCTTCATCACCGGCCGCAATAGACGCCTGAACGCAAGAAGCGCCCCGGTGTTTGGGTAATAGCGAACCGTGAACATTTACCACTCCGTGCTCGGGCAGGTCTAAAACTTTCTGCGGAATTATCTTGCCATAACTAACTACAACATAGGCATCTATTTCGCCATATTGCTTAAGCGCCTCATAAGCCTCCGCATTCTTAATCGACTCTAGCTGTAAAACAGGGATTCCATGCTTATTGGCTAAAACTTTGACCGGAGGATCCACTATGTCCTGATGTCTGCCAACCTTCATATCCGGTTTGGTTACGACCGCTTTAACTTCAAACCTTTTATCATCAATCAATGCTTGTAAAGAGGGGATTGAAAAATCAGAAGTCCCAAAGAAGTTAATTGTATATGGCATAATTTTGCTTAATTTAGTTAAAAATACACTTATAAACCAAAAAAGTCAAAGTAGTATTGACAATCAAGGTAAAAAAGCGTATTTTCTTTTCTACATTACGTTCTTTTAGCGGAGGTAGCCTAGTTGGTAAGGCGGACACGGTTTGATGCATGGCACTCTCCTTCGGGTTGAAAGGTTACCAACGAAAAGTTAAACCAATGTCACCGCGGGTTCAACTCCCGCCCTCCGCACTAATCTCTTTGAGGAGGTGGCCAACTGGTAAGGCGAGTACGCGTTTGCGGCTCAATGCGGGTTCAAATCCCTCCTCCTCACCACTCAACCTCGTACACCTAAGTACGGGGTTTTTCAATATATAAAAAAAACGCGCCAGCGTCCCAAAAAACAAAATCTATTCTTTATTATTTATTATCTATTATTTGTTATTTATTACTTATTATCCCGCCTCATTAATTAAATTATTTTTACGGCGGGACCCCGCTATAGCGGTGGTTTATTATATGCTATTTATCAGAATATCTCCCTTTAGTAATTTCTGTCACTTTGTCTACAAACAACACTCCATCCAAGTGATCCAATTCATGCTGTACAACTACAGCGTCCATGTTTTTCAGGTCTAATTCCATTTTCCGCCCATGCCTGTCTGTGGCTTTAATAGTGACTCTTTTTGGCCTGGTAACCAAACCCCAAACACCGGGGACGCTTAAACAACCTTCTTCAGTCTGCACTGACGCATCAGATGCCTTTATAATCTCCGGATTGATAAAAGCCATGACTTGGCGTTTAACATGAGCTATAAAAACCCGTTTATTAATCCCGACCTGCGGTGAGGCAATACCAATGCCATCCTCAACTTTCATGGTCCTTATAAGCTTATCCAAATAATCCTGAAATTCCTTAGTCGTGATCTCTTCCACGGGTACTTCAACAGACCGTTCGCGGACGGACGGTTCCTTGATCGTAAGTACCGGGTAGGTGTCGGACATAATGATAGTTAAAAGTCCATCAAGTCCATAAAGTCGCAAGTCCGTCAGATCGTTCAATCAGCTTGATAGACTTTAAGCTTAACGGAATTGAAGGACTTTTAGCTTGAAGGACTTTTCATGAAAGTTTAGCAGAAAAATGCGATTGGGTCAAGGTCTATAATACCATAAGAAGTAAGAATCGATAATTCGTCGATCAACTCTTCTCGGGGTATATTATTGGGCGGAAGTATGTGGAAAATGTGCCTTGGTTCACGTGTTTTTGAGGCATACTCAACCGGGAATGGTCCGCGAAAACTCCAGGCCGTATTTACATTTGTAAACTGTATTAATTTATCCATTACAATTTTTGAATCTTCAAATTTTCCCATTATTATCAGCTTAACAAGCTTGCTGGCTGGTGGATAACCAAACGCCTTGCGGTCGATAAGCTCCATATCCCAAGTTTGTTTAATGCCTTCGGCATTAAGCCAAGAAGGAGCTGAATCAATAAGAGGGGAATTGCCTTGTACAATAAACTTACATTTTGCGACGCAAGCCTGAGACGCCAATCTCCTAAACCCGATTACCAGCCTTTCCTTTCGCTTAATATCTTCCGCGTAACCTCCTATGTAAGCGATATTCGTGGCTATAAGCAAGGATCCGGGTTTAAGCGGCTGTTGTAACCATTCATACAAGTCGAGTACTTTTACGTCGGCATTGGGAAATCTTTGCAAACAGGCTCTTTGCAAGCCGTCGGCGCCAATAACCGCTTTGGAAAGGTTTAACGATCCGCAAGCCGGGCAAAGAGCGGGCAGTGATGCTGTTTTGTTACAGCGGGTGCAAAGAGCATGGTCTCTCATATTGTGCATGCCGATATCGCAATCTTCGCAATACATTGTCCAATCGCAGTCAGCGCAACGAACACGCCCGCGCATACCTTTTACGGTATGCAAAATCCTTATGGGCTTGTTATCGTTCGCTGCCAGCTCTATTTCATTAAAAGCTTCTCTTGTTATCATCTCAATATCAGAGCGATTAGCAGGGTCGTGTCTTGAAAAAATAATATTCTTTGCTATCTCAGCGGCAGCTAATTGCGGATTGGTAAAATATTGGTCCAAATTGGGAGTTGTGCCAATGTTTATTGTCCTTAAAGAAGGATTGTATTCTAGCCATCTGAACCAATCTTCGGGCATCATATCTTGGAGTTAGTTCATCCTGTTTGTAATCATCATTTTCAGGCTCGTCGATAATCACTAAATCCGCCACAGCTGCCAACCAGGATCCTAATCTTGTGGAGACCAAAACACCATGAGGATGCCTTAAAAATTCGTTCCACAGCCTCCATGCTGCCGCATTGGCCAAATCCGCGTGAAGAGCTTGCCGACCCAGCTTACCGGCCAAAAAATCTGCACGGCGCTTCCATGGGGTTAACCAAGATCCTGCCGTTGGCTTGATTTTTTAAGACGGTCTCTATTATACCTCGTTCCTCATAGTATCGATTAACTAAAAATCGATGTTCAAGTGATTTTGCCTTCGCCGGAAAGTGGGTATTTCTCGGTGGGACATGTATTTCGCTCTCATCCGGGTGTTTTTTTGGCACCGTCCTTAGCCACGCGTTTAACATTGTTGGAGGCGAAACAAAACTTTCGGCGGCCGCGCTTATACAAAATTGCGCCATTGCTTCGGGTAGCTTTGCAATTTTTTGCGGAAAACTTATCTTTATCGCCTTGCCCGCCCATTCGCTGTTTGGCGACTTCTTAACAACCAGGGCGGCAATCTTTTGCTTTCTGAATGGCACGAAAATCAGATCGCCTATATGCAAATCACCTTCCGTAACCTCATAATCAAAAAAACAATGCCCAAAAGGCATCTTAACTGCCGGAATTACGGAAATAAACATAAATAGATACTAATCACTTACCGAAACCACAGGATAAAAGATTTAGAAAGCAAATGCCCACACACCGGAAGTGTCCTGTACGCGGAACTTTTAAATTTAATAAACAACACGCCCGTGTTCGTATCACCTACGCGATATCAAATTGCGCGGTCATGTAGCCCACGCCAAACGGCGCTTCGTAGCTTAAAACTTTGCGGGTAACATTCATTTTATCCATCATACCGAGCAAAGTGCAAATTGGCCTATACCCGCACTGCCCGGAATTTTCCACTATTTCCGCCGGCATGGTCAAAAGGGGAGTTGGGTCATCCGCTACAGCATATTGCTGAATCATCTTATCAAATTCAGGGCCTTCGTTCGAAGCTCCTCCCGGCGAGTCTGCGCTTAATTTATGAGATAGGTCGGCGCTGGCTATAACCGCGACTCTGCGTTTTTCCATGTGAAGCACGCGTTTGATTTGTCTGCCAAACTCATAATGCGCTTTGCCATCCATCATTGATGGAGAAATCGGAAAAAGCTTCCAGTTTTGCAAGTGTTGTGTCAGCAGTAAAATCGGTATCGTAAAACCATAATCCAGCTCTTCAGCGGATGTCAGTGTAAATGGAATATCCTCCTCCCGCATTTTTCGATGCGCCCTGTCGATCAACATGTAATCGCTTTTTGCTGAAACCGTAGTAGAGAAGTCGCCAAATGATTTTAAGGTACCCGTGTATGTACCCGCCATGTTAGCAGAAAAAGCATCCGGATATCTCGGGCCATGCGGAGCGATTATCGCCAAAGTTTCTGGTTTGGCCAGGTATAGCGCTTGTTCAATCTGCGATATTGCATCTATCGTTGCTTGCAGTTTTGCGCGCTGATCCTTACCGATTGATTCAACCAGCAAAGGCGAGTGGGGGATGATTGCTCCAAAGACTATCATAAAAGTCGAATATCGAACGTCTAACGTCGAACGTCATGGATTATTGAGCGTTCGAGTTTTGACTTTCTGCGTAGTTATTTATTATCGCCTGTGTAACGGTTTCCGTATCCATATCAACAGCCAGATTGCTTTGTCCCACGGGCTCGGCTTGATTATACGCTAAAATGACTCTGTCTGGAACTGTGATTATATTTTCCCACTGCCAACCCATCGAAAGGAATACTTGTTCCGAAGGGATCGACCTTAGTTCTCCGTTTTCTACGACAAACACATCCGGGCCGCTGCCTTTTACCAACTCGCCGTCTGAAAGCTTATACAATCCGGCATCCTCATATGTATCGATCGTCAATTGAGGTACGCTTACAATTGGCCGACGGGTAAAATAAACTTTCAAAAAGACTTCATCTTGCAGTGCGTATTTTTTGCTGTTTTCAACATAATAAACTGTGGGCGATTCCGCGGCTTTTACCAAAGCCCCTTGCGGAAAAACAGTCTGCTGGTTAATTGGTGAAGCGTCCGGCAAAGCTTGTACGTCTTTGTAGTCTACCACGATAATATCATCTTCGATAAAACCGAATTGGCGGAATGTTTCCATGTTCGCTATCCGGCGCTTGCCTTCCGAAGCATTCAGATAGATGGTTCCGTCCGGTGTTTTTAAGAGAGCGTATTTGGGGAATTTCATTGGTTGGCCTTCAGGGTAAGCGGCCAAATCCGTGTCCGAGCCCTCTATAACCTTCTTTGGGTCCGTCATGGACAATAAAACCGATTCAGACTCGAATTTTCTTTTCATTCCGTTTTGGATCAAATAAACGTTTTCACTCGGCATTGATTTTACGATAGTGCCGCTCGGATAAGCAAAAGAAAACCATCTTTTCCATATTTTCCAAAGATTCAAATTGCCGTGTATGTGCGGTGTGTAACTGTAGAGCATGGCGGTTGCTTGGTTTTGGGGAGTAACCACTATTCCGTCAATAATCATCGTAATTCCAATACCTTGCCCGGCGATCGTTTTGCCGTAGGTTAAAAGTTGCATCAGGTATTTTTCTCTATGCTGTCGCGCCGCGTATTCAACCTGGTTGGCAAAGCCTTTAAAGTCTTGAATACTGGGGTCGTCCTTGGAGCAGGAATCGCATACGCCGTAACCCATAGCCCAATCCAACTGCCTTTCCGTCGGTGCCTTGGCTTCCACTAATGACTGCTCTTTTTGCAACAATGCGAGCAGATACTTGGGGTTCATTTTATAATTTCTGGACACCCTCCAAATTACATCAACAGCTGTTTTCATTTCACCGTCGATATCTTGAACCATCAAATTGGCAAGCGTACCTTTGCTTTTGGCAAATTGCACCAAATAATCGTAACTCATCCCATTCTCATCAAAAATATCATTATCCGACAAAATAAGATCCGGATTAAACCCGATCTGATCGATTATTAAACCGGATTGAGCATGTGCTATCGGGGTGAGTACAATATTGGCGATTAAAATCACCGCCAGCATCAAATTTTTTCTAATAAACATAATTTTTTAGTATCTAGTATCTTGTATCTAGTATCTAGCAAAACCCATAAAGCTTCTAGCTTCTAAATAAAGCTTCTAGCTTCTAGCCTCTAGCCGTTAGACGTTCGACGTCGTTAGTTAGAAATTAGAATTTAGAATTTAGTAGTTGAGGTTAGAATTTAGAAGTTAGTAGTTGAGGTTAGAATTTAGAAGTTAGTAGTTGATGTTTGAAGTTAATATAAGGCTAGCATAAAATCAGCAAAACATGTAGCATATTTTTATGAAAAATAAGGGCATTTTGTGGATATCCTTAGCCATTCTTTTTTTTGCCTTTTTTACGCTATGGTTGCGCGTTCCTTTGTCGTCTTCTGATATTTGGATGAGCCCGGATGAGACGGCGAATGCCGTAGCCGCGATAAATTATTCCAATAATCAACAATTTGGCTATTTTTCCGAACTGACCCAAAAAAATGCCTGGGCGCATCCGCGGAGCTTTGTTTATGTGGCGGAAACCAATTTGGTTTCTCCGATCGGCTTTTTAGGGATGCCGTTTATTTTAGCTGTTTTTTATAAAATCTTTGGCATCTTGGGGATCAACTTCCTTGTTCCCTTGCTGGCTCTAATAACTTTATATCCGCTTTGGCGGTGTATGCCTCAAAAATGGCCCAAACCCGCCAAAGTAATGGCTTTATTGGTATGGATGAGTTTACCGACTGTAATCTTGTATGCAAATCGAGGAACTTTTCCGCAATTAACTCAACTATGCCTTGTAATCTGGACCTGGTGGCTAATAACCCGGCCCCAAATCTTTTCTCAAAAGGAGGCTCTTAAAAACATTGGTAGATTTTTCAATACAATCAGCCTGCCTCTTGCGGGAGCAATAACAGCTCTGGCGCTTGCGATTCGCCCTCCCGAAGCTGTCTGGATTATTCCGGTTATCCTTTTTGCTTTTTTTGAACGCAACTCCGTATCTCGCGATGAATCTGTTGATGAGCGAAAAACCAAGTATCTAAAACTAATAGCGCTTTTTGTTGTACCACTATTTTTAGTTTTATTGTTTTTTGCCAAATTGGGTGCGGACACTTACGGCAAATGGTTTGTCAGTGGTTACCAAATACGTCCGATAGAGCAGGTGAGTGATATTCCGCAACAACCCAGTACGTCCGTCACAAGCGACACAGTTCAAACTAAAACTACAAAAAGCGATTCCGTATCTTTCTTCGAGACTTTGCCTTTCAGTTTTCATCCGCGAAACATCTGGTGGAATTTTAAGAATTATTACCTTTGGCTTCTTTTACCATGGACGGTTTTTGCGCTCGGTGCGGTGGTTATCCTTTTTAAAGAAAAGGCCTGGAAGAGCCGGAATAAATATGCAGTTTTTGCATTGGCATGGACATCGGCGGTTCTTATAGCTTTTTACGGCAATGGAATTTATCAAGACCATGTCCGTTTAAATGAGATAAGTTTGGGCAATTCATTTTTGCGTTATACTTTGCCTTTGTCGGTCGTTATAGCTTTGTCGTGCGGTTTTATTTTCAGCCGCCTCTGGAGGCATTGGAGCCTAAAGCTTTTTGCCCTTTGCATCACGGTGGGATTATCAGCATATGGAATTTGGGTTGCCAATTACGCCTACGACGAAAGTTTATTTTACGTGGAACAAGAACTTATCGCTTATAGGCAGGTTAGAACCGCCGCATTGCAAGATTTCCCTGAAAACGGAATAGTCATATCCGACAGGTCGGATAAAATCTTTTTTCCGGTGCTATATGCCGTGTCACCGATGCCCGAAACCGCAAAAATCATCGGGCTTCAGCAACAAGGCTATCCGATTCGGCTCTATCTGCCCGTCCAAGACATTGCCGGCCTAACTAAATGGGAAGAACAAGGGATATCCTTGCGCCCGGTGTTTACTTCGAATAACCAGGTTTTGTACGATTTGTTCTTAATAAACCGACAATAATATTGCCAATTTGCTATAATACTTTTATCGAAACGCAAAAATAAAACATGCAAATAGATTCAGTTAAAATACCCAAGCCCATAATCATATTTTTAGGAATAATTCCCTGGCTGATTGGAATTGGGGTAATTTTTTACATACTAAGCTTGCGCTTCCCGTCGTCCGGTATTTTTAACGCCGAAAGCAATCTAACCGGCACCAGTCCGTTTATTTACCAGTTTTTACCCGCCGAGCGCACGATTATCAGCAATGGCCAAGACTTGGATTTTAAAGGCCAGCGTATGATAGAAGACCCGGTATACATAAATGCCCGCGTGCCCGGCCCCTATCCAGAGGCTGAAGTGGAAATGGAGTTTAGAGTAATTCACCAACCTCTTGTTGAATTTGGAATCATCAGAGACAAAGCCGGCAAGCAGATGGATATGATTCCTTGGTATTCCGAAATGCTGGAAAGTGCGAATTGGCGACAATCTGCAACGTCTAAAAATCAAGGTTATGTTTTTGGTGGTACACCGGATTCACGCCTCGATCGCATGGATACACGCAATCTTGCTGTTTGGCTAACCACCACCACGTCTCCAATTATGGAAGATCCTGCTTCCACAGGCACGCAAAAATACCAAGTTTCTTTAAGGGGCCAGCATGATTTCTGGATAGTTCCCGCTGGAGGAAAAATAGACTTGGAACTTAAAATTCAAGACGTTAACCGCTCAAGAAACGGCGGATCCGCTGCAATTGAAGTCAGCAAAAACGGAAATGTAATAAGTTATAACGCGGTATCAGCCAGCGGGTCGGGCGATCAAGGTTATGGCAACAGAATTCCGGTTTCGGTAAAACTGGACGGGCTTGAAGCTGGTGTTTACCGTGTCAGGTTCATCGCCGATGATGATATTTTTATCCGAGAAATAAGCACATCCAATCAAAGATTTGTTATAGGCCCCCGGTTAAATATTGGTGATGTTGTGGGGTTTTTAGAATCGCCCCGGCCTTTTGAAGGAATTACAAATGCCAGGCATATCGTTGCGGAAACCTTTCACAAAGAAGGCTTGCAAGAAATCACCTTTGGTCCGGCTACAGGTAAAATTCTGCAAACCCACACCGCTACACGTATCGACAGAACTGATAAAATCGACACACCGGTTAAACTCATCGCGCCCTTAGGCGATGTAAGAATCATCTCCGATGGTTTTTTCGCTCTATCTGAAAGTGCTTTTTTCGAACCCGAGCCGCGCCGTCTAAAGCCCGAAACCCATGGCACAGACGAAGGATTGGAGGCTGTTTTAACAGATTATAAAGGAGTGGAAAAGCTGGAAGACGGCTGGGTAAAGGCCAAAACGGTTTTCAAGATACCTGTTGAATCCGACATGCTCCGCTTTGTTTTATCCGCGCCCGGTTTACGATCCAGAGCCGGAGCGGTGGATATTCGTAAAATCAGTATCACGTATCGCCGGCCTCCAATGAATTTACAAACTTGGTGGCAGGTGCTTTATAACGAAGCGCGCAACGCTTATCATAGAATGTGGTTATGAACACAAAAGAAGCAATAGAACATCTGGGTTCGCAAACAGGTTACGCTTTCGCGGTCACCATAGCGATTCTAATCGCTCTGGAGTGGTTAATGCCCGGTTCAGTTTTGCCGTTTATCAATGTAATCAGCTTACTCCCTCTGTCGCTTTTGATAGTAGTCGCTCTAATCACCATCAAAAAACGACGCAAAAACTGGCTTAATCTCGTTAACATTGTTTTGGGTGTTGTCATCTCTTTGCTGAGTTTAATTGCTTTATTTTCATATTTACCGTGGCCCGGCCTAAGAACGTTCCTCTTACTTGCCGCCATCTTACTCCTACTTTCCATTTGGGCGTACTCCATGCATACTGAGAATTAACTACTAACTATTAACTTCTAACTACTAACTATTAACACCTAACTTCTAAATTCTAATTTCTAACTATCTACGTCGAACGAGCACGTTTATCACGAGAATCCGTTTATCACGAGTAACATTACGTCTAGCGTCGAACGAGGAACTTCTAGAGGCTAGAAGC
>CAYOMV010000024.1:0-17599 GCA_964405175.1 uncultured Gammaproteobacteria bacterium | reverse complement strand
GGCGCGCGCACAACGCCGTCTATGGTTGCGATTTCCAAAAATAACGAACGCCTCGTTGGCCAGCTGGCCAAGCGCCAGGCCGCCGTTAATCCTGAAAACACTTTGTTTTCCATCAAACGCCTCATCGGCCGCCGCTGGGATGACCCGGAAGTCGGGCGTGATAAAGAGTGGCTTCCTTACAAAATCGTCCAAAAAGGGGATGGCGTACGCGTAGTCATGAGCGGTAAAGAATATTCTCCTGAAGAAGTCTCGGCTATGATCCTCCAAAAACTTAAAGCGGACGCCGAAGCCAAAACAGGCGAAAAGATTACGGAAGCCATCATCACCGTTCCCGCTTATTTCGACGACTCCCAGCGCCAAGCCACCAAGGTCGCAGGTGAAATTGCCGGCCTTACCGTCAAGCGCATTATAAACGAGCCCACGGCTGCCGCTTTGGCTTACGGTTTCGACCAAAAGAAAGACCAAAAAATTGTTGTCTACGACTTGGGCGGAGGTACTTTTGATGTTTCAGTGCTCGAAGTGGCTTTTGACCCGTCTACCGAGCAAAATACTGTCGAAGTCTTGGCTACAAATGGTGACACTCATCTTGGCGGTGATGACTTTGACCAAGTAATAATCAAATGGGCTATCGAAGAATTCAAAAAAGAAGAGGGTATAGATCTCTCCAAAGATCCCATTGCCCTGCAACGCGTAAAAGACGCTGCCGAAAAAGCCAAAATCGAGCTTTCCACGGCCATGGAAACAGAGCTAAACCAACCGTTTATCGCGCAAGACTCAACAGGCGCCAAGCACCTGATGATTAAGCTAACCCGCGCCAAACTGGAAGAACTCGTCTCCGACCTTGCCGAAAAAACTCTCGAGCCCTGCAAAAAAGCTTTAGCCGACGCCAAACTTTCTGCAAGCGACATCAACGAAGTAATCTTGGTTGGCGGGATGACCCGCATGCCATTGATCCAGCAAACTGTAGAAAAATACTTTGGCAAAAAACCCAATGTAACCGTTAATCCGGACGAAGTTGTTGCTATAGGCGCGGCTGTACAAGCCGGCAACCTGCAAGGCGACATCAAAGGCGACCTGCTCTTGCTTGATGTCACCCCTCTTTCACTAGGCTTGGAAACTTTGGGCGGTGTGATGACCAAACTCATCGAACGCAATACCACGGTTCCAACCTCCAAATCACAGATTTTCTCCACCGCGGCCGACAGCCAGCCATCGGTTGAAATCGTGGTGCTTCAAGGCGAACGTGAAATGGCCGCCGACAACCGCAGTCTTGGCCGATTCACCCTCTCAGGCATCCCGCCGGCTCCTCGAGGCGTACCGCAGATCGAAGTTACCTTCGACATCGACGCGAACGGTATACTAAACGTCAAAGCTGTCGACAAAGCTACCAATAAGGAAGCCAAAATAACCATCACTGCATCCACAAACTTATCCGACGAAGAAGTGGAGCGCATGAAAAAAGACGCCGAAGCCCACGCCGAAGAAGACAAGAAAAAGAAAGAAAGTATCGAAATCAAGAACGTGGCCGAAACAATGGTCTACACAACCGAAAAAATGCTTAAAGAGGCAGGGGACAAAGTAACCGCCGAAGACAAAAAGCCTGTCGAAGAAAAACTCGAAGAGCTTAAAAAGATCAAAGACAGCGACGACCTGGAAGCCATCAAGAAAGCATCAGACGAACTCGCGACAGTAGCCCAAAAAGTCGGCGCCGCCATGTACCAAGCCCAACAATCCGCACAGCAAAACCCGGAGCCAGGACCAAGTACAGAGGACCAAGGACCAAAAGAAGGCGATGCCAAAGAAGCAGATTTTGAAGAGAAAAAAGATTAAATTCCCCCTTGCCCCCTTTATTAAAGGGGGTTCTGGGTTAACTAAAATAACAGCTATTAGCTAGCGGCTAGTAGCTAGAAGCTAATATTATGCCAGAACTCAATATAAAAGCCCCAGATGATATCTTAAGAGGGCGCTATGCCAACATGATGCAAGTAATGCACGCCAAAGAAGAATTTATTCTCGATTTCATGTTTGCCCACCCGCCCCAAGGCGAGTTAACCGCCCGCCTAATCGTGAGCCCGGCTCACATGAAACGCATCGTCTCCGCATTGCAAGACAACATCCAAAAATACGAAAACCAATTCGGCCCAATCCAAGAAGCAGGGGAACCGAAATTACTGTCTTGAACCTTGATTCGCATGATTAAGGGATTAACGCGATTATTATCTATAAAATAAAATTGATCATTATGAAAATCGGTTTGGAATCGAAATAATCGAGCGAATCGGGGTTCAGACAATTAGAAAATGTCCAAAGACTACTACCAAATACTCGGCGTAGATAAGAATGCGTCCGATGAAGATATAAAACGGGCTTTTAGGCGCAAAGCGCATGAGCTTCATCCTGATAAGAAAAACGGGGATGAACAAAAGTTTAAGGATGTAAACGAGGCTTACAGCGTTTTGGGCGATAAAGACCGCCGTGCAAAGTACGACCAGTTCGGCTCTGCGGCTTTTGAGAATGGCGGATTTAACCCGGGTGCCGGAGGTTTTGGCGCGGGATTCGGTGGGTTTGATTTTAACCAGGCCGGATTTAACGTAAACATGGAGGATTTTGGCGACTTGGGTGATATTTTGGGTGGAATGTTTGGTTTTGGCGGCAGGGGCGGTAGGCAAAAACGCGGGCGCGATTTGGAATTGGAAATTATTTTGGAATTTCAGGAATCAGTTTTCGGCGCGGAAAAAGAGGTGGCCATCTATACGAATGCCGAATGCGAAACTTGCAAAGGCAGTGGAGCGGCTCCTGATGCCAAGGTGGAAAAATGCGCCAAGTGCGACGGCCGCGGCAAAGTAAACGTGCAACAGCGCACTATGCTTGGCGTCATTAACACTATCGCCACTTGCCCGGATTGCCATGGAAAAGGCGAAAAAGCGGATAAAGCTTGTCAAATTTGCCAAGGCTCCGGCATCCAAAAGAAAGAACGCAAGTTAAGCATCAATGTCCCGGCCGGCATCAGCAACGGCGAAGCTTTAAAAATCACCGGCCAAGGAGATTACCCGGGCGCGGGCGGAAGAGCGGGGGATTTATACGTAAGAATCAAAGTTAAACAGCACGCAATTTTTACCCGCGACGATCACAATATACTTTCAACCATCAACGTACCGTTTACCATTATGGCGTTGGGCGGCAAAGTAGACGTGGAAACGGTTGACGGCCCCGTACTCCTCAAAATCCCATCCGGCACCGAAGCAAAATCAACTTTCAAACTCCGTGGCAAAGGCGTGCCCTACATGAGCGGCTACGGCCGCGGTGATCACATGGTTACCGTTATGCCCGAAGTCCCGCAAAAGCTTACACGCGAACAAAAGAAACTGCTGGAACAACTTCAAGATCAAGGTCTGTAAATCCCAAATTCGAAGAACACACGATACAAACGGAATTCAAATTCAAAGGACACAAGGATACAAACAAATTCCAAACCAAAGAATCAAAATTTCAAACGCGTACTATGTTTTGTATTTAGTATTTTGAATTTGTTTGTGTCCTTGTAATTTGTATCTTTTCCCACGTTTTGTATATAGTATTTTGAATTTGTTTGTCGAGCTCAGCTCGATTTGCACCCTTGGAGCTTGTATCCTTTTTTATCGATGTTGTTTGGAGCTCGGTGATTTTAATTGATGATTAACCTTCGACTCCGAGGTCGCTCAGACTCGAGGAGAGCATGGTTATTGGTTATTGATTGGAATTGGTACTTGATTATTGGATATTGGTAATTGGAAATTGGTCATTTATTGGTTATTGTAATTTGGTTATTGGTTATTGATTGGAATTGGTACTTGATTATTGGTTATTTATTGGAAATTGGTAATTGGAAATTGGTCATTTATTGGTTATTGTAATTTGGTTATTGGATATTACACATTATATGATATAATGTGCATATTATGGACGCTGTCTTGTCGACCTTGGCAAGTATTGATTGGGCAAAACCAAGTTGGGACTTATTTGTCTATCTTTTTTTTGCGATAGGAGCTCTTCTCTACGGTTTTTCTCTTGGTCGCGACCGCATCATCGTCATACTAGTCTCTATCTACATGGCGCTCGCGGTGGTGGGTAACGCACCTATCATCAATCAGTTCAACCTCGCATTCCACATTTCCGAAAACATCATCCTGCGTATCACATTTTTCCTGGGAGTTTTTGTCGTCTTATTTTTCTTACTTTCACGATCCGCGCTTATTCGGACAATCGGCGAAAACTCGGCTCCCGGCAAATGGTGGCAAGTCATCGTCTTTAGTGTACTTCAGGTTGGCTTGCTCATTAGCATCACCTTGTCTTTCTTGCCCGCCGAAACGGCTAATGCCTTCAGTGAGCAAACCCGTCAGATTTTCATAAGCGACTACGGCAAATCCGCTTGGCTGATCGCGCCTATTATATTTATGGCGATTAGCCCAAAAATCAAAGATGATTAAAAAACAAGACCCGCAAAAGGGTCTTTTTTAGTTCAAGGATGCAATTCCAGCTTGGGAGCTTGCTCCACGGATGTGCCGTCTTCCTGCAGAAAATCGATAATGACTCGAATTCTTTTTTTAGGATTTTTTGGATCTTGGCAAATTGACTCAACGTAATTATGTGGATCTTTCCCACAGACCATAACCGAATAGATTTCGGTTAGTCCGCTGTACAGCCTGCCTAGAATTTTGATAGGTTGAGCGTCAAAACCCGCGCACTTGAGGGCAAACACCGCTCCGCGTCGTAATGGATGGTTCAACGGTTTTTCGAACACTATATGCAAAACACGATTTTTAAGAACCAAAAGCGGAAGTACTTCCCGCATGCCTGCCTCCTTGGCTAATGTGCTTTTTCAAGGTCTATTTAATAATTGTAATCCTAACGGCATCAAAGGTCGATTCCAGTCTTATATTATTATTTGCTTTTACCGTAATTCTGGCACCTTCTTCCAATTCAGAGCTATCTATTTCTTTTTCAATATACGGAGATGGAGGCGGAAGATTTGGGTTGTTTTGCCATTTGTTCATTTCCGTATCAAAATCTTCTTCCGAAAGATATTCATTTGTGAATATTTTTGTGGACGTTGTAATCATCACTGTTCTTATATTTGATATGCCATCAACAAACTCATCAGTGTCTAAATTTGTTGCCTTAACCTGTAATGAATCGGAACCGAGCGATTCTACCGTTCCCTCCATCACCTGTACTTCGGGTGGCGCGATATTGAACTTTTCCCTAGCCGCTTTGTATCCTGCTTTATACCCTTCGTCATAAGATAAACCCGACATGGCCGTATCTATAAAACCATTACTCGAACCGTCTGCTAAACGCTTGTTTGTGACGTACGCATTAAGCGCTACGATTATTAAAGCTGTAAGCACAACAGATACACTTAAAACAACCAATATATACCTGCTTAAAGATTTTTCTGTTCCCATAAAGTATTTTTAATTTTTACTGATTATATTATACCAAAATTTAACTATTTTTACCTGTTAATTACTCCCACCTAGCTACAAACCCGCTCTTATTTTAAGAGAAGGGGCGGGGCAGGGTTGAGTCTAAGTATTTTATCCCCAAGCCTAGCCCAAAAAGCATAAACGTAAAAAGTTTGCAACAGGCTTTTTGTGATGCTTATTTTTTTGCTAAATTTAGACAAATACTTATCCCATTGCCTTGACTGAATATAAATTATATGCTATATATAGAGATCGATAGCGAATAGCCGGGCCTTAATGCCTGGTTGAACGTGTGTCGCCTCATGCTATTTGGACAATCTGACAAGAAAGGCTCTAACACAGGTTAGAGCAGAAGGGAAGAAAAACCATGGAACGCAACCTGAAGCTGCTGTACGCTTGCGTATTCGTAATGGTCGCAGCCCTCGTGGGTTGCGGCGGTGGGTCGTCTGACCCTCAAACCATGAATCCCGGAGGCTCGGGCGGTTTCGCCGGGTCGGCTGGTTCATCCGGAACCGGAGGTTCCGGAGGCTCTGAAGTCGACGGCGATGTATGCGCCAAGTCGCTCGGAGGCAAATGTGATGAAGAGGGCGCCATCGACCCTTGCACCAACTACGTTTGTGCTTGCGGCGAATGGCAAGACCCAAGTAACATCAATTGCCCTGACGCCGGCGCGGATGCCGAGCCCGATGCTGATGAGCCTGATGCTGACACTCCGGACGCCCAGCCCGACGCTCCGCCTCCTCCCGAGGAGATCTGCGGAAACGGCAAGGACGACGATGGCAACGGCAAAGCCGACTGCCAAGATGATTCTTGCTCGGCCGAGCTCGAGTGCCAAGACGAAGTCTGCGACGGAGCCGACAACAACGGCAACGGCCAAACCGACGAAGGCTTTGCCTGCGTGTACAACTCCACCGCTTCCTGCCAGACCACCTGCGGTTCTTTCGGAACCATGCAGTGCGGTACCGGCTGTGAATGGGCTTCTTGCACTCCTCCAGCCGAAAACTGCACCAATGGTGTAGATGACGATTGTGATGGTGACGCGGACTGCGAGGATTCGTCCTGCGCAAGCCACTCAGCGTGCCAGTGCGATGCGCCCACGGTTGGCGATTGGTGCTCAGCGGTTGGCGAGTTCTCTTGCGATCCGACGATTCGCTGTGACTGCGCTTTCAAGTGGAATTACGCGGCAACCGCCGATTACACCTGTATCGTCACAGAAACCTGCAACGGTTTCGACGACAACGGTAACGGCCAAGCCGACGAAACCTTTGATTGCGTAAAGGGCGCAGTAGAAACGTGCTCCACAAACTGCGGATCAATCGGAAGCAAAATCTGCTCCGACACCTGCGTTTGGGGCGCCTGCCAACCTCCGGTCGAAAACTGCACCAACGGTGCGGATGACGACTGCGACGGCAAGGCAGATTGCGACGACCCGGATTGCTCAAGCCTCCTGGCTTGCCAAGACGAAGTCTGCGATGGCGTAGACAACAACGGCAACGGCCAGGCAGACGAAGGCTTTGCCTGCGTCGCCGGAACGATTGTTTCTTGTACCAATGGCTGTGGATTCACCGGTACGGCTCAGTGTTCCGGCACCTGCCAGATCGGCGCCTGCGTGGTCTACGAAAACTGCTACTCCGGTGGCGACGAAGACTGCGACGGCAAAGCCAACTGCGAAGATTCGGATTGCTCGGCGCTTCCCATCTGTCAGCCCGAAAACTGCACCAACGGTGTAGACGACAATGGCAACAACCTTGTCGACTGTGCCGACCCGCAGTGCGCTTCCGAACCGGTCTGTCAGCCCGAAAACTGCACCAACGGCACAGACGACGACGGCGACACCCTCGTCGACTGCGACGACCCGGACTGCGCCACTGACGTGGCCTGCCACGACTTCGGCACTTGCTCCGCTCAAGGAGCTCCCGGAGTGGGGTATGAGTGTGGCTCCTGGGTTTCGGACACGGTACCCGGTACGATCTCCCAAGTTCTGGCCGGATGTGCAAATTCCGAGTTCGACCAGTGGGCGATCGGAGGCACTTGGTCTGACATCAAAGCCCTGCACCTCACCGGCAACCACACCTGGAGCGAAGTCGCTCTTCCGGTAGCCGGTAAGGTAAATGGTGGTAACGAAAAAGTCGTTTGCCTTGGGCAGAATGACGTTTACATGATCTACAACACTGCCACCGACGGAGTCTTCCTGCACTGGAACGGATCCGGATTCACACGCCTCCTCGAAAACGAGCTCAAGGACATGAACACACTTGCGCTATGGAGTGATGGTGATGGATACGTCTGGCTCGTTATTCAAGACGACGCCACAGGTACAGACACAAAGGTGCTTCGTTGGAACGGAAGCTCGGCGACGATCATGGAGGTGAATCCTTTTGCGCCCAGCTCCTGGCTTCCCATGGACATGTGGGGCTCGTCCTCTCATGATATCTACATCGCAGGCTCTACATCCTCTCAAAAAGCCGCACTGGTACATTGGGATGGGTACTCCTGGGCCGCAGTACAAGTAGATTCCACCCTCAAAGAACTTACCACTATTCATGGTAGTGGCTCTTGTGAAGTTATCGCAAGTGGCGTCAAAGAAGGCGGTTCTGAGGGCATCGGCGCTACGCTTCGGCGTGATGACGGAAATTCCTGGAAAGCCACTGAGTACACCAAGTACAAATGGGTTGCTAGCGTCACCATGGTGGGCGCTCATAAATACGTTCTTCAAGCCCAAGAAGAAGTAGGCTCTACTGCACGTGTTTCGATGGGTACCCCCACTGCAAGTGGCTCGGTTGCATGGAGTGTAGCTGGTGAAGACTTCTACGTTCCAAGAGCAACTTGGGCTATTCCTGGTACTTCGCCTCAGATCTTTCTGAGCGCAGGAACCGGCAATAACGGCCCGGAAATCCGCCGCGCTTCTTGTCAGTAATCAACAGCGAGCGTACGCTCGCTAACTCCTCAAACCCCCGAGTCCTTCGGGGGTGTTTTTTATGTTGGAAACACCCTCAACTGTCGCTTTTAGCGACATCTTCTCCCTTGAATAGGGAGAAGAGAGTATAATGGTTGAAGGAGTATGAGTGGGTATCGAGTTGTGCGTACGGAGTTTCGGAGGCATCTTCGGAAAAATCAGACTGAGGCTGAGAGGATTTTGTGGATTTATTTGCAAAAGATGCGGTACGCGGGGTTTATCTTTAGGCGACAGCATTCGATTGATCGATATATTGCAGATTTTTATTGCCCAAAAGTTAAGCTTGCCATTGAGCTCGATGGCAGTGTTCATGATACTCCCGAACAACAAAAACGCGACGCAGTGCGAGACGAAATCATCAAAAAAACCGGTGTAACAATTTTGCGGTTTAAAAATCACGAAGTAACAAAAGACCCAAGCCTGGCTTTAGTTAAAATCCGTAAAACCCTAGACCAACTCAGTTAGCTTTCCTCTCCCTAATCGAGGGAGAGGAATGTCGAGCTAAGCTCGACAAGGTGAGGGCTGTGGAAAACAAAAGCAAAAGCTTTCGGTTTTATGCTATAATATTTGTAATTATGAAAAAGCTTGTCATTCTATCGTTTAGCGTTGCATTTTTAGCGTTAAGCGTTTTCATCGTTAATGCCGCAACTTTTGAAGGCCCCCCATCAGGTTGTACCAGCCCCGAAGGAACAAACTGTAATTTGGACGGAGTCATCTGGAACCGCTCAACCGCGGATCCGGCGCAAAATGCCAGTTATCACATTAGCGGCAACAGTCGTACTGATGGAAGCGCAAGAATTGGTAATGGGCTTCAGGTTGATGCTGGAAATGTAAATGTTGCCAATGAAGTTATTGCTAATTTCAATGAGGGATCATCTATTATTAAATTAAGTAATAGCGGAGATCTCTGGATGCAAAGTGGTAAGGCTATTTGGGTAGAAAGTGTTGCGACATCCACTATTCATATCGGAAATTTTGGTTCTGGAGATGATATGATTATGAACGTTTATGGAACTTTAAGAATCGAAGAAACAGGAAAGAATAAAACTCCACAAATCTGTCTTGACGGCGACTGTATAACGGCATGGCCGACCACAGGAGGTGGGGGCGATATTACTTCTGTAAATGCAGGCATTGGTATTACCGGTGGCGGCGCCTCTGGCGATGTAACAATCAGTGTTGATGAAGAAAGGTATTGGAACGAAAGCGGTGACATTGTTAATGGCACATTTCAAATTAATAGCCCTGTAAATAATATCGGCTTAGGTATTCAAGGCAGTGTTGGCTCGGGTATTGGGCTATTAAGTGTTGAGAATACCGGTTCCGGTTATGGTGGTTATTTTACGGGGACGCAAAGAGGTGTGGCTGGCTACTCTGATTGGAATAGCGCGTCGGGCTGGGGCGGATTTTTTGCCAATAATTATGGCGGTTCATCCAGATACGCTTATTTGGGTGGTTTGAGCTACTCTTTGTACACAACCGGTAATGCGTATATTGCGGGCTCTGGTAATACAATTTGTCTAGGAGGTTCGTGTAGGTCAGCCTGGCCTGACAGTGGAACAACTTTACCTTCTTGCGGTTTAAATGAGGTTGTAAAATGGAACGGCTCTAGCTGGGTTTGCTCTATTGACCAGAATTCCGGTGGTGATATAACTGGCGTTAATGCGGGAATCGGCATGTATGTATCCAGCGGCGCCGGTCCTGTTCCAACTCTTGGCTTGAATTTAGGTTATCGCTTGCCTCAGGGTTGTGCCAGCGGTCAAGTTCCGGTAGACGATGGAAGCACTTGGATTTGCGGAAGCGCGGGTTCGGGCGACGTGACAGGTGTGAGTGCAGGTGGTGGCGTAGGAGTATCTAATGGCGCTGGACCTGTTCCTTATGTTTATTTAGACACGGCGTGGTTAAATGCCAGATATCTTAACCAAACAACCAGCGGCGAAACAATGAATGGCTACTTTACGGCTGTAAAAGGCTTAATATCAAATGATTACGGACAGATTGATGGTGACCTAACTGTTGGTGGAGTAACCAATGCTGGAACTAACAGCGCTGGAATTTCTATGTATGTAGAGGGCAACGAAGCTATTTGGCATGATGGTTCACGATTTAGCTGGGGGTATGGCGGAAACGAAAACTATTTTGCAGACAGGCTATATATAAACTATACAGCAGATGCCGGCTTAGGCACTAATAGCTACTATGGAGGACTTACAATAGGCTACATTTATGGTGAGAATATGAGAATTGATGGTAATGAAATTCTTGCAGTTAACAATGGTTCCGCCTCAAGTCTTTACTTGAATAGAAATGGCGGTACTGTATACACAGGATACTCAGTTGTAACATCCGACAGGCGATTTAAAAATGATATTACGATGTTAGGTTATGGAATAGAGGATTTAATGAAATTAAAACCAGTAAGTTACAAATGGAAAGATTCATCTGACACAAACCAGCACTTGGGCTTTATTGCACAAGATGTAGATGAAGTAATTCCAGAAGCTGTTAGTATGGATCCCGAGACAGGAAAATACTATATGAGTTACGACAGTATTGTTCCCATACTAGTCAAGGCTGTCCAAGAACAGCAACTCCAAATCAAAATGCTCGAAAAGCGCCTGGAAGCTTTAGAAAACAAATAACCAACCAACCGAGGCAACAACCTCGGTTTTAAACACAGGCAATCTGTTAGGATACTATTAAAAGCATGTATAATCAAAAAAAATCCCACACATTGTTTACTGGTGTGGGTTATGTAGGTAACTTCCCTCAAAGTGCATCGATTCCAAACAATTGGAATTGAGTTCGGTAGTAGGGAAGGGTATTTAAGTATTTATAAAGTTCGACCATGAAGCTGGCGTCACCTGATTTGTAGGCGGCGCAAAACTCCAATCCCTCCGTATGCTCGAAGTTCAACTCTGTTGCAAACTTGCACTCTGCTGTGTAAGCGCGCTTTTCAGCTTCTAGAAGTTCCTCGAAATACTCGCGAGATGTGTGGGTTTGTCCTAGTTTTGGCAGGGGGTGCCTGAACGATATGTGCTCTTTGATGTGCTGGTACTCGTGAAATATTACCAGCATCCTCCTTTTCATAATTAGTATTAGTAAAATTTTTCAATATGAGTAAAAAAAATCAAAAAAATAAACAAATTTTGCCTCAAATATTTGAGGGTAAAAACATGAAAAACATAGCTGTTCTTGATCTGGGATGCGGTGAAGGTTATGATGCTTTGTATTTGGCAAAAAAAGGCGCCATTGTTGATTGTGTCGACAGACAAAATGTACTTAAAGTGAATCATGAAAACATAAACATAATAATCGACAATATAAGTGATTTCACGCCCCAAAAAAAATATCAGGTAATTCTCTGCTTTAATGTGCTTCAATTTTTCAAACTAAAAGACATAAAAATTGAGTTCAAACGTATCCTTGCTATGATGGATGAGAATAGCTTACTATTTTTACAAATGTTTAATTCTCCAATAGTAGATTGGATAAATAAACAGCTTGATGAATACATGGTTATGGATTATCGGCAGTGGGAGCAGGAAGATAAAGAGCCTCACCCACACACTCATAATATGGTGAGATGGATAATTAAAAAAGAAGGAGATAGTAAATAAAGAAATTTCTTTACTCAACAAATTAAGTAACTTAGAGATGAGATTTAGCTAAGGATGCCATCCTATAAAGCAGAACAAAATTCGATTAATCGCACTGCTGTATCCCATACTCTTGAGGGCTGACTGTTTAGTATTTAATTACAAAACACATTGAATTTTTTAGTTTGAAATTTGTAGATTAATAGTCTATAGTATCTTTATTATGCTAAAACTTTGGAATACTGAATCTCGCACGCGCGAGGCTTTTGGTCCCATATCAGATGACGAAGTCCGCATGTATTCTTGCGGGCCTACTGTTTATGGCAGGGCGCATATCGGAAACTTGCGCGGTTATGTTGTTTGGGATGTGCTAAAAAACCTGCTCAAAGCCGACGGGTACAATGTGGTCCACGCCATGAACATCACCGATGTGGGCCATCTTACCGACGATGGAGACGAAGGAGAAGATAAAATGGTAAAAGCCTCTCGTGAACAAGGTAAAACAGCTTGGGATATTGCCAAAGAATACGAAGAATTGTTTAAACAAGATGCTAAGGCGCTAAACATCAACCTCCCCGAACCCCCCTTGCTTTGCCGTGCCACAGAGCATATCGCCGAGCAAATCAAGCTGGTGGAAATGCTGGAAGAAAAAGGTTACACATACCGCACAACAGACGGCATCTATTTTGATGCCGCAAAATACCCAGAATACGGCAAACTATCAGGTCAACCGCTGGAGGAAAAACTGGCAGGTGCTCGTGTAGAAGCATCATCGGAAAAGAAGAATGGCACAGATTTCGCTCTCTGGAAATTCAGTTACCCAAATGGTAGACCTTTCGACTCCGCTCAGGATGACTCCGCTACGCGTCGTCAGATGGAATGGGACAGCCCGTGGGGGCTTGGCTTCCCCGGTTGGCACGCGGAGTGCTCGGCCATGAGTAAAAAATACTTGGGCCAGCCGTTCGATATCCATACCGGCGGAGTGGATCATATTCCGGTTCACCATGAAAACGAAATCGCGCAAAGCGTTTGCGCCTACGGCGTGCCATTGGCCAACTTTTGGCTTCACAACGAATTTCTAACTGTCGACAGCCACAAAATGAGCAAATCTCTAGGAAATACTTACACTTTGGCCGACTTAAACGAGCATAACATCGAGGCATTAGCCTTGAGATACTTTTATCTGGGCGCGCATTACCGCCAAAAGCTCAACTTTACTTGGGAATCCGCGGGTGCCGCGCAAAACGCTCTTAATAAATTGCGCAATCTGGCTCGTGAATGGGACGCTCCAACAGAAGTCTGTTTGGAATATGATGATAAATTCATGGCCGAATTAATGGACGACATAAACACGGCCTCGGCGTTGGGCATTCTCTGGGAAATGGTGAACGACGCGAACCTGGAATCATCAGTTAAATCCGCGACTTTATTGCACTGGGACGTAATATTAGGCCTCGGCTTAACAACTTATATTGCAAAACCCCTGGAAATCCCGGAAAACGTAACAGCAATCGCAAAACGCCGCTGGGAAGCCAGATCCAACAAAGACTGGGACACAGCCGACGCCTTGCGTCTCGAACTCGAAAACCTAGGCTGGATCATGGAAGATTCCAATGAAACCTACAAGGTCAAACCAAAGAAATAAATCAACATTTTAGTTAAACGTATAAAAAAATATCCACAAAGTGGATACCTAATTTGTAGTTTATTATTTGTTATTTATTATTTGAAGCTTACATCCACTTCTTGTATTTAAAAAACCCAATCATAAAAGCGCAACCGGTGAGCATTATACCGATTATCATCCAAAAACCCAGCGGATGATCTACAAAAGGCATGTTTATCGCGTTCATGCCAAAAATACCGGCCAAGAGAGTCAGCGGAAACACCACAAAAGAAACTATAGTCAGCGTCTTAATTATCTCATTGGTTCTAAAATCACTTAAACTTTGGTGAGTTTCGTGCAAAGCGTCGATCGTCTCTTTTTTTAGTAAAAGACGGTTTTTGATATCCCTGCTGTCGTCTACGAGTTGACCAAAATAAACATCCAGTTTTTTATGATTTTGAGTCAGTGTGTCCAGATATTTTTGCAATTTAATAATAATTTCATCATGGTTTTGCATCGCCTGCCTGCTTCTGACTATATTGGTTTTAACTCTTAATAAATTTTTAATAAAACCTCTATTATAATCGGTAAACATGGCATCTTCTATGTTTTCGATATCCGTGCCGGTGGCTCTAAGCAGTGGATAAGTACTCTCCAAAAGTGAGTGAATGATGTAATAAATAAGATGCGGAATATCGGGAAGTAGTTTTTTGTTGCTTGTAATGCCGGTGTAATTATCGTTAACGAAACTTTTGTAAAGATTTTGCAAATCATTTGTTACGCTGATATCCACCGTGACCAAAACATCATTTTTAATAAAAAAATCTATTTCCGCGGTTTTTATACTACCCGCTTGATCCAACTGCGGATATTGCAAAACCATGAAAGCATAGTCTTTTCTGTAGGCGATTTTAGGGCTTTGAATTGGCGGGCCGACATCATTTAAATCGATATCATTAAAATCAAATTCCTCCTTAAGAAATTTTAAAGTTTTTTTATCGTTTTTTTTAACCATCACCCAAGTAATTTTACCGCTTTGGGCAAAGGTAATGCTCTTAGGCGCGCGCTCGTCCGACATTTCCGTTATTGTAGCATAAAAACTCGCTCTCAGTAAGGACAAACCTTGGCTTGTCCTTTGTAGCTACCAAATGTATTTTTATGTTATACTATCAGCATCCACATATGCAGACTCAAGCCGCGATAAACCCGCAAGACGATCAAAATTCGCGAGGAATAAACCCGGAACAAATGCCGTTCCAAAAAGAAACCTCAACGCCGGCTGTCGAGGATATTTCGGGTTTGGAAGCGGACGAAAGAGCGATCGCCGAAGCTAGAAAACAAGGCCATCTCGAAGAAATCGAACATGTTACCGCTGATGAGCGTTTGGTTACTTCGCTGAGGGTTAAAGAACCGATGCCATCCGAAACTGTCGCGGAGATTGATCCCTCAAACGCGATTAAAAAAGAGATCGAATTAATCATGCAGGAGGATTTGGTAAGTATCGATAAAAAACAAAAAAAGTTAACCGGTTTATTTACGGAATTGCCCCAAGAAGTCCAAAAATTGTTAAAAATTGCCGGAGAAAAATTGGCATCTGAAATATTAGACATGTTTGAAACAGGCAAGATTGATGCCGGTCAAATTCAAGAAGACATAAAACAGTGGCTCAAACTGATTCCGGAAGTCAATCTGCCGTGGCTAGAGCAAATGGCCACTCTTAAAAAAGATAGAATTATTAATCTCTATAATCAACTCAAGCGAGACCCTAATTATCTAAACTAAATTTGCCGGTTAATTTGTTACGCGTTCCATGCTAATCAGTACTTTTTTCGCCCTGCAAGTAGGGCTTACAACACAAACTCAAGGAGGCCTTGATTTTGATTTTATTTTGGCAAATCCCTTTGTAATCGGTGCTTTTTGGCTGGTTATTTTGATAATTATCGCCACTTTAGCCGTATATTTCATCCGTCGGTCTTTACACCTCAAGGTCAAATTCACCAGATCCAACGAAAAAATCGTTCTTAAAGTAAAAGTCCCCAAAGAAGTCCGCCGTGAAGATGTCGAACAGCAAAAAAGTTTACAGCAAATGCAGGAATTAATCGGCTTTACGGAAACAATTTTTCAAACCATCGGATCCATGAAGGCGGAGCGTGGATTCAAAACTTGGCTTTCCGGGCGTGAAGACGTGCTCACCTTTGAAATGGTCGCTTCCAAAAGCCTCATAATGTTCTACGTTACCTGCCCGGCCAAACATCGCCAATTTATCGAATCGCAAATCCACGCCCAATACCCGCACTCATCCATCGAAGACGCGGGCGATTACAATATTTTTTCACCCAAAGGAGTGGCCATAGGGTCGTACCTGACATTTAAAAAGCCCAGCTATTTCCCCATAAAAACATACGAAAAGATGGAATCCGATCCGATGAATACCATCACAAACGCGCTTTCCAAAGTCGCTGATGAGGACGGGGCGGCTATCCAATTTGTTATTAAATCTTCTTATGCCAAGTGGCGTAAAGAAGGGCTTAGAATAGCGAGAGCAATGCAACAGGGTAAAAAGTACTCGGAAGTCAGCGCGAGCGGTGTTGGTAAAATTTTTAAAGAAGTAGGGGATATAATTCGCGGTCCCAAAAAAGACGATGAAGTTAAAGAATCCTACCGCTTGTCACCGCTCGAGGAAGAAATGGTTAAAGGCCTAGAAGAAAAAGCCTCCAAAGCCGGTGTTGATGTAAACATCCGCGTCATCACCACTTCAGAGACTTTTGAAAGAGCTAAAGGATATTTGGATGATATTTTAAACGCCTTCGGCCAGTACAGTATTTTTGAATATGGTAATGCGTTTAAAGCCGTAACCCCGCGAGATCAAGACCGCTTGGTATCCTTTTTTATCCACCGCCACTTCGATCCTCGCTACGGCATTGTTTTAAACAGTGAAGAACTTTCATCTTTGTGGCATCTGCCCTTACCCAGCACCGAAACCCCCAAAATAGACTGGCTTTTATCCCGTAAATCCGTTCCGCCTTCCAATATCCCTCGCGAAGGCTTGCTTTTAGGTCTCTCTAACTACCGCGGTCATACATACGAAATCCGCATGAAACAAGAAGACCGCCGGCGCCACTTTTACATCATCGGTAAATCCGGAGGAGGTAAATCCGTGTTCATGAAATCCATGATCAAGCAAGATATCGAAGAGGGCAAAGGAGTTTGTGTAATGGATCCGCACGGCGATTTGGCTCGTGAATGCATCGAATTCGTGCCAAAAGAGCGCGCCGAAGACGTCATCTATCTCAATCCGGCCGATTACGAGCGCCCCATGGCTTTAAACATGCTCGAATACGACGAGTCTAACCCTCAGCAAAAAACCTTCGCCGTAGAAGAAATGCTCAAAATATTTGATCAGCTCTATGATCTTAAAGCCACGGGTGGCCCAATGTTTGAGTATTACATGAGAAATGCCATGCTTTTAATCATGGATCACCCCGAGTCCGGGTCAACTCTCGTCGAAATTCCCAAAGTTTTAGCGGACGACCAATATCGACAGTTCAAGCTTAGCAAATGCAAAACCGCGAGTGTCCGTGATTTCTGGATTAAAGAGGCCCAAAAAGCCGGCGGAGAAGCATCGCTTGCCAACATGGTGCCTTATATCGCCTCCAAGCTCACTCCTTTTATAACTAACGACTTCCTAAGGCCTGTTATTTCCCAACAAAAATCCAGCTTCAACTTTAGAGAAGCTATGGATTCGGGTAAGCTCATTTTTTGCGAACTGAACAAAGGCAAATTGGGCGATATCAGCTCATATCTCATCGGTATGATCGTGGTTGGTAAAATCCTTATGGCTGCCTTATCACGCGGTGACATGGATCCTAAAAAACGCCGAGATTTTTACCTTTATATAGACGAATTCCAGAACTTTTTAACTGATTCCATCTCCGCTATTCTTTCTGAAGCTCGCAAATACGGATTAAATCTT
>CAYOMV010000023.1:0-18866 GCA_964405175.1 uncultured Gammaproteobacteria bacterium | reverse complement strand
GCAGGGTTGACAGAAATCTTGCTTTATGGTGTGCTGTTATATGCTCATCATGTAAAATATGGGCGGAACCTTGAAAAAAAACACAACAAAAGTTGTGACTCGCATCAGAAAGGGACGGGCATCATGAGCCTTTTTAAGACCTTTTTCGACAACAAGTTGTTCGGCATTCACTTGGTGACTTTTTTGGTGTTTTTCGCGCTTTCATTCATCGTGCCCAAGCAGGCAATGGCTCTTGAAGCTGAAGACTGCATCAGGCATGTCGAACGGCATGAAATCGATGGTGTGCGTTATTGGCGCATTACCCGCGCGGATCGCAAGGAATGCGATTTGTACATGATTGCCAAGAATTTCCCCCAGTTGGGAGATGACGGCAAGCCGGTGCCAATGCATCAGCAATTGATTTCCATCAAAGCCGCGAATGACGCGGTTATGCAAGGGAAGCCGGGCTTGCGCGCGGTGCACAGCAAGTGCGTGCCCAATTCCAAGCCTTGGCCGGATCAGACCAAAGAAGAGCGCTTGATGTGCGCCGACGGATTCGTGAACTACTATCCGGTGGCAACATCGCTTTTGGTGCCTCTTAAGCCGCAATTGTCTGTCGTCGAACGTGTTGGAAAAGTTAGCGAGGAAGCTTGTAAAGAGCTGGCCGAAAAACCCAACCCCAGCGATGAGACAAAAAAGGTTTTGCGCGAATGCCAAAAGTTGTATTCGGCGATCGTGATTCCAAAGCCCAGTGTGGCGCCCGAACGGTTGATGCTGGATCAGGCAGAGGCGGAAAACAGCGTTTTGCAAAGTGAAGTGAAAAAGCTGGAAAGCGGGCAAGCGGCGCAGCAAGCCGCGATTGTCAGTCTGAAAGCTGAAAACTCTCAAGCCAAGGGTATTGCGATTGTCGCGATGCTGGCATTCGCGATTGCTACGGTGCTCGCGCTTGGCAGTTGGCGCAGGCAAAAGCGTTTTCGCGATCTGGCCAATATCGTGAAGCACGAGATGGAAGCCAGGGTTGCAAGCGAACTGCAAAAGTGCGCTCCAGGCCCCTCGCCGGAAGAGCATGAAGCAGTTTTGGAACAGCTTGCCGAGACTCAAAACCGCTTGCAGAAAGCGGTTGATGAGAGAACGGAAATTTCGCAAGAACTCGCGGGCAAAAGCCAGCAATACGAGCGGAAGCTTTCCGCTTTGCAAACAGAGCTTGATAGCTCCAGTGAACAAATCGCTCTTTTGGGCGGCAAGCGGGACGAGCTTGCAAATTCCTTGGCCGCGGAAAGGCGGCGCACGGAAGAAGAAAAAAGCTTGCGGCAAACGCTCACGGGCGAATGCGGAGCTTGGCAAAGAAAATATGATGTTCTAACCGACCAACTCAGGAAGTTGTGGGAGGTAGAGCAGGATGTTCGCGGAGAGCATCTTTCTAATTTGCAACATTCGATTGAATTGGCGAAGCAAGTTATCGCCAAGATCGATAAACGCTACCGCATTTGTGTAGCGGAAAGGCGTGAAAAAGACGCCGAGAAAGCCAAGCAACGGCTGGATGCCTTGCACGAGATTCTGGAGGTCGCGACAGCTGAATTCAATGCTGTTTCGGTGCTCCAGTCGCTCATTTTCGCGAACAATCCGGCAGAAAGCCCGGTTAACTTTGCGAAAGCGCTTGAGAAGGATATCCTCTCCAGGAGATCGGGTAACCTTTACGCGCTCAACACGAATTTGGCGCTCGAGAAGTTTGGTAACGAGCTCTCGAGCGATAATCAGGAAGCTCTGGAACAATTGGCGCGAGTACGCGCTGAAAATTCCCAGCTTCAAGAGCTGTGGCGTCGCCTCGTGACAGGTACGGCGCGAGCGCTCGCTGTCGAACTTAAGAGGCTAGAGCCGATGGAGCCTGAAGAGCAGGCCAAAGAAATCGCTCTCAAGATCGGCGAGCTGAAGTCGGAGTACGCGGAAGCGAAAGCTAATCAAGCCAAGCTTGATGCAATCATCCGGCAGAACGATGACCTGAGGGCGCATAACGCGTCTTTGCGCCAAGCTATGGAGTGCGACCATACCCGCCAAGCAATCGCGGCCTACGAGTACACTGCCATGACCGCGGAAGTTGAAAAGGCGAATATGGGCCGGCGTATCGATAGAGCCAGAGCTGAGCTCAAAACCGTGCAGAGCGCCAAAGAACGTTTGGAAGAAGCGCTCAAAAAGCACGATGGAAGCGGGCTCTTGGCTCTCGAGGCACCGGAACTCATGGTGCTGCCGGTTAGCCGATTGATGCACTTGGTGCGGCAGTGCGTGATCGCGCTCGAGGGCATGCCCGGCGCGAAGCAACAAGCCGAGTACGTGGTGGCGGAGGAAAACGACTTGCTGGCACTGAATAGCTTTTTGCACTTGCCGCTCGTGAGTGACAATGGCTACAAACTGCCGCCAAGCCTCACCGCGAACTTGGGGCCGGTTATGGTGTGCCACGTGGCCAGCCTCGAAAGGCCCAAAAGGCTGACCGAGCCCATGGGCCTCAAGCCCACCGTCCGTACATTGCCGCCGCCTCCATCGCTTCATGAGATGGACACGGGTATGCGTAAACGTACTTTGCAGGGGATTCAGGCGCCGGGTCCGGTTTTGCCGCCGCCCGCAAAGTTGCCTGACATTGAAGAAAACCAGGAACCCGAAAAAGACACTACTCACTAACACCTTCTCCCGCCGATCTTCGGCGGTCTTTTTTTAGCTTAAAATGGCTATAATCTTGACAAATAATTGGGATTTAGGTAGTTTAGCTTCATTAAAACCTAACAGCTTTTACCGGCCAGAATCCTGATTTCAGGGTTGCCGCAGGGTGTGATTCCAAAAGGATCCAACCGCGGACGTGTAAAAGAAATATATGAGAACATACGAACTTCTCTATATTATTCCTGCGACTTTGACCGATGAAGAAGTCGCGCAAACGGAAAGCGATATTTTGGCGCTTATCCAAAAGTATGGCGGAAGCACAAAAGAAAGCCGCCGATTGGGCAAATATAAATTTGCTTATTTAATCAAGAAAATCCGCCACGGCTATTATGTGCTTGTGTATTTTGATGCCGAGCCTGACGTTGTTGCTAAGGTGAACGAAGCATTGCGCATTCATGAGCGCGTAGTGCGCCATTTGATTTTGCGTGCCGAAGAAGGCGGAGGTGATCAGTTTAACTTGGTGCAATTCCAGGAAGTTATTGTTGAGGGCGGTAAAGATGATAAAAAGCGCAAAAAATCAGCTCCTAAAAAATCGGAAGATGTTGCCGATGATGTGCAGGCGGCTCAGGAATTGGATAAATCTTCAGACGAGCAAGATCAATCCGACGATGTTAAGGATGAATCAAAACAACCTGAAGAAAAGGTTGACAGCGAACAGCAAGAAGAAGAAAAAGAGGTTAAAGAAGATATCATGCCTGAATTAAGCGCTGAAGAATTGGATAAGAAGATTGACGCGGCCTTAACCGAAGAGGCAAAATAACCATATCGAAATACGAATTACTCCGCCGAAGGCGGAGGCGCCAATGGCGCAGAAATTCGAACTTCGTTTTTAAAGGAACTAAGTATTAAAGTAATTATTATATGGCGATGAGTTTAAACCGCGCGCAAATAATTGGGAATCTCACCAGAGACCCGGAATTGCGCAATACCTCTAATGGTCAGAGCGTAGCAAATTTTTCAGTAGCGACATCTTCGCAGTGGACTGATGTTAACGGGCAAAAGCAAGAACGTACTGAATATCATTCGATAGTTGCTTGGGGTAAGCTCGCGGAAATTTGCAATCAATATTTGGGAAAGGGCAGGAAAGTGTTTGTTGAAGGCAGATTGCAGACACGCGACTGGGAAACTCCGGACGGCCAAAAAAGACAGAGAACGGAAATCATAGCGGAAAATATGATTATGCTCGATAAGGCTCCGGGAGGTTCATCCGGCTATCAACCCACAAATTCTTCTCCCTCCAATAATCAAGGCGGTGGAGTTGACCAGGGGGTTGGAGATCAGGAAATACGCGTGGAGGATATACCTTTTTAAAGTCTAACGTCTAACGTCTAACGTCGCAGGTTAACGTGACGAACGGATTTACGTAAATAAATTATGAAATATCAAACAATATGCCCGTTTTGTCGGGAAAATGTAACAGAGATTAATTATAAGGATACGGATTTATTGCGCCGATACTTGTCGTCTTTCGGAAGAATCGTTGCAAGGAAGCGCAGTGGAGTTTGCGTGTGGCATCAGAGAAAGTTGTCATCCGCCATTAAGCGCTCGAGGTTCATGGCTTTACTTCCATATCTTGTTAAATAAAAAAGTCCGGCTTGTGCCGGCTTTTTTATTTAACAATCACCAATAACCAATGAATCACCAAATGACAATAATTACTCTGGCTAGAGGCTAGAAGCTAGTAGCGAGAGGCTTAAGTGTCTGCTAGATACTAGATACAAGATACTAGATACTAAAGATGAAGCTAGAAGCTAGTATCAGATCTTTATTGTCATTTGGTTACGAGAATGGTTAAATAAGTTTATATGACAGACGAGAAATATATACGTCCTAGTTGGGATGAGTATTTTATGGAAATAATGGGCACGGTTGCGCGCCGGGCTACGTGCGACAGGGGCAGGAGCGGTTGCGTGATCGTGAAAGACAAGCAGATTTTATGCACGGGTTACGTGGGTTCACCGCCGGGCTTGGAGCATTGTGATGACGTGGGGCATATGTATAAAAAAGTGCTGGATGAAGACGGGACTGTGCGTGAGCATTGCGTGCGTACCATTCATGCGGAGCAAAATGCCATTTGCCAGGCGGCCAAGCACGGAGTGAGTTTGGATGGTGCTACGTTATATTGCAGAATGGAGCCTTGCAGAGTTTGCGCGATGCTGATTATCAGCGTGGGGATTAAGAGGGTCGTTGCTGAGCGTAGATATCATGCGGCACAAGAAACAAGGGAGATGTTTGCCAAGGTTGGGATCCAATTAGATGTGATTCATGATGAATTGCAACAATACGAAAACAATAAAAGCTAGAATCTGAAATTTACAATTTAAATTATTACTGTTAAATAAGCTGTTTTGGTTGACAAAAGGGCTTTTTTCTGTTATAATTACATTATTAGCCTCGAAAATTAGGCTAAACAAAAACAAAAATATGCAAAAACAAAAAACAAGTGAGCCTTGTGATAGGGGCTTTTCAATAAGTTAGGATTGCGAAGACGTGATGCTTCGTTTTTTTGTTGCTTGTCTTTGTATATTAAAGTTTTGAAATTAACGTTAATTATCTAAACAAACATAAAATATGGCTAATTTTGTCGAAAAAATAGGGAGTCCCGTTCCTCAAGAAAAGCCCAAGCCCGATTTACGGGTAATCGAGGGCGGTGCGGGTGAAGAACCTGAGCGCATCAGCCCTGAAGAATGGGAACAAATTACAACAAAACCCGGTATGCCCAAACCGCGCGAGCATGGTGAAGAAGCGCCGGTAGATCTTAAGGCGCTATTTAGAGAAGATGCTCGGGTTACGGGAGAAAAAGTACAAGATATAAGAGAAAAGATAAATTTACCAAAACCACGCGAGCATGAGGCTGAACAAATCAGCTCTGAGGAAATGCAAGAATTTCTTACTAAGCCTAATATGCCTAAACCTCGTGCACATGGAGCAGAAGCTCCAATTGATATGAGTGAGGTTATGAGAGCGCCTCAGCCAGAGGCTCCCAAATTTGAGGGCGAATTACCTGTGCCCAGAGCACACGAGGCTGAGCAGATTCGAGAGGAGGAATTTCAGGAGATTTTGACTAAGCCTAATATGCCCAAACCTCGTGCACATGGAGCAGAAGCTCCAATTGATATGAGTGAGGTTATGAGAGCGCCTCAGCCAGAGGCTCCCAAATTTGAGGGCGAATTACCTGTGCCTCCCGGTCAAGAATTGACAGCAGAAGATATAATTGAAGAAGATGAGGCACCTACAGTTCGCAGAGCGGCATAAATTTTACCCATGCTTGGAAGCCGTTTCGGAGAGGACCGGGGCGGCTTTTTAAATTACTAATTACTGATTAACGATTAACTACTAACTTCTAAATTCTAACTTCTAAATTCTAACTTCTAACTATGTAGGGGCGAACCTTGTGTTCGCCCGTTCAGTATCGAAGCACGGGCGAACATAACCCTTCACACTAGGTTACGGGTTACAAGCTAGGTTCGCCCCTACGATAATTTCTAACTACGAATAACGAAATCGCGTTTGTCACGAGAATCCGTTCATCACGAGTTAATGACAAGCTTCTAGCTACTAGCTTCTAGCGGTATTCTGAGTAATAATTGCTATTTGCTAATTTCTAATTAAGACCGACCCCGAAGTTTTATGCATGGGGGTTGCTATTTGTTATTTGTTATTTTATATTGCGTGGGCTATGAATATCGAGAATCTCAAGGTGAGGTCGGAGGTTGTTAAAGCGATTCGGGCTTGGTTTGATGATCAAGGCTTTTTGGAAATGCATACGCCGAGGATGGTGAGATTGCCGGGGCAGGAGCCATATCTTGATCCATTCAGGATCGACGTCGAACGTCCAACGTCAAAAGTCCCGAGCCGTGTGGCTTTGGTTACTTCGCCGGAGTATGCGATGAAGAAACTTTTAGGAGCAGGGTTTGATAGGATATATGATCTAGGTCCTTGTTTTCGTAATAATGAACCTTGGGACGGGTCGCATGATCCGGAGTTTTTGATGCTTGAATGGTACCGTCGCGACGCGGGTGTAAACGAGTTGATGGATGATACGGAAGCGATGATGCGATACGTGGTGTCGCAAATACCAGATTCTAAATTTCAGAATTCAGATTCTTTTAGAAGAATGACGGTTGAGGATGCTTGGAGGGAATACGCGAGAGTTGAGTTAGAACCTTTGCTTAATGATCGAGAGGCAATGATCGGTGTTGCGGAGCGGTTTGGGCAAACGGTTTTGCCGGATGATGGCTGGGATGACCTGTATTTTAAGATATTTTTAAGCGAAATCGAACCTAAGCTTGCGGCAGGCGAACCAACTTTTTTATATCGTTATCCGGCTAGTATGGCCGCGCTGGCTCGAAGATCTTCAGATGATGAACGTTGGGCGGATAGAGTGGAGCTGTATGCGGGTGACTTGGAGCTCGCAAACGGATTCGCGGAATTGTCTGATCCAGTGGAACAGCGCAAAAGATTTGAAGAAGAGCAGGAGTTGCGCCGTAAGTTGGGCAAGATTGTTTGGGAAATTGATGAAGATTTGTTATCAGCTTTGCCCAAGATGGGTAACGCGGCCGGCATCGCTTTTGGAGTAGACAGGTTGGTGATGTTGATTTGCGGAGTAAAGTCTATTAATGAGGTGATACCTTTTTCCGCGAGTGAAAGATTTTAAAAAGCCCCGAACTTCGGGGCAGGTTTTTAAGCTGAAATGCGCAGTACGGGGGTTTCGACCGGCTTTGGCCGCGGTGTGCTTATGGGTGGCGGCGTGACAGGATCGAAGCTGACTCGGTGGTGGCCATAGTCGCGCCACCCGGGAGCATTCGCGCAGAGATGCTCAACCAGGCGTACGTGTTCGTGGAGATTGCACGCGGTTGCGTTTAATTCCACTTTTCTTCCGTTACACTTTAGAAAAGGGCTAAGTTGCCAGCTCGAGCCATCATTTTGTATCCGGCCGTCGCGGATTCTGATTACGTAGAAACCGCTGTTTGGCGGGAATGGGAGTCCGTTGATGTTAAGCATGGATTCTATCCATTTTATGTTGAGGTCTTTTAGGATAGAGACTATGGCCAATGCGGTTTTCGCATGGACAAGAAAGCAATACTTGAAACAGTTTTGCGCTTGGTCTTGGCTGAATACTTGTTTCAGCGAGAGGGTTACGCGACGCCGTAAATTCAGAAAGCTTTCGCCTTCCGGTAATTTTTTTCTGGCATAGGCGGGCAGGCTCATTTGTTTTTGCCGCCAGTCGATTAAAGATGGTGGTAACTGCACTCGAGCAGCCGCGTATTCAATCGGCGCTCCGTGCTGTACCATTTTTAAAGCCCGCTCCAGCAGGAATTGGCGCTGTTGCATTGTGTTGACTTCGGCACATGTTGCCGCTTCCGGCCAATGCCTTTGTTCTTCGAAGCCGTTGTCGATTATGTGCAGCCTTTGGGGAGTGAAGCGAGCATCCACGGATGCCATCATATCCAGAGTTTGCCAAGTGCGGCGTTTTTGGCTGTGGACTATTACGTCCGGCGCGCCAAATATACCGCTTATGAATTTTGCCGCGTGCAAAGCTTGCAGACAGCCGCGGTCGGATAAGTCCGGGTCGTTTTTATTGACCCAGGTCGGCATCCCACTCAGGGTTAGGATGTTGTATCCGTTGATTTGTTTAACGTTATCCCAAGATTCGGCGTGCCGCATTATTCCAATGTCGGCATTTTTCGGCAGCTGGCTCATGTTCCCCCCTTTTGAGCAAGCATGTGTTGGTAAAAGTACGTTTTTTTAAGTTACATTATTAAAACGGAATTGGCAAGACTTGCCGGTTGCAATGTTAGACTCGTGTGATACTAATAGGCTATTATTATAAATATGAATATTTATAGATTTGTAAAACTTTTGCATAATATTTACGCGGCTAAAGAACCGGATTTGGATTTTATCCAAGATACGGGCTTGCTCGCGGTTAAGATTGGGCAAATGCACGCGGTTAGGATTGATTTTTTACCCGCGGATAAGTGTAAAAAGTTGGCACAGCTTTATCGAAAAACAGTGCCATTGCCGGCTGAAGACGCTAAGAGATTATTTGAACAGTTAGCATCTCAAAAATTGAAAGATGAATTGGCATTTTTTGACGAGGAGCCATTGGCATCGGCTTCGGTGGGGCAGGTGCATCGAGGCAGGCTAAAATCGGGTGAAGAAATTGTGATAAAAATGATAAAAAGAAAAGTTAAGGACCAGTTTGTAAAAGAAGTGAAGCAGGTAAAAAAATATTTTAAGTGGGCCATGGTTTTTTATCCCAAGCTTAAAGGAGTAGCCAATCCGCAAGGCTTGCTGGATATGATCGAAAGATCAACTTTGAGCGAATTGGATTTGGCGCATGAGGCGGAGGGGCAGAAAACGCTTAGAGAAATCTTTATTGCCAATAAAGATAAGTATGATTTAAGTTTATTGAAGTTTCCAAAAGTTTATGAAGAGTTATCAGGCGAGAGGATTATGGTAACAGAATTTATCGAGGGGCAAACGGTGGACGAGCTTTTAGAAACAAACAGTTTGGATTATGGGGTGCTGTTGGATTTGTTTCATATCCATGGTTTTTACATGTTTCAAATCGGTACTTTCCATGGAGATATTCATCCGGGAAATGTAATTTTTACCAATGGGCAGATATTTTTTGTAGACACTGGTTATATAGGCAAAGTAGAAGATTATATAAGAGTTGGCTTGTTTAATTTTTTTGAGAATTTAAGTTATTACAGGTATAAGGAGTGCGCATACTATTTGAACGAAATGGCGGAGAAAAAAATCAGCGGGCAAGTATTTGTTGATTTTGAGAAAAAGTTTTTTGAGCTATATAAAGATTTTGCGGGCAAGAGCGTGAGTGAGATTAGTTTAACCAAAATGATGATGCGGACTATAAAGCTTGGAGTTTTGTCGGGTATGGAGTTTTCGGAAAGTATTTTTGATATTATTAAAAGCCTCATGTATATGGATGGTATGGTATTAAGGTGTAATCCAGACGCCGTGTTAATGGAGGATATGAGGAAGTTTATAGGAGAGTTGAAACCGGATATGTAGAACAAAATCCGCTATTGCGGATTTTGTTCTTGGCTTAGATCGTACCAATCTTCGGTGTCGATGTTGCGTATTGTTTCATCGGCTGTAACTTGAATTATTATTGGAGTGTGGTCGGTGCAGGTGTAATCTCCGCCGCAGGTAACAAATTTGGAGTAATAGGCGCGGTAGGGTTCGTATTCGTCGTTAATTTTTGAAAATACGCGGTAAGATCCGGGCGGTACTTGGAGCTGGTAACCATAGCCGTATTTGAAGTTAGGACCTTGGATCATTTGATACGTGCAGTATGATTCTTCTGTATCGGTGTTTACGGCGCAGGTTTCGAGTTGAGGCATAAATTCACTCGGGTAAGAGAGAGAGCCCATTATTGTGCCGTAGGGCAAGCTACTTGTAGCTATGAAGTTTTCGTTTTGGCGCGGTCCGTCGTATGTAAGATTCCATTGCAAAGCAAAGCTTAATACAGTTAAGCCGATAACCAGCGCCAGGGTTAAGATAACCGTGATTATGATAATTTTTTTCATATAATTTTTAGCTGATTTTTATGACGGACCAGCCTTTAATGAATTCTCGAACTGTCATGGTTTTTTTAAAATAGGGGTCTAAAACTTTTGCGTCAAGCAGTTTAGGGTCGATGCCATTTAGGTCTGCTTTGGTAAGGCCGCCTTGTTGGGTTTTACTGAGGAGTTCTTGTACGGTGTCAGCCCAGGCGATGTTTGAGTATCCTTGCGGACGAATGATTAAGGCGGTGTGGTTTAACATATTACCGTATTTTTCGCCGGTGATGGAAAGCATGGCTTCGCTGGTTTTATCTTTTTTGCCGGTCAGCTTGAGATCTGCGGTTAAATTGCGTTCCAGCCAAAGCATGGAATCGCCACAACGGCCAAAGTTATAAGTGTCGACGAAATCAGCGGAATTGCCATAGCCATGATCCCAAAGAGCCACTATATGCTGCCACCAAAACTGGGCGTGAGTAATGCTGGTTTTGGTGACTATGTTTTGCATTCTGGCTTGAAACCATTTTTCGATAACGGCATCATCCAGCATGGCGTCGATTTGTTCTTCATCGTATTTATAACCCAGGCTTAGTCGGATCCGTTCTTTTTCGGCGGCTATGGAGATAGTGTCCTTTTTAATCAGGGCTCCGGTTTCAGGATCGTAAATATAAGTTGTTCGTTTATCGCCGTTTATGGTTATGGTTTCAGTGAGGCGGTTGTGTTTATCTTTATTGTCGATGATGCAATTACAGGCGGGGTATCTTCCTTCCGCTTTTAAAACTTCATCATATTGATTGCCTCGAGTAAGGCGAGCGCAAAATTTTTGGCAGGTCATGCCGGTGTTGGCTGATGCTTGCGCCGGGCTTGGGATAATACCGGCCGTAGCAATATTTGTTGAAGTTGTTTGAGAGTTTGGTGTGTTTTGAGTTGGAGAAGGAGGTGTGCCGACGGCAGTAGGAGTTGTATTGGCGTTTGAGTTTGGTTGGTTGCCTTGGCTTGCGGGCAGGACTTCGATTTCAGTTGGAGGAGGGTTGTTGAGTTCCGGAATATCGTCCGGACAAGGGTCGTTTAAGCCCACGCAAGCATAAACACAGCCGGGGCAGGATTGGTGATCTAGGGGGTAAGCGCATTCTTTGTTGGGATCCGTGGGTTTTTCGTTGATAGACCCTGATGAGCCGCAGATACAAGCACCGGTGTAGCTGTAATGCGCGTCGGGAATATCATTGCAGTTGATTTGCTGGCAACCGACTCCGCTGCGGGGGTTGAATTTGTAGCCGTTTTTGCAATCGGTAATATCCGCATGCGCAGTTGGGCTAATAATGAAAATGAATGCCAAGATTGGCAATGTCAAACAAAGTTTATTCATGTTGGGGCTGTTAAGAGTTACCGGTTTTATCTTATGTTCCGGTCGGGATAGTGTAAAGTTTTTATAGCAAAAAATCCCAAACCCCTACCGGTTCGATTCCCTATAAGCAAAAAGACCGGTTTAGAGGTCTTTTTTGCCATGGAGCGGGTAACGGGATATCTCACTCGCTCGCGAGCTCGCTTTTGGGACAAACCTCCCGGTTTTTCCCAACGATTTCCCTCCGCAAAAGTGGGGAACTCCCGTTCCCCAAACCCCTCCCGGTTCGATTCCCTATAAGCAAAAAGACCGGTTTAGAGGTCTTTTTTGCCATGGAGCGGGTAACGGGAATCGAACCCGTCTCTGATGCTTGGGAAGCATCCATAATGGCCACTATACGATACCCGCGTGATTAAGATTGAACACCGAATCACTAATTTTGAATTGCGATTTTAAGGGAAGTATAATCTTATTGGTTGAAAAATGTCCAGCGGTTATAATGTGTTTATATGTGGGAAATTGCTTTACACGTTTTAGCGGCAATAATTGTCGCGATAATCTTTGTCGAATCGGCCGGTTATTTTGCGCATGTTTTCTTACATAGCCACAAATACAAATGGTTGAGCGAAGGGCATATGCTTGACGGAATCGGGGGAGTGGGGCATATTACGACTACTGAAAATTAGCAATTAGCAGTTAGCAAATAGCAAATTTAATTTGGTTAACTAGAGGATATTGCTGATTTCTAGTTTCTAATTTCTAATCGAAATGAGATTATGGGTAGTCCAAATGATATTAAAAAAGGCGCGGTTATAATGAAAGACGGCGAACCTTGGGTGGTTACCAGTTTTCAGCATGTGAACCCGGGAAAAGGCGCGGCTTTTGTAAGGACCAGGATAAAGAATGCTAAGACGGGCAAGACTTTGGAGCAAACATATAAGACCTCTGAAACTTTGACTTTCGCGGAAATCGAATATCGCAACATGGCGTATCTTTATCATGATAATACGGGTTATGTATTTATGGATAATAAAGATTACAACCAAGTCAGCATGTCGGATGAGGATATGGGAGATGATGCCAAGTACATGAAAGAAGGTTTGGAAGTAATCGTATCAATGCATGAAGGAAATCCAATAGCAATTCAAGTTCCGAAAAAGATGAAGTTTACGATTGTGGAGACGGCACCTGCGGTTAAGGGGGATACTGCCAGCGGTAACGTAACCAAAGAAGCTAAAACCGATACCGGTTTTACAGTTCAGGTTCCTATCTTTTTGAATCAGGGAGATGATGTGATTGTTAATACTGAAACAGGGGAGTATGTGGAACGAGCCAAGTAAAGCAACAATTGTAAATTTTCAAACTTCAAATAGGTATTTATTAAACTAAAATTATTAAACTATAAACTATAAATTTGGTATCGCTTGGCGATATCTTTTTTATAAAAAAAATCCTCGGAGGACGAGGATGGGTTAGGCGCTTTGCTTGCATCTGCATTGCGGAAGATCTTTGTAGGTGGGGCGGCGTTCGCAGTTGGGGCAATAGTGCATGGCCTCGTAACCGCAGTCGTTGCAGCCGGGCCTGCTTTTACGCCAATCGCTCAAATCAACAGGGAATGGAACATGGACAACACTGGTGGTTTCGCCGCAAGTTCGGCAGCTGGTTATGCCGTTTTCAGTGACATAGTTTTTTGGATTTCCGGGACTGCGTTTTTTGGATTCCGCCAAAGCTTTTGGATTTGGCTCCTGTATTGCCACGCAGCCATTAATGATCAGAAATGCTGTATGAGGCGAAGATCGGAAGTTGGCCCGCATATCTTGTTGCATTTCATTTCGGTCTTGGAAAGGTCCAAAAAGATTGCCGAATGTGTTTTGTTTGCTGTTTTCACCGGTGGGGTAGATTGGGATGTAAAAAAGCTGACCCATGACCACGCCTTTCTGTGAGTGTTGCGGTTATATATTTAAATATTATGTCTATAATGTCAATAACTACAAATTAGGTCGAACTGAGCTAGATTTTTTAATAAATAAAAACTCCAAATTTAATAATTTGAAGTTTAATGATTGAAGTTTATTAATTGTACCAGCGAGCCTGTTCGTTGTAGAGTGCCGCGTATTTGCCGCCGTCTGCCATGAGTTTGTCGTGAGTGCCTTGGTTAGCCAGAGTGCCGTTGTCGAAGACCAGGATGCGTTCGGCGCGGCGCACGGTGGAGAAGCGGTGGGAGATGAAGATGAGGCCTCGTGACCCGGAGGATTTGAGCATACGTTCGAAGAACTTCATTTCGGCTATAGCGTCCATGGCTGCGGTTGGTTCGTCGAAGCCTATGATGCGGCCGCCGTGGATGAGCGTGCGGCTTATGAGCAGGCGTTGAGCCTGGCCGCCGGAGACTTCGTGGGGGGTTATGCCGGGCGGCGCGACCCAGTTACCGATAAAGGTCTTTTCTTTTTGCGGTAAAGATTTTATGACAACATTTGAACCCGCAATGAATTGAGCGGCATTATAAGGTGTATCTGAAGATCGGTGGTTATCGGTGCCGTAGAAGAGATTGTCTTTAACAAAATCTTGGTAAAGCGAGGCGTCTTGAGTCATGAGGTGGAAGGTTTTGCGCCATTTTGCGGGGATGTAATCACTTAAAGGCTGGCCGTTTAATAAGATTTGTCCGGAAGTTGGCTGATCTAAACCCGAAAGCAGGCGCAGGAAGGTGGTTTTGCCGGCGCCGTTTTCACCAACTACAGCGATGTGTTCGCCTTCGCGGAGTGTTAGGTTTAGGTTTTTGAGCGCGAAATTTTTAGCTCCCGGGTATTTATAGCTGACGTTTTTAAATTCGATCATGAGTTTGTCCTTGGGAATTGCGATGCCGGTGGTTTTTTCCGGAGTTTTGTTCATCAATCGGTTGATGTAGGCAAGGATTTGCATGTCGGCAAAAACGGTTGTAATGGAACCGGAAATTCCGTTTAAAGCCTCGCCCATGAGGCCGAATAAGTTGAGCGCTACATATAAAACCGCAAGCTGTGCCGGGTCGGCGATGGCGCGTTGGCCCATGATGATAATTACAGCCGCGTAAGCACTGACGTGCAACACGCTAAGTAAGGTGCGGTTGCGCATGCTGGTTATGGCAACTTTCCGGAAGCGTTTGATTATATTGGAGTTGGCTTTGATGAATTTATTCAGGAACGATTTTTCACCGCCCAAGAGCCTGAGTTGCAAGAAAGATTTTATGTCTAAAAAGATGAACCGCGTGTATTCGATTCGGCGTCCGTCGAAGGTGTTCCATGTTGCCGCCCAGATATCTTGTTTGGCTTCGTTGCGTAAATTGAGCGCTTGTAAGAATGCGTCTGCCAACACCAAGGCGCTGACCCACCAAGGTGCGGTTACCGCCAAACCGAGAGCGGCTATGAATTTTAAATTTGAGCGCAAGAACCATTCGCTATTGCCGGCGAGGCGGTTGAGGCGCCAAAGGTCTTCGCGAACAAAATCCAAACTGCGGCGGACTTCGGGCTCGCTTAGGGCTTCGGGTTTGAGTTTGGCTACAGCGCGCCAAATTTCTTGTTGGGTAGCGGCTTGAGCCACCTTCATAAACCAATCGTCGGCTTTCGAGTAGGTGAGTTCGTTAACCAAGTAGCGGAAACCGTAAGAGATAATGACGACAATAAGCAGTGACAGGGCTTTTTCTGTTTGGCCTTCGGCGATGGCCGCGATAAAAAGTGAAAAAAAGTAGACCTCTAAGGGTTGCAGGAACGCACCCAGAAAAATGATGGCAAAACGGAAGATGGCCAGCGGTTTGTTATACCGCCAGATAATCTTTAAAAAGCGCGCGTAAGCACGGAACTTTTCTTTATTGGAGAATTGGATATTTATTTCCGGTCGCCCCTCTTGCATTGTTGCATTATATCACGTGGAGCTTGGAACATGGAACAAAGAACATGGAACTTGGAACATAGAACATGGAACATGGAACTTGGAATATTGATTTAAGGAAGAAGGATTGAATATAAAAAAACTCCGGATCGGAGGATGTTTTTAAGGTTGGAAGATGCTTGCAAAGTGAGATTTTGAACCGGGGAGTCCGGTGCAATTTATGTGGGTGGCTTCGGTTTGGTCCGCGTACCAAAGCAGTTCTGTTTTAACAATTTCCGCGATGTTGGGAACTGTTATGTGGCAACAAACTTCTTTACGGCCCCAAAGCGAGCCGAAAAATCCGGGATTGATTGAAAAGAGCATGAGTTGGTGATCTTCGGTAACACGGAATCTTTCCAAGAGAGTTCGTTTTTTTACCGTTGCCAGATAGTAAAAATCGAATGGCAACATAATTCTGGCTTCAGGATTCCAGTTGGAGATAACTGCCGAGCTAGGCCAATCATGATACGAGCAATGGAAGGATTCTACGGGAAGATCAAAATGAGTTTGCAATTGTACTTGGAGCCGCGCAAGCATTTTTTGTAAAGCATACCGGTTGTGAGGCGGATCGTAATGAATTTCCGGGTGCATTTTTCCTCCGCGTCAGAGAATGTCATAAAAAAACGCAAATGGTCAACTCTTATATATCCGCAAACCGCCAACTCGATATCTGCCTCTCGCCTCCCTTCGAATCCCACCTCTTAACAGCATCGGTCATTGTTTACTGGAAATTGGAATTTCAAAAATCCCGCTATAAGATTTTTGACTTGCTCCACTTCGCTCTTCCATTCGTCAGAGCTACGAAGGGTATTCTTCGCTAAATCTACTACTAGCTGTGCCACGTGAAGCCGATACTGTAAAAAAATTTTGCCCCGTAAAATCCGCAAAAGCGGATCACGGGGCACGTAAAAAGCCGCCCATTATTCTAAGCGGCTTTTTACGTGGTGCGCGAGGTGGGACTCGAACCCACACGGATTGCTCCACTAGCTCCTAAGGCTAGCGTGTATACCAATTTCACCACTCGCGCTTAAATATTGCGTACAATGTACAACGTACAAAGTGCCTCGTAAAGATGTTGTCTAGATTAGCTTAAATTGCCGGATCAATCAAGGCTTATTAATCTATAAAGAACAATGCTGATAATTTTAGCAATCAGGGTTAATCCCGGTTCAACAAACAAAAAATCCCTTGCGGGATTTTTTGCATTTTTCAAATCTCAGGGAACAAAGTGATTTTACTCACTGAGGGTGAAATCCGAGCGGTGGGAAAATAGTGTGTTCTAGGACGAACGCTGCTCGGAAAGATACTCCACATCGGGCGCTTATCCGGAATTGTGCGTGGAGTTGGTTTGGAAGGTGCGGGGGGGGGTGGAAACGATTATCGTGCTGCCGCGGAGTCAACCTCTGCCTGCGGCCCTGGGCTCGCCTGCAACTATGAAATGGCGAGGGGCCGAGGGGACTTGGGCTGACTACGCGGCCGGGGTCCATACAGTGTCTTGAACACTGCGGTTCCCTGGAAGGTTGTCATTTTTTATAACTCCTTCCTGCAAGGGCTCCGACTTCGTATTTTTTTCGGGGAAGTGGAGCGTTGCGGTTACGCGGGTTTTAGCAGATTTCTACAGCTTGCCCCGTCGGTCGTCTAAGTGTGGGCGTTTTTGGGCACAAGCTGCAGGACTATTTCTGTTGGCGCCGTCTGCCGGGGCGCTTATTGTCGCGCTCGCATTGCACGCCCTCCTTGGGCGGAATGGGGCTGGAGGTTGCTTTGCCCATATCGGGCCGCGGCGGGTGCAGTCGCCTGAGGCGACCGCGGTCTCGTTTATGCCGCTATGTTACGGGCTTGTCCATACATCGACCGAAACGATGCGGTGCATGCCCTCTCCTTTCCACCTGTTATTTTCGGGCCCACAGGCGGGGGCGCGTTATGCTTTTTGCCGTTCCATACACCGCCTTGAGCGGTGCGGTTTCGGGGAAGAACATCAGATTCCTCCGTGTTTGTATCGAAGGGGTTTAACCCTCCGAGAAGTACCCTTTGCCGTTTTTTACGAACGGTTTAGGGCTGTTTTGCCTGCTACAACCAATTGTTGCAACAGACGCCTTGTCGAAAGCCGAACAGCGAAATACTGATTCGGCCCATCGGCGATGAGATCCGATCCCTGTGCCCGATATAGGTCTATTGACCCGTGGCTTTGGGATGACGCGAATCTCAACGTCGAATGGAAGACTATATCACATCTTGAGGGTTTTGTCAACCCCTCCTCTCGTGAGAGGAGGGATGTACCCCCGGAGCTTGATCTCCCTCATTCCCCCTTATTAAGGGGGACGTTGACAGCGGTAAGATTATTTCAGCTGTACTCACTTCATTAAGCTGCTAGCTTCTAGCCTCTAGCGGTTATTGAGGTGGGTACAGCGCTCCTGGATTTAGAATCCAGAAGCAGATTTTAGTGATGGTAGCGCCGGCGGCAGTGTTTGCCGCGGCATCTGCGCCGTTCTCCCTCGTATTGAGGGTGGTGGGGCTGATACCGTGCGCCCGGGGTAAAGAGCGGGGGAGCAGCGTAGCGCTGCTCGTGATGCCACCGCTCATCGTGTCGGTGGTGGTGCCTCTTGCGGCCGTAGCACTCGGGGTGCTCTTGGCGGTGGAGGCTCCGTGGGTTGCACGGGCTGTCGTACTGACAGCCGTACTTGCCCTTCGGCCCGTAGTAGTGGCCGTGCAGGTTGCAACCTGCCGCTACGATTACGAGAGCGAAGAGCACGACGAGCTTGAGGAGCAGTTTCATGCCACCCTCCTCAGGCTCTGGCGGTAGGAGGCGACCTGCTCGTGAAACGAGTGTCGCCGGCCTCCGGCGGATGGGTTGGCGAAGAGGGTGAGCTTGGTATCGCTCACGTCGAACAGCCAACCCACGGCCATGAGCCCGCGGACGTCGGAGTCGCTCAAGGAGTCCAAAAGGTCCATGAGCGACTCGGGGCACATCTGCGCACACGAGGCGCCGCCGGCAGAGAGCACGTTGCCTCCGCCGATGACTCCGCCAAGCTCCCGGGAGCTGTAGGACTTGATAAGGGTCCCATCTCCGCAGGGGGTGATGGCGATGGTGTCGTGGTTGGCGCGGGTGGCGCTTGAAATCAATTTTGAAATGTTCATTTGAAACCTTTCCGGGGGCTACCCCCCCTAGCCTCCCCCTTGTCAGGGGGAGGGATGGTCCGGAACTGAGGGCAAATCCCTCTAAATCTCCCTTTGACAAGGGAGACTTGTGATTTGAGTTCAGTTCCGGGGTCGAGGGAGCAGGGTGCTCGTCCTCGACCGTGAGTGACCCCACTTCGCATGAAGCTTTGTGGGGTCTGTGGAAGGTGCTAGCCGCCGAGTGCCGCGAGCTCGTCGTCCGACCACGGGTCGGGGATGGACGGGAGTGT
>CAYOMV010000022.1:0-18874 GCA_964405175.1 uncultured Gammaproteobacteria bacterium | reverse complement strand
GAGAATCCGTTTATCACGGGTTGAATATCTGCTAGATACTAGATACTAGATACTAGATACGAGATACTAGATACTAAAGATGAAGCTAGAAGCTAAATAGTAACACGGTTTTGTAGGGGCGAACCTAGCTTGTAACCCGTAACCTAGTGTGAAGGGTTATGTTGGCCCGTTCTGTTATCCAAGCGCGGGCGAACACAAGGTTCGCCCCTACAAAAATTTCAATAACTCCGGGTATGAGGGTCGGATGTGGGGTTAAAGAGGGGTTAAAAACTTACGGTTCTCGGCCCCAAAACTTCCTCGATCTGCCGTGTAACATCCGGGGAAAGCGTAATCATTGCAGACGATCTCACTCTCCGCTGACCGCCCACGTCATCAATAATAAAATCCACCTTCATACTTCCCGGATTAGCCTCAAAAATCCGCCTCAACATCCTGATCGCCGTCTCAGGCAACGTGGCCCCAACCTTAAGCGAAACCACCGCCTCCTCCTTTTTTTCATTTGTCTTTAATCCTTCATCAACATTCTCTTGAGTATCTTCCTCATTGTCCATTGCACCCTGCCCGCTGTGCGATTCTGCAAGAATTTGCTCAATATTCTGGTCTGTAATCTGATAAGCATTTTCCGCCAAAACTTTCATCTTCCCGCCGTCTTCAGCCGGGCGCCCTGCCACCATAACCATGTTTTCCGCCACCCAACAAGATTCCGATTCTTGCAATACTCTCGGAAAAACAACCACTTCCATATCAGAATACCCGTCTTCCAGCCTAACAAAACACATCGGTTCGTTCTTTTTCTTGGTGTAAATTCTTTTTACACTTGAAATAATCCCCGCCACCCTAACTCTTTTTTCTTGTTTATAATTTCCCAACTCAGCTAAAGGAATAATCAAATCTTTCATTTTTTTAGCATATTCTTTAAAAGGATGCTCTGAAACATAAAGTCCCAATAACTCTTTTTCCCATGCTAAAGTATCTTTTTGCTGTAATTTGGGCGCCGGCGCCAGTTTGAGTTCGGATCTCGTCTGCTCACCCGGAGACCCGAACAAATTAAATTGCCCGCTCGCCGCCTCCTTTTCATGCTGACGATGATAATCGAGTAAGCGCTCGATATTATAGTAAAGCTCGCTCCTGTCTCCCAAATTATCCATGGCACCCGACCTGATCAAGGCCTCCAAAGATTTGCGGTTAATAAATTTGCCTTTAATTCTGATTAAAAAATCCGCGACATCTTTATATAAACCGTTTTCCTTTCTTTCTTTAATAATCTCATCAACCACATCATAACCCAACCCCTTTACCGCGAGCAGACCAAACCTAACCGTACCTCGCGCCCCTTTATCACGCTCCGCGGACGGTTGAACCGTGTCCTTCACAACCGAAAATCCCGAAAATGATTCATTCACATCCGGAGGCAAAACCTCAATCCCCATTCTCCTGCATTCTTCAACTTCAATTGTCACGCGGTCTAAATTAAGGCAGTCCGAATTTAACAAAGCGGCCATAAATGCTTCCGGATAATGCGCCTTTAAATATGCTGTTTGATAAGCAATATAGGCATAGCAAGCAGCGTGTGATTTGTTAAACCCGTAAGCCGCGAACTCTTCAAATTGTGTAAACACCTTTTCAGCTTTATCACGCGGCACTCCATTAGCGACAGAACCGTCTATAAACTTAACTCGCATCTTAACCATAAGCTCCGCAATCTTTTTACCCATTGCTTTACGCAAAGTATCAGCTTCACCTCCCGTAAAGCCCGCCATATCTTTACTCACTTGCATGACTTGCTCCTGATAAACCGGAATACCGTAAGTTTCTTTTAAAGCGTTTTCAGTAAGCGGATGGATATACTCAATCTTTTCCTTGCCGTGTTTGCGTTTAATAAACGATTCTATAAACTGCATCGGCCCCGGCCGGTACAGTGCCACCATGGCGATAATATCTTCAATAACCGTAGGCTTAAGCTCGCGTATGTACCTCTTCATCCCGTCCGATTCAAGCTGAAATACTCCGGTAGTTTCCGCGTTCCCTAATAGTTCAAAAGTCTTTTCATTGTCCAGCGGGATATCATCCATTACAATCACGTCTCCATGCACCGCTTCAATAATCTCGAGCGCTTCGCGGATAATGGTGAGATTGGAAAGCCCCAAAAAGTCCATTTTAAGCAACCCAACAGCTTCTGCCGGCTTAAGTGAATATTGAACCACCTGATCCACGTCCCCGCCCTGCGCTTTTTGCAAGGGCGAATACTCTTCCAATGGCCTGGGGGCGATAACAATACCGCAAGCGTGCTGGCTGGCGTGCCTTGCCGTCCCTTCGAGCTTGGAGGCCAAATCCAAAAGCTCTCTTACTTTTGGATCCGCTTCGTCCATGGCTTTCAGCTCCGGATTTTCTTTGCGCGATACCGCTATGGGAATATTTTTGCCTTGCACGGGTGGAGGCACGGCTTTAGCCACACGGTCCACTTCTTGAAAAGTCCAGCCCAAAACGCGCCCCACGTCGCGCACCGCCGCCCTGGCAGCCATTGTTCCAAAAGTAATAATGCCCGCCACGCGGTCGGCTCCGTATTTTTCCGTAACATATTGAATAACATCTTTGCGCTTTACATCGTCAAAATCCAAATCCACATCCGGCATACTAACCCTGTCCGGATTCAAAAAACGTTCAAACAGCAAACCGTATTTCAACGGATCCAAATTGGTTATCTGCAATGCGTAAGCCACGATAGATCCGGCCGCGCTTCCACGCCCCGGGCCCACAATTACATTATTTTCTTTTGCCCAAACAACATAATCATTAACAATCAAAAAGTATCCCGGAAACCCCATGTTTTCTATCACAGACAGCTCATACTCGGCGCGCTCTACCGCCTCTTTAGGTATTGGGTCGCCGTATCTCCACTTCATGCCGTCAAAGGTTATCTTCCGCAAATAACTCATTTCCGTTTCACCGTCAGGAACCGTAAATGTAGGCAATAAATTTACACCGAGCTCAATTTTAACATTACACCTATCCGCGATCTTACGAGTATTGCTGATTGCCTCCGGAGTCTCGCGAAAAGCATCTACCATCTCCTCCGGCGATGTTATGGAATGATCCCATTGGCGGATTGAGTAGCGATTGGTATCAGAAAGCAGCTTCCCTGCATGAATGCATTGCAAAGCATCTTGAGCCTCAACGTCATCACTTTCCAAATAATGCGAATCTCTAGTCGCCGCCAATGGCGCTCCTGTCATCTCTGCCAGTTTTACGATATTACGGTTCACATGCACCTGCGTTGGCGAATCCGGATGGTACACGAGTTCCAAGAAAAAATTTTCTTTGCCAAATATATCCTGATAAGTTTCCAAGGCCTTCTTTGCCTTTTCAAAATCTCCTTCGTTGCATGCTTTTGGTATCTCGCCCTTCAAGCAACCGGATAAAGCGATAATACCTTCGTGATACTTCTTTAAATACTCCTTATCCATCCTTGCCTTATAATAAAAACCCTCCAAATACGAGATGGAAACCAGCTTCAGTAAATTTTGATAACCCGTAAAATTTTCCGCGAGTAGTGTTATGTGATATGTCCAATCATCAATGCGAGGCCTTTTGTCATGTAAACTATTCGGAGCAATTTCCGCCTCCACCCCCAAAATCGGCTTCAATCCCTCCTTCTCGCATGCTTGATAAAAATCCACAGCTCCGTACATCCCGCGATGATCGGTAAGCGCTATGGCGTCGTAACCCAATTCTTTGGCTTTTGCAACTATTTGCTTGGGAGTGGATAGAGCATCTGAAAGTGAATACATCGAGTGCACATGTAAATGCACAAAAGGTGATTTTTTAACTTCTTCGGTTTGGGCTTCTGAATTCGGCATATTTATAGCACTTGGCTGACGGCATAAAGCCTGCCTTATACTTATTAACAATTTGATTCATCTTACCCACTCGTCGCTTGTATATCAAGTAAATAAAAACCGACAGCTGTCAGCCGTCGTGCAATAAAATAATAATCTTGCTAATCAATACAATCAAGCGAATCCTGGTCAAAAACGTCCACCTAGAACGTCATCTAGATCCAAAGCAAGATACTGCTAAGACTTTTTCCTAGTTCTCCTCTTTGGTCTTTCTTCCCTAAAATCATCTATCATGCCCGAAATTTTAGACGCACCTTTTGCCATACCCGCAATGTTGCCAATCACAGTTCCAAACCTTTCTTTTAAATCATTAAAATCCTCTTCAATTCCGGCAATAACATTTCTAGCATGCTCAACAACCTCATTACTTTGGCGAAGTAATCTTGCAACCTCAAACAAACACCAACTCAAAAATGCGGCTACAGAAAAAATTCCCACTCCAAAACATAACCAGAAAAATGCTTGCGCGGATGATAATTCAATCATATAAATTCATTTTACCATGTATCATGTAACTTGTAACATGCAACACAACAAAAACTGTTCATAACTTGCAAAAAATGGCTCTTAAGAATATAGTTATGTCGAAGACCACATACATTGGTATTTGGTAATCGGTAATTCGTAATTAAATATATTATGTTAAGCAACATCCCCAAAAAACTCGAGGGCCTAAGCCCGGATCAAATCGACCAAGAAATCTGTCGCGCCGGCATCATTGCAGAACTTGATGCTGTAAACTTGTACGAACAAATGGCGGCACATGCTCAAGATCCCAAATTAAAAGCGATGCTAATGGATATCGCCAAAGAAGAAAAAACCCATGTCGGCGAATTCCAAGCGCTTCTTCTTACTAAAGATGCTGAGCAGGTCAAAGAACTCGAGCACGGCAAGGAAGAGCTGGAAGAGATGAGCTAAACATGTAACTTGTAACATGTAGCATATAACAAAAAATCGCTCTGAGATTTCTCGAAGGGCGATTTTTTAACTCAATATTTTCACGACCGCCACTAAAGCATCCTTCTTATTCCCAGGATCTTTAAATTTGTATAAACATTCCTCCAGTTCTGGACGCGCACTCTCCGCTTCTGAGACTGATTATCTATAGCATCAACAGTTGAATCAATCTCTAAAACTTTAGTTGGCATATATATTTGCGCGGGCGAACACAAGGTTCGCCCCTACTATGTTACACCAGTCTCCCCTGACAAGGGGAGATTTAGAGGGGTTTTACCTCAACTCCGCCCCAAACCGCTCTTTACAAGCAAGCAACGCATCATTCACAACTCCATCAATTTCCTCGCTGGTCAAAGTCTTCTCCGCTGAACCGATGTTTAAGTGCATAGCCACAGACTTTTTGCCTTCCGGTATGCCTTTGCCTTGATAAGTATCAAACCACTGAACACCCAGAACTCTTTCATCAGCCCGTAAAATCGAGAGCTCAATATCCCTGTACTCCACATCTTCATCCACCACAATCGCCAAATCACGTTTTGATTCCGGAAATGGCAACGGCGGCGAGTAAGACTTATGCGTCTTTGCAAAGTTGATAATATTTCTCAATTCCAACTGCGCTGTACCTACTCTATTTTCTATCTTAAACTCTTCAGTGTATTTTGGAGATATCTCACCAACCGTCGCGAGCAATTTATCATCCTTATACGCCTGCACTCCCCGCCCCGGATGCCAAATATCATCTTGTGACACTCTCTTCCATTTAACATCATTTATATCAAATGTATCAAAAATGTACTCAACCATACCCTTAACCTCGCGCCATGGTGAGTCATTTTTGTGTTCAATGTAACCAATCACACATTGCGGATCCTCATCCGGCAAATCCGTCCACTCGCCCTTCTTACCCGCTTTTCTCAAATAAACATTCGAGCACTCAAACAACCGCAAAATATCCGCACGCTCCTGATTATTAGCAACCGCCTCAAGCAACTGCGGAATAAGCGACGGCCTCATAACTTCGAGATCCTTGGTCAGAGGATTCTGCACATGCAATAGATATTTAGACTCAAAGCCCGCTTTAGCCAACAACTCTTTTGACATAAATGAATAACCATACAACTCGATATAACCGGCGCCCGACAACAAATCTTTCATCCTATCCTCCCAAACAATAATCTCATCAGATTTCCGAGGCGCAACCTCCATTGGCACGACTGCGGGAATCTTTTGATATCCATAAACACGCGCAATCTCTTCAACCAAATCCCTGCCCGCTTCAATATCATGATCCCTCCACCAAGGCACCTCAACCTGAATTTTCGAAGACCCTGAGCCTTGTCGAAGGGTGAATCCAAGACGTTTAAGAACGTCGATCATTTCTTTCTTCGATATTTCTACTCCAATCAAAGCATTAACCTCATCAACAGTTATGGAGTAAGTTTGAGCCTTATACTTTTTAGGTTGAACATCAACAGGCGCGCCAACAACCTCACCGCCCGCCAGTTCCTTAACCAGCTCTATTGCTCTTGCCATGGCGGATTCGGGTCCGATTTGCGATAAACCTTTCTCAAAACGCAACTGCGAATCCGACTGCAACAAAAGCTTACGCGAACCTTTACGCACCACAACCGGATCAAAAGTCGCCGCTTCTAAAACAATATTAACTGTTTCTTCAGTCGATCCCGTATCCTCCCCACCCATAACACCCGCTATCGCAACCGGCTTCTCCGCATCCGCGATCACAAGCACCGAATCCGGCAAATCATACCCCTTCCCATCCAACGCCAAAATCTTCTCCCCCTTCTTTGCATACCTAACATGTATTTCTACCTGCCCCTCCTTGACAAGGGAGGGGTTGGGGTGGGTTGCACTTAACTTATCCGCATCAAAAACATGCATCGGCTGTCCCGTCTCATACATAACATAGTTAGTGATGTCGACCAGGTTATTAATAGGTCGAATCCCCGCAGACAACAAGCGACGCTTCAACCACCACGGCGACGGCCCAACTTTCACACCCTCCATCCTCGTTCCAATATACCTCGAACAAGCATCCTTAGCATCTATAACCACTTTCAACTTTGACGTTTGACGTTTGACGTTTGACTCAAATTTCGGCTCTTTCCATAAAAACGGCACGATCATAATTGCAGCTGCTTCGCGCGCAATCCCCACCATCCCCATACAATCAGGCCGGTTGGAAGTAACCTCAATATCCATCACAACATCACTATCCAAACCCAAAGCGGTAGCCAGCTTTGTACCGGATTTAACTTTCAACTCCGGAATCTCTTTCCCTAAATCTAATATCTCATGATCATCTTTAACCGGAAAAGCCTCCCCCAAACCAATTTCACCGGACGCACAAATCATCCCCTCACTCTTCTCTCCGCGGATCTCCGTAGGTTCCAGCTCTATCAAATCCCCCTCTCCATGCCAGCGGACTTTTGCTCCGGGAACAGCAACAGCAACTATTTGACCTTCATAAAGATTCGAACCCCCACAAACTATGCGCGATTCCCCCTTCGCTTCCCCCTTTCCCAAAGGTGGCTTTAATGTACCCAAGTCGACATCGACGAGTTTAAGTTTATCTGCTTTTGGATGGTCAGATATTTTTACAATCTTTCCAACATAAATTCCATCAAGCTCTTCACCCTGCGGGATAATCTTTTCGACCGATGGCCCGGATAACGAAATCCACGCCCCAAATTCCTCGGGCGTCATGCTTCGTGCCCCGGACTTCGTGCCCCGGACTTTATCTAGACCGACATACTCTTTAAGCCAGTCGTACGATACTAATAGATTCATATTAAATTAATTGATCAATAAGATAAAAACTAAATCCTAACAACGCGGAACCAACAATCGCTACATATATCCATTTTATATAGGGTTTTACAACCTTAACATACGGATCATTTGCTCCCAAAGCTAATAATAACCCAACCAGCACAAACCGCGCAAACAATGCCATGGTTCCTATAAAAACAAAGAAAATGGCCACAAACCTTAAACTGAATTCCTCAAAAATAAACATCGGATTCACTATGCCGGTAAATCCCACCCACAAAAAAAATACTAATATCAAACCGATTCCCGCGCCATTTAAAATTTTATACAAAAATTCATTTTTTGGAGCTTTTTCGCGATCTTTATCAATCATGCGCAATAGTGCATACCCTATCGGAGCTATCGCGACAACCATAAATATCATAAAAACAGGATGAAAGAATAGCTCCGAATTATATCCTGAAATTTCGGAAGTATTCATAAAAGGTACCAGCACAAATAAAAAGGACAACATGTACAGGATTGCCAACGGAATATTCACAACAGCCGCTGCCACATAAGTCATTCTCCACGGCTTAGTCACCCACAATATCCCCGCGGAAAAAAACAAAACTAAAAGAAAAATCGACCATGCGTTATTAATCATGAATGCCGCGAATAAATCGAATATTTCAAGAAATGACATGGGTTTTTGTTGTCCATCAAGCTAAAAGTCCTTCAAGTCTATCAAGCTGGTTGGTATTAGCTCGATGGACCCCTTATAAAACGACCTGATTTTATTCCGCTTGACGGACTTTATAGACTTTAAAATTGCTTTAAAAATCGAACATCATTCTGATACAAAATCCTGATATCATCCAACTGTGTACCTTCCTTCATCATCGCCACCCTCTCAATTCCCCAGCCGAATGCCAAACCTGAATATTTCTTAGGATCAACGCCTGATGCTTTTAGTACATTCGGGTGCACCATTCCAGCACCGCCAATCTCGAGCCACCCCTGCTTACAAACCTTGCACTTCTTACCGTCAACTTTTCCCGTAGCTCCGCAAACTCCGCAGGAAATATCTACTTCAAACGAAGGCTCTGTAAATCTAAAGTGATGCGGGCGAATACGCGATACTCTGCCCGGCCCAAAAAACTGCTCCGCAAAATAATCCAAGATACCTCGTAAATGAGTTAGGTTCACGCCCTTGTCGACGTATAAACCCTCAAACTGATGAAACATGGGCGCGTGCGTAGCATCCGACTGACGGCGATAACATTTGGCAATGTTTAACATCCTCACAGGGAATTCCCCTCTCTCGAGCTCATGAGCTTGCGCGTTTGAAGTGTGCGGAGTCAGCACCATTTTGCCTTCTTTTTTCTTCGAAGATTGCACTGCATCCATAAAAAAAGTCTCCCAATCATCACGTGCCGGGTGATCCGGTGGCATATTCAAAGATTCAAACGCATACCAATCCCAATCAACTTCCGGATAGCGAGTTCTGTAAAATCCGATTCTCTCAAAGATGGTCGTAATTTCACGTATAGCCTGTGTCACAAGATGTAAATGCCCATCGGGCGGGCGATTCCCGGGTTCCGTCATATCCGCTCGCTCCGTCTCCGCAAGCTTGGCGAACCTGCTGTCCGCGAGCTCTTTACGCCTCTTCTCGAGCAATTCCAACCCGACTTGCTTAACTTGATTAGCCAGCGCCCCCAAAACCGGTCGCTCTTCAGCCGAAACATTAGCCAAACCCTTAAGCAAAGCCGTAAGCTCACCCTTGCGCCCAAGATACTTAACCTCCAGCTCATCCAAAACCTCAAGCGTCTCCGCTCCTCCAATTTCTTTCACTATTTGCAGCCTCAAGGCCTCCAATTGATCTTTCATATACCTACGAATTACGAATCGAGCTCAGCTCGACGAATCTGCACGAATTACGAATTAGTTACCTGGTAACTCTGTTCACTGTTCACTGTCCACTGTCCACTGTTCACTGTCCACTGTCCACTGTTCACTGACCACTGTCCACTGACCACTTAGCTAAGTACTATGAATTAATTTATTTATATTCCAATCAAATTCTTAATCCCTCCAAGTATCGCTCCTCCATACTTCCCCAGATCCCTAATCGTTACCAGCAATATTAAAATGATAAGCGCCAAAAAGGCAATCTGGTGAATCATGGCCTCGAGCTTTGGCCGGAGAGCCTTACGGCGGACTTTTTCGATAAGCAAGAACACGACTCTTCCGCCGTCCAAAGCCGGAATAGGTAAAAAGTTAATGATGGCCAAATTGATGGATAGAATCGCGGCAAACTGTAGAAGCGGAACAATTCCCTGCTTGGCAAACTGACCTGTAAGCACGGCAATTCCAACCGGCCCGGAAACATCCTCACTCACTCCTTGCAGTGTCACAATATCTGCGATTATTCCTGCGAATGCCACAATTATCAGTTTTGTATAAGTGTATGTGGCCACCGCGGCTTGCCAAATCGCTTGATACCAAGTAAATCTCACCACTCCAACATCAGCCATTGCAACACCGATTCCCGCTTTTTCAATCTCTTCAATATATTCAGGATCCAAGGTAAAACTCAACTCTTCTTCGTTACGCGATACTTTCATTTCAAACTCATTATCTCCCTGCGCCCCAATCAATTGTATCGCCTCATCATAATTTTGCGGCTGTTGCCCTGCGATACTCAATACCTTATCACCCGCTTCCAAACCCGCTTCATCCGCCGGCTGACCATCCAGCAAATGAGTGATAGTAATAGTTCTATCTTCCACGACAGCCCCGGCAGGTAGATCCTCTAAAATCGCGGGCGCGCCAATCATAAAAATCGCCGCGAACAAAACAAAGGCCAAAAACCAATTCATGGTGACTCCGGCAGCAAGTATAATCACACGCTTCCAAATTGCCACGCTCTGAAAAGAATCCGGATCACTCGCTCCGCCGTCCGGTGTTTCGCCTTTTATACGCACAAAACCACCCAGCGGCAACCAATTAACCGACCAAATGGTATTTTTATATTCTCTGTTATCTTTTCGGCCGACATATTTCCATTTGCCATCTACTTTAACAAAACCAAAAGCACGTGGAGGAAACCCATAACCAAATTCCTCGGCCTTGACTTTAAAAATCCTGGCCGCAAAAAAGTGCCCCGCCTCATGGATCAATACCAAAACCGAAAGCACCAATAAAAACAAAATAAATACAGTCATGTTGCTAATATTACAAAAAAAACCAACTTTTGTCGAATCCCCCCCGTCCCCTGTCCCCTGTTCACTGATCACTGGTCACTGTCCCCTGTTCACTGGTAATAGATTTTTTCAGCCATTTAGACGCAAGCTTATTTAGATGCTCTGAAGTATCAGTAAAAGCTATTGTTTGCTTTGGCGACTTGGACTGATTAAATAACTCCGGTTTCATATCATACGCTTTACTCACAACAGCTTCCGCCGAATTGATCACCTTCACCTTTTTGCCCATAAATCTCTCTATCAAAGGCTGTAAAAAAGGATAATGCGTACAACCCAAAATCAAAGATTCCACATTCTTTTGCCTAATCGACGTTAAGTAGCGCCTCACCATCATCTTCGTAATCTGATCCTGAAACATCCCCTCTTCAACGAGCGGCACAAATAACGGACATGCTTTTTGTAATACTTTCAACTTGGGATTTAACTCTTTAATAACCTCTTCATAAATACCGGATCCCACAGTCGCTCTTGTTCCAATAACTCCCACCGACTTTTTGCTGTGCGCGACAGCAAGTTGTGCCGCAGGTTCAATCACACCCAAAAAAGGCGTTCCCGGATATGTGGCGCGAAGTTTATCCATTGCAAGCGAACTCGCCGTATTGCACGCGACAATAACAAGCTCAGCACCCCGATCAATCACAAATTTAGCATCCTCAACTGCGTATCTTTCAACAGTTTCTTTGCTTTTATTGCCATAAGGATACCTGGCCGTATCCCCCAAATAAACAAAATCAACACCCGGAAACTTTTTTAACAATTCCCTGACAACAGTCAGCCCCCCAACCCCCGAATCAAATAATCCAATCATAACTATTTCTAAAGCACATAGCCGATAGCTGATGGCCTATATCCTGCTACGAGCTATCTGCTAACCGCTATCCGCTTAATTAGGTAATTAAATTAGTCAGCTCCTCCACCTTCTCCTCCATTAGCTTTTCCGATGTTGCCTCCAGATTTAATCGTATAAGCGGTTCCGTATTGGACTTTCGCAAATTAAACCACCAAGCATCACCCTGTTTCGGATCTCCAAACTCCAAACGATACCCATCGATATCTATAATTTTTTTTGCCTCATTTTTGTACTCATTGACTATGTTTTCAATCACCAAATCCTTATCTTTTACCTCAAAATTAATCTCGCCTGAATGATAATATTTTTGTAAAGATTTCCAATAAGAGCTCAAGGTAGAAAAAGGGTTAGCCAATTCTTTTAATAAAACCAACATGGCATAATCCCCGCACTCCATGTTCCAAAACTCTTTAAAGTAATAATGCATGGATAGCTCCCCAGCAAACACCGCGTCTTCTTTGCGCATTTGATTTTTTATATTCGCGTGCCCCACTTTGCATAAAACCGGTTCTCCACCGGCGGATTCTACCGCTTCTTTCACAGACCACGACGACCGCACATCAAAAAGCACCTTACGCGGACCATATTTATTAAGCTCAATTTTAGCGAACATGGCCGTTAGAATATCTCCCGGAATCTGCACGCCCTTTTCATCTACAAAACCTATCCTATCCCCGTCTCCGTCGAAAGCTATTCCCATTATAGCCTTAGTTTCTATTACTTTTTTCTTAAGTTCACTCAAAGTCTCGCCTTTAATCGGATTAGCTTCATGATTGGGAAAACTGCCGTCCGGCTCAAAATACAACGGCACAGCTTTAAGCCATGGCAATCTTTCTAATAACTTTGGCAACACATGCCCCGCCATCCCATTACCCGCGTCAATCACAACTTTAACCTCCGGCATATCATCAATCAACCGAGCTTTCTCAATCACAAAATCAACATACCTTTCCAGCGCCTCATGATCCTCGGCAACGCTGCCTTTATTGATATTTGGTAAATGGTATTTGGTATTTAAAAAATAATCGCGGATCTCCTCAAGCCCCGACCCTAAACCCAGCGGCAACATCTCCCCGGTTACAAACTTAAACCCGTTATACTCTCCCGGATTGTGGCTCGCTGTAATCATCACTCCCAAATCGAACTTACCATCCGCCATTCCCATTAAAATATTGAACATCGGAGTTGTACAAAGGCCGATTTTGGTAACACTAACCCCCTGCTTTAACAGCGACTCAACCAAGGCATCTTCGAGCTCCGGCGAAGTCAGCCTCATATCCCTGCCAACCATCACATTTTTAGGCTTCCTCGCGGCTATGATTGCCATTCCCAGCTTATCCGCAAAATCGGCATTTATAACTGCCGGCGACTCGCCTCTGATGTCATAAGACTTAAAAACATTATAAATTTCATCCTGCATATTGCACTATTATCTCCCCTTTTCATTTTTTTGTCTATATTTACACAAATTAATCCAACTCTGAATCCTCCTAAAATACCAACACAAATTGCTATTTGCTAACTTCTAATTTCTAATTGTTTGTAATTGACCAATTACGCATATTCATCTACACTAAGCATATAATTACCTAATAATTAGCAGTGATAAATCAGCAATCGGCAATTTAACTAAGTTACTTATAAAAAATTGCTCATCGCTAATCGCTAATTAATAATTTATTGTAAAATTATGACAATTTTCTGGATCATTCTCTTGGCCGTAGTGGTCATCGGCGCCTGGCTCATTGCCGTTTATAACGGTTTAATCAAAGCCAAAAACCGCACCGAAGAAGCCTTCTCGGATATCGACGTGCAATTAAAACGTAGGCACGATCTTATTCCAAATTTGGTTAACACCGTTAAAGGCTATGCTTCGCACGAATCAGCTGTCTTTACCCAAGTAACAGAAGCCCGCTCGCAAGCAATGCAAGCCAAAACGATTGATGAAAAAATCGACAGTGAAAATCAATTGATGGGAACTTTAAAAAGCTTGTTCGCGGTTGCCGAAAACTACCCCGAACTCAAAGCCAATGAAAACTTCTTGCACTTACAACAAGAGCTGGCGGATACTGAAAATAAAATCCAAGCATCTCGCCGCTTCTACAACGGCAATGTAAGAGATTTCAACATCAAACTGCAGGTATTCCCCACAAACCTTATTGCCGGAATTCTGGGTTTTAAAGCTTACCAATTCTTCGAAGCCGAGGAAGAAGCCAAAGCCGTTCCTCAAGTGGATTTCAGCAACACCGCCCCGCAAACAACCGCACCCGCCGCAGATGCAAAACCAGAACCGGCCGCGGAAGAATCAAAAGACCAAACAACAAACTAACGTATAGTATCATCGAGTTCCGAACCACGAGTTCGGAACTTTAGACACTAGATGTTTCAATAACTTCAAGTATATGTTTGATAAAGTTTGTGAATAATTGTTGAATAACTGCTAGTGTTTTAATTTTATGTATAATCAAATTGATTCCAACAAAAGAAGAACTTGGGTGTTGGTTGCCTTATTCATCGGCCTGCTTGCCGCCGCCGGTTATGTTTATGGCTACATTAACGGTTATGGTTATTTTGGCTTGGCTTTCGCGCTCTTCATCTCCACAATCTGGACTCTAGTATCATGGTTCGCGGGCTCCAAAATAACACTAACCAGTCTTGGAGCTCACGAACTAACCGACAGAGCTCAATTCCCCACACTTTGGAACACGGTGGAAAACTTAAGTATCACGGCCGGAATCCCCCGCCCTCGCATCTATATAGTCGACGACCCCTCACCAAATGCTTTTGCCACGGGCCGCGACCCCGAACACGCCAGCGTAGCTGTTACCACAGGCCTACTTCAAATACTCAACAAAACCGAGCTCGAAGGCGTTTTGGCGCACGAGCTGGCTCATATAAAAAATTACGACACCAGGCTCATGGTTTTAGTTGGTGTTCTGGTAGGCGCCCTGGTCATGCTCGGCGACTGGATGTTTCGCGGCGCGCTCTTTAGCGACCGTAAAAGCGGCAACGGCATCTTTTTGGTAATCGGCTTAATTTTTATCATACTAAGCCCCGTAATCGCAGAACTCATCAAACTCGCCATATCCCGCCGCCGCGAATATTTGGCCGACGCTTCAGGCTCGCTTTTAACCAGATATCCGGAAGGCCTTGCTTCAGCCCTCGAAAAAATTCGCGACAACGCGGCCCCCATGCGAAAGCGCTCCAACGCGACAAATCACCTGTGGATTTCCGACCCGCGCGCCAAATCATTAGGCGAACGCGCCGCCGGGCTTTTTGCCACCCATCCCCCGATAAACGACCGCATCACCGAACTCCGCGGAATGCTGCAAAATCCCTAACCAAAGAATGACCAATGACCAAGCTCTCCTCGAGTCTGAGCGACCTCGGAGTCGAAGACCAATAACCAATGTCGGAATCGCTGCGCGATGTTGTTATAAATAAAGCCGGAGGCGACAATAACCGTTAATCGGTAATCGGTAATTTGTAATTAATAAAATATGTTACCCAACGACCTAATCAACAGATTCACCACACACCTCAAAGAGACTCTGCAAAAAGCCTTGGGATTTGCAGTATCAAACGGCCGCGAAATGGTAGAAACCGGCGATTTAATAGTTGGTCTTTTAAGCGAAAAAGGCTCTCTTGGAGGTGAACTCCTAAAAAAATCCGGTTGTGATGTTAACCGTGCTAACGAACGCTTCCGGGGGCGCCCATCCCAGAAAAAATCTGTCATGGCTTTGGATTTATCTGATCCGGTCAAAAAAATAATCGAAAAATGCGTAGTAACCGCTCACTTGCGAGAACATAAATTTGTCGGCACCGAGCATCTGCTCGCGGCGATTTTGGAATTCGAAAATCCGCAAATCAATGAATATTTATTATCTGAAAAAGTAAATATCAAAGAAGTGAAAGCGCAATTGGAATCCATGCTTAAATCCGAAACTGATTTTCCGGATATCGAAGAATTAAGCAAAAAGAATTTGGATTTCGACGACCTGGAACGCCCGTTCATGCCCGACTTAGACATGCCCCCAACCCCGTTTCCTTCCCCCGCTCGCGCCGCTGAATCAAACGCACTCGAAAATTTTTCCCGTGATATAACTCATAAAGAAGTGGTGCTAAATCTTGATCCTGTCATAGGCAGAGATTTGGAAATCGAAAGAATAATCGAAATTTTAATACGACGAACTAAAAGCAACCCAATTCTTTTAGGTGAACCCGGGGTAGGAAAAACCGCCATCATCGAAGGATTGGCCAAAAGAATCGCCGCGGGCGACGTTCCGGATGCTCTCTATGGCCACAAACTACTGTCTTTGGATTTAGCTTCAACCGTTGCGGGCACCATGTATCGCGGCGAATTCGAATCCCGCTTAAAACAAATAGTAGACGAAGCTTCGCGTGACAAAAATACAATTTTGTTCATCGACGAGATCCACAATATCGTTGGAGCGGGGTCTACTTCGGGCTCCTTGGATGCGGCCAATATTTTAAAACCGGCGCTCGCCCGAGGCGCTATCCGCTGCATCGGCGCCACCACTTGGTCTGAATACAAAAAACATATCGAACCGGATGCTGCCTTGGAGCGTCGCTTTCAACCCGTCATGATAGAGGAGCCAACCGCGCTCGCTACTTTGGAAATGTTAAAAGGCTTGGAAGAAAGATACGCCAATCACCACAAAGTAACCTACCACCCCGAAGCATTGGTTGCGGCGGTAGACCTTGCCGAAAGATTCCTAACCGACAGGCTTTTCCCGGATAAAGCCGTCGATCTTTTAGACGAAGCCGCGGCCTCGGTAATCGCTAAACGCAAGTCCAAAGAATTCCACGAGCGCTTGGCCGTTCTAGATGCCGCTATACAAGAAAAAATAAACTCCTCAGAAAAACACCTCCGCGAGCAAAACCTCGCCCTGGCCGAACAATCCACCCGCGAAGCCGATAAACTTCTGGAAAACCGTAAAAAAATGGAAGACAACCAAACGAATAGCAATCATAAAAATTCACCAAAAATCACTGCCGCTGATGTTGCCAAGGTGGTTTCCAGGATCGCCAACCTTCCCGTGGAAATGATTCTGGCAAGTGAAAGCGAAAGGCTGAAAGGTTTGGAAAAACGCCTGGCCCGCAAAATCTTCGGTCAACAGCAGGCTCTGGAAGAAGCCTCCCACGTCATCCGTAAAGCTCGACTTGGTTTACAAGCTAAAAACCGCCCCAAAGCTTCCATGCTGTTCGTGGGGCCCTCGGGCACGGGTAAAACCGAACTGGCACGTGAAATAGCCAAAGAAATCTTTGCCAAAGAAGACGCTCTAATCAAACTCGACATGAGCGAATTCGCGGAACCGCACACGATTTCCAAATTGATCGGATCTCCCGCCGGTTACGTGGGCTATCGTGAAAGCACAAAGCTCACCGACGCGATTCGTAAAAGGCCGCACTCTGTAGTCTGTTTTGACGAAATCGAAAAAGCCCACCCCGAAGTCCAACACACGCTTTTGCAAATCTTGGAAGACGGCAAAATTTCCGATTCAACCGGGCGATCGGTATTTTTCACACATTCCTACATCATCCTCACTTCCAATGTCGGTTCTGACAACTTGGCAAAAAAATCCGTCGGTTTTGGCGAAGAATTTGATGCCTTATCATCTGTCATCAACGAAGAGTTAAAAGAACGTTTTAAACCCGAATTTTTAAACAGACTGGATCGTGTCATCCCTTTCCAAGCTTTAGACGAAAGCCATTTACGGGCAATTTTAGACAACGAAATAACCTCTGTTTGCGAAAGACTTAAAGAAATGCAAAAAATCAGCTGCGAAGTACCCGAAGAAGTGCGAAAATGGCTCATGAAAAAGCCTCTCCCAGCCGAAGAAGGCGCCCGTGCTATCAGGCGCTTGGTAGAGCGGGAAATCACTTCCGCGATCAGCACATTTTTGATCCGCAACCGTAAAAAGAGCCAAATATCGTTTACAACACAAAACGGCAAAATAATGGTAAAATAACCTCATCAGCTGACAGCGGTTGGCTGATAGCTGTTAGCTGTAAAAAAGCTATCCGCTATCCGCTATCCGCTAATAGCTGGATTTAGTATGCCCCAAAGCGGAGCCGCTAAAAAAACAAACCCCAATTCAAACAAGAGCAACCGCCGATCACAAAAAAGGCGAGGTTTTTCTATTCCCGCGCCCGCCAACGATAACAATCAACAAAAAGCTCCAAGCCCCGCGAATTTACGCGCTATAGGCCCATCCGCACCAAGCGATGGCGTTAAACTTACAGGAGCAGGCTTGCCATCATCTGTAAAAAAAAGTGTAAACGAAATCGCTACCCGCTCCGTAGGACCCAAAGCTATTGCGCGCCCGGTTAATCAAACCGCTATTGCCAGCCGCTTAGCTCAAGATCAACAAGCCGACAGAATGGCCCAAGACGAAAACCTCGGCCCAACGCGCGAAGAAATGTTAGCCGATTCCGGCGATGCGGATACAACGGTCCTGCCCGGCCAATATAATCCTTTAGCCCAAGGCAGCGCCTATGGGCAACAAGCCTCCGCTCCTCCCGGATCAATGGCGGAAAGCCAGCCAAGCAAAGATTTAAGCAAAGAAGGCGGAGAAATGCAGACCGACATGGAGCGCCAACGCGCCATGCAATTGGAACAACAAAAAATGGCCCAAAGCGCTTCGCTTACATCCGCCAAACAAGCTCCTGAAAAACCCGAATCTAAAGAATCACAAACCGCGACACAGGAATCTAAACAAGAAAAATCCAAAATGTTCGCGGGAGGAGCCGCGGCAGAAGGCAAAGGAGCCGCGGAAACCGAAAAAGCCCAACAAATTGCCCAGGCAATTGGAGCGGAAAGAACTGCAAAAACTTTGGAAACCGTGCAAAATGTAAGAGGAAACATTGAATCAGCAAAAAAAATCGCCAAAGCGGCCAAAAACTTCTGGAATCTCATAAAAACCGGAGAATTAGCGGCCGGTGTGAGTGTTTTTAGCCTGATAGTACTTTTTATTACGGCTAATTTGCAAATGCTGAATAAATACACCTTTAAAAATCGCTTTATTCCCGAAACATATAAAGTGGAAGATTTCGTTATTTTATGCGCGGATTGCTGGATCTGCGGTTCAGCTTGTTTCAACATGTACACTGCG
>CAYOMV010000021.1:0-19103 GCA_964405175.1 uncultured Gammaproteobacteria bacterium | reverse complement strand
CGGCATGGCCGGCGAAAACAAAGCCACCGGACCTAAGTCCGGTGGTCGATTACTTGTAGATGTAGACTAAGACGAGGGCAATGAGGAGGATGATGACCCAAGCCCAGACAACCCAAGCCGGCCAGTTTTTGCCGTATTTTAGTGTATCAAGCTTTAAGAGCGGATAAGCTCCGCAAAAACCGGTTATGGCGGTGGCGATTAATATGGCGGCCGCGATTACGGCAACCCATTGCCAGGCGCCGGCGAGCCACAGCAAACCGACGAGCAATAACACCACACCCGCGGTTGCGCGCAAGAGGCGGTCTAACACACCTTCATTTTTCTTGATCATAATAATCTAATTATACTATGTTTACGGTGTAGAGCGAAGTCTTTAGCTAAGCATTGTCGTGTTCGTTTAGGATTTTGGAACTTAACTCGCCGGCTTGGAGGCGCATGTCGCGGATCGCGAGGCGTTCTTCTTCGGTCATGTCATCCAAGGGCATGGCGTCTTGAGCCATTTTGAGATTGCGGTTCATGCGGTCGACCGATTTTGCCAGGGCGCCCACGATGACTTCTTTGGGTATGCGCTTTTTCCCTCCGTAACGTACGCACCACCAATAAAAACGCCCGCGGACTTTAACGCGCGGCCAGATTTCTGAATAAACAAACCAATAAATGCGCTCGAATATGTTCATATTGACTATATCCTACATCTCTTCATCACTTCGAAGCAAGCGGACGAGCACTTGGCTTACTAAATAAGTAGGGGCGAACCTTGCGTTCGCCCCTACAATTGCTTATGACGACTGACGACTAATCTCTAACTACTAACTACTAAATTTTAACTTCGTCGAACGCCTAATAAAAAGCTGCTAGCTGCTAGCTTCTAGCGGCTAATATAGTGATTGCGTTCATAACGAGAATCCGTTTATCACGAGGTAACTTGAAAGTCTAACGTCGAACGTCGAACGAGGAACTTCTATAAGCTAAAAAAAATTAAAGAATCAATTGCAATCTTCCGGGCAGGAGGTTGGGGTTTCGGCGCAGGGGCAGCCGGATCCCATGCAAACCATTTCATCGCAGGTGCCGTCGCCGCATTGGTCTACACAAAGGCCGTTGCCGCCAGCTGAACCGCCGACCGGAGGAGCCGGCAGTACTTCGAAGTCTGTTACCTCTACTTCACCGGCTTTGGGGACCGTGAATTCAACGCGGGCCGTGAGCGCGATGTGGCCGTCTTCGTAGTCTACTATGGCCGTGGTCGGAGATTGGAATTTGATATTGGTGACAAAGAATGTACCGCCTAAAACAGCAGGCTCGGGGCTTAATTCGCTAATGTTGTTTTTAATGTAATCGCCGACCAAATTTTGAATTGCCGGTGATACAGTTTGATTTAAATCGCCTTCTCCCATTTGGCCTTCGTTGCAAATTATATTATCAATTTGCCAGTCAAAATCTTTTTTAAGGGAAACGATGATGCTTTTTTCGGATCCGCCAAAGTTTTCGGTTAAAACTACACTCGCGTTATTTCCGTCGATGGTGACTTGCCCCAGGCTAAAATTTTGCGGTTTGTCTTGGGCGCATAAAACCGGGTCGTAACCGCCTTTGTCAAAAGATGCCAAGATGGAATCGATTTGCTGAGAAAGGCTCGCGGTTACAAGAGGATTGTCGCTGTAGATTTTGTCGACCATGGGATTGCCATCGTGGTTTATCCACTCCTGATAAAAATTATTCACAGCTTGTTCCGGGGTGTTTTTAGAACCCACAAGCTTAAACGCGTAGCTTGTGCCAACGATAATGGCCGTGGCCAAAACTGCTGTAATTATAACGGAAAAAAAGATTTTTTTGTTCTGCATATGATTATAAAAAATTATTTATGCTTATTATAACGAAGATATAACTAAATTGTTACATTTTTTAACTAACTACGTCGAATGTCTGATGACAAGCTTCTAGCTGCTAGCTTCTAGCGGTATTCTAAGTAATGTTTGCTAATTTTTAACTACATTGCGTCGAACGGAGATTATTGTAGGGGCGAATCTTGTGTTCGCCCGCGCTTTGATAACAGAACGGGCGAACACAAGGTTCGCCCCTACAAAACCGTTTTGTTATGTGATGCGTGATATGTGTTATGTGAAGCTACAGGTCGCAGGCGCGGGTGCAGATGAAGTTTTTGATTTCTTTGGAGTATTCGGAATGTTTGATGGCAAAGTCGATTTGGGACTTTAGGTAAACAAGAGGGTTGCCGCAGTCGTAGTAGTCGCCGTCGTTGATTAGGCAAGCGAGAATGTCTGTTTGTTTTTTGTAGTTCATTAGAATATCCGCGAGCCACAACTCCCCTCTTTTGCCGGGCTTGGTTTTGTCTAAGGCTGCAAAAAAATCCGGTGTGAGCACATAAGCTCCGTGCGTGGCGTATTCGGAAGGTTCTTTGCCGAGTGCCGGCTTTTCCACGATCTTTTCGATTACTTTGATTTTGCCGAAATTTTTATAGGACGCGAGTTTGGCCATGCCGTAGAGACGGCGATCCTTGGGATCAGGAATGCGCAAGGCTGATATCACGGGCAATCCGGTTTTTTCGTAGACATCCAAGCATTGACGCACGCGCGGTTTGCCTTTGGCTACTATCAACTCGTCGGCCCAAGTTAAAACAAAAGGCTTACCTTCCAAAAGATGGCGCGCCGCATGCAGGCACCCGCCGTTACCATATGGAGGATGCGTGTAGACAAAACTGAAGTTGGCCAGTTTTTGGATGCGGCGCAAATCTTTTACTTGTTCGCGTTTGCCGTTTTTTAAATAAAAATCTTCCAGAATTTCGTTGGACGCGAAGAAACTTTCGATTGTCTGCTTGTGGTGCGAAACAATAAAAACTATGTCTTTTATGCCGGATGCCACAAGCTCTTCAACCACATGCAAAATCACGGGCTTCTTGCCCAGCGGGAACATTTCTTTGGGAATGCTTTTGGTGGAAGGCAAGAAGCGAGTGCCATAGCCTCCGGCCGGTACGACCGCGGTTGTTATCTTGGGAAATTTTGAAGGCATAATTAAATGAGTTTTTGCAATGATTTAACAATTTTTTTATGTCGAGCTTCGTCGGATATTAGCTTGCGCAAAAGTTTTTTTGCCAATGGATCTTCCACTATTTTTAGTAATGCTTTGCCCTCGCGTTCCATCTCGAGTTCGATGTCGTATAAATTGGCAAAGTATTCTTTGTAATCTTTTTTCTCAAACATATTATTTGGCAGACTTTTTAGCTTTGGATTTTAGGTGGAGCTTTTTAACTTCTTTAAGCAGGCTTACGTGGCCGCGGGAATCTTTAAGCAAAACTTCCAAACCGGCGCGGATTTTATCTTGTTTTTTATCGGGCAATCCGCTCCAAAACATGGCAGCTTTAATGTGGCTCGCGTAAATCGGGATAGCGGCTTCTTCGTTTATTATGGCCTCGTCGATGAGTTTAGCGACTTCGCGTTTGGTAAAAGTTTTTTTAGCTGGCATAAACAGGATGTTTGGGGAGTTTGGGAACAGCATTAAGCCGGTATATGGTTATAAGTATTATTACATGGTAGGCGCACCAAAGCATGTTGATAAAAACCGGCCAGGTTAAGTTGTGCCAATGGACGATATTGATGCCGATCGCGAATAAATTAAGCACTATCATTAAATTCCACGGCCAAAGCTGTAAAAAGCTCAGGCTGTCCGCTTTGCCTTTGGGTGTTGTGAGAAAAGTTGCTTTGCGGTTTATGAGGCCGTTTAATGAAGCGATCATAAAAACAGGGTACATAAGCGACGACATGATTATGCCATAGAGTACGGATGAGGCGCGGTAGTGGCGCACGCGCATTGTATTGTAATAGAGTAAAAGAGACATTGCGTAGTATGGCACAAAGGTAAAAATGTAAATGTAGGGCGAGATAAAATAAGACGGCACGCCAAAAACCAAAAACAGTATGGGGCATATCATGAGGAAAAAGAATGCCCAGCCCACCAGGTAATAAGTGGAAGAGAGCGAATATTCCCACCATTGCATAAATGACAGAGCGCGAGGGCGGGTGAATAGCAATTTAATCATTTTGCGCAATACACCGGTGGTTCCCTGTGCCCAACGGCTTTGTTGTTTTACGTAGGCGGGCAATGATTCGGGGGCCATGCCAAAAGCCAAGACTTTGTTGAGGTAAAAAGATTTGTAACCCAATGCATGCATGTCGATAGACGTGGAAAAATCTTCGGTAACGGATTTTTCATCAAACCCGCCCACTTCTTGCAACACCTTGGTGCGGATGAGTACATTGGTTCCGCAGCAAAAAATGGCGTTGTGGTTGCTTTTGGCCTCGCAAATGCTTTCGTAAAAAATGGATTGTTGCATGGCCGCGCCTTTGGCAATAGGGCTGACATCTATATTTGAGTATAATTGCGGAGTTTGCACAAAAGCCAAATCTTGAGAGGATTCGGCCACGGAAACGGTTTCCTCCAAAAATTCGGGCAAGGGGTTTTGGTCCGCGTCGAAGATGGCGAGATAGTCTTCTTTAAATTTTGGTAAAAAGACATTGATGGTTTGAGCCTTGGACCGTGTTTGCTTGGGAACGTGGCGGTATTTAATCCCAAAACGGCGTGCGTTTTGTTTGTAGCTCTTGCTGTATTTGTCATCGTCCGAGGCATCCAAAATATAAATTGTCTTATTGGGATACTTCATGGCGAAAGCCGTTATCATTGTCTGCTCCAGCACTTGCACGGGTTCGTTTTTCGCCGGGATGATAACAGCAACGCTCGGCTCTTTACCTTTTTTGATTTTGGCGTAAGGAATTTTATACTTGCCTCCGGAGAGCTTTATGATGTTAAACATAAAACCCCAAGCATGGTAAAGAGCGTGACCTTCGCCGGACAATAAAAGCAGAGCCACAAAGCGTTCCACCGCCGTATAGCTGAAGATAATGAAATAAAAAACGCGGACCTCGAAGTACGCGAATAACGCAATAATCGCAATTGCCGAAATTGTTTTTATCCAGCGAGTGGAAAGCATGGGATGACGGTATTATAGCATAAAAACCGCCTAAATCCTCTATCTAAACTTATATACTTTATGATTCTGGAAGCTTAACGGCGTATACGCATGCAAAAATTTCTGTATTTGCAAAATATTCAGTATTACAAGTTTAGTTTACTGAAGTTCGAAATAATTACTAATTGTACACTTCCAAAAACTCGTTCAGCTTGGCACGGGTGGCAGGGCCTACTACACCTACGTTGGGGAGGCCTTGGGATTGCTGGTAGCGACGGACGGCTTGGGTGGTTAGTTCGCCGTAGGAGCCGGTTATTAGGGCTTCGGGGTAGATTTTGGCGTCCATGAGGGTTAGGGTTTCTTGCAGAGCGCGGACCGCTACAACATCGTTAATGTAGGGACTGAGGTCGGTACTGAAGCGCCAGCCGGCGGGGACGGATTTTAGGGGCCATGGGTTTTTAGGTGTTGTCGCGATAGGAGCGGTTAGACAGGTGGTGGGGGTGGTGAGAGTTTCGTTTGTATTGCCGGGCAGGTTTAGGTTGGCGCTGATGTGCGCGTGGGAGAGGTTTAGACCGTTGAGTTCCGGGGAGATTGGATTAGCGCTGATTTGGTAGTCTGTGTAGAAGGTGTCGTTAATGTCTTGGATTTTTTGGTTCCAATTGTTGCCCAAGAGAGCTTTGGCGTCGTCTTGAGTCGCGATGGGTTGCAAGGTGGAATTGGGACGTACAATGTAGACCGTGGGGCCGCTTAGGAATTTAACGGCTTTCAGGCCAGGGCGGTAAGTGACGTTTTGGCCCAAGGGTATGGAGGCCATATCTTGGGGGGAAATGGTTTTTACGGAACTGAAATCGCAGTACCAAGAAAAATATACTTTTTCATTGGGGAAGGCATGGCGCTTGCCGTCTGTGCCCAAGTAATAGACGGCTGTGTCTTCTTGGGTTTTGGGGTTGCCATCGTCTGCGAGCTTGATTAGGCCATGCAAGGTAAAGGCCGGGTTGGAGGAGGATGAGCCAGGTGTTCCCAAGTTGGTGGAGCTATAGAATTGGCCGCTTAATTCAACCGGCGCTATAGTGCCCCAACCCGGACCTCCGGATGAGGATGGGGAGGGAGATGGAGGCGATGAGATGGGATTGGTTAAGTTTACGGTCAGAGTCTGCCTGTTGGCGGATAAAGTGAAAATTTGGGTTCCATCGGTATAACCCGAGGCGGATGAGACGGTTGCCGAGTATGGGTTGAATCCGCCGGCAGTGGATGAGAAGTCGGCTGAAGAGAGGGTGAAAGCCGTTACGGCGGAAGTGAAAGGAGTGTAACCACCCAAGCCGGTTACAAGATTATAGGTATTCAGGTTGGCGGATTTAAGCTCTACCGAAGCGCCCACGATATCCTCGCCGGACGAACCCAGCACGCGCACACGGGTTGGGAAGTTAGCAGTGAGAATACCGGTTGTTTGGAATGATGAATTGGAAAAATTGAAGTAAGTGTCTTCGAAAAGATTGTTGCCCGTGGATTCATAGAACACATCGTTGGCGTAGTTGCCGGAGATGTCGGAATTTTGAAAAGTATTGCTCGCCGAAGCGCCCAAGAACATAACACCCGTGTCATTGGCGGTGCTCGTGACATTGGAAAATGTGAGGTTGGAGGTGTTATTTAATCGAATACCCGCCCCATGCGCGGTTTCGGCGCGGATTATCCGAGGCGGAGTTGTTTCGCCGGGTTTAGGTGAAATGCCGGCCGCGGAAGCGGCAGCCGAGTTATAGGTGAGGCGCGTGCCGTCTGAAGTGAAGATGTCTTCCACGTAATGCTCGACAGTGATGAGCCCGGGGGCCGCGCAGTTTACTATTGATGATGACGAGGTAACGTAATTCGCGGGACCAAAAATTGTGAGCTTGGTTCCACCGTAATCTATTAAGCCGATGTTCCAGTTTTGACCGTTTTCACCAATGGCCGTGGGGATGGAATCGCCGTCATTGTCTACTATTATACTACTACAAGATCCGCCTCCGGGCGTGCCGGTTACAATCATGGTGGCATTTGGAGCGCCTATGGCCGCGCCTTGGTCGTAGGTTGTAGTGCCATCCGTAAACTGGGCGCGGGTCATTGTGTAGGCGGCGGAAATTGTGGAGCTTGTGTTTCGTGCTAGAAAGCTGCTGAATGTAGAAGTAGCGAGATTATCGATTGAGACTGCGGAAGTGGTGCCCGAACCTAAAAAGACGGTACTTGCTCCACTGCCCGTTATTGTGACATTGCCCGTAAAAATACTATTGGTTTGGATTGACATGGGCGGATAAGTGCCGGGATAGATGGTAACCGTGTCGCCGGAGCGCAAGCTGTCGGCTACCGGTTTAGTATATGTAGCGTGAACGTTTATATAGTCCACCACTCCATCATCATCAACGTAATAATGGCTTACTCTGCTTTGATTGGTGGAACCGATATCTTCCGTGCCGACAATGTCCAGATAAAAGCTAAAAGGAGAAAGTTCAAAATCGTTATTCGGATCCGCGTCGTTGGTCTTAAAATACGGGTCGGGTGAGGTGTAGGAATTTGTGCCCAAGGGTATTGTGGGCGAATCCACCGTCTTAAAATTAATCGCCGCGTTATAATCGCTGTAATAAATAAAATCCGAATCAGGACCTTCTGAAAAGGAGGAAAAAGCACCCGTTCCGGCAGTACTTGATGCTTGAGGAATGTAGAGCAAATTAAAGGTAGAGGTAGCGTAGATTTTGTGGCCGGCATTCCAATGACTGTATGTAAAACCATCGCACAAAGTGCAGTCGTTATTTATTTTTAAAGTGTTTTTATAGGTTACAATTCGAGCTTCCGAATTACTGGCGGAAATTAAAATCCCGTTGTAATAGCTGGCATTTGTAGGACTGCCAAAAATAAAATTGTTGCCATTAATGAATGATTCGGAATCATGCATGCCTATAACATTCCCCCCACCATTATTACCGTGTCCGGGCAACATACTTAACGTGTTTGTGGAAACCGTTACGCCAACCGAACCGTTGGAGATTGTAAGACAACTTGGCCAGCCGCCGACTAAAGCGTCGTGATTAATATTATTTTGAATGACTTCTATATTGGAACAAGCATTTAAAGATACGGCGTAATTATCCAAGGCTTCGGCGGTTATGCTGCTGTTCGTGATAGAGCTGTTTAAAACGCCCTGAAATTCTAAGGTTGTAAAAGTATGATTGTTGTCGAAATTAAAATTATTGCAGCCGTTTACAAAAAGGGTGTTCCTGCCAATGGCTATGTTATCGCTAATTGTGACATTATCGTCTCCAAAGGCACGGATGTGCGCGTAGTTAAAAATACAATTGGTGATGATGGTATCATCTGCCACGTTTATCGTGCCCAGGGTGCCTGTGGCATTACCTATTACAGCGCCCGAATTTTGACAGTCGAGCGTGAGCCCGGTTGCGGGGAAGTCGAGAGGAAAAGTTTCGCTTGTGGTGGCATAGCTCGCGCCAACATTAATGACATCTCCCGGCACCAATCCCCCAGCGCCAAAGAGAGCGGTTAAAGACGTGGCATCACAACCGGCGGCGCAAACGCTGTAAGTGGCGGCGCTGGCTGTTTGCGCAAAAAAAAGACCCCCGAAGACACAGAGGCTAAAAACCATCCCTAACATTTGTTTTTGCATACTTTTGATTTTTTGCATAACAACATTTACGGAAGCATTATAGCATATAATATGTAGCACGTAACTTATAACGAATGATAAATTGCAAATGATAAGAGTAAATTTAGTGATTTTGATGATTGAACTTTTTTAAAAAAGATCCACGATAGCAAAAACCCGAGCTTCGACTGCGCTTCGAATCTACGACGGGGCTTCATTACTCTTGCGTCAACCTCTCATGACAATGAGGAGGTAGAGGGGGGGTTAAACATCCAAAACAGCCAACCCTGCTTCGGCTACCGCATCTGTAACACGGCGGGGGGATTTAGCGTCGCCGATTATGTGGACTTGGGGGATGGCGAATTTTAGTTTGTAGGCAAAGTTTTCATCGGATTCGGAACCCATGCAGAGGACTATCGTATCGGCGGGGAGATGTTTTTTACCTTGTTCGTGGATATGAACCAAGGCTCCGTCGGGTTGGAGTTTTAGGACCTTGGTTTTGGTTAGAATATTGACGTTTAATTTGGCGAGGCGTTCTAAAAGCAAGAACCTATCGTCTACCGGGGCTTCCAAGGCGATCTGGTCGGTTAGTTCTACAAGGGTAACATCGTGTTTTTTATCGGCCAAAAATTCTGCTGTTTGCGCGCCCATACAGCCTCCGCCAACCACTAAGACTTTACCTTTGGGCATGGCATTACCTTCAAAAATATCGCGGGCAATTATTACGTTTTGCAAATTAGCGCCGGAAATTTTTGGCACTTTGGCTTTGGATCCGGAGGCAACGACAGCGGCATCAAAATTGCCTGCTTTGGCTTCTTCGACGGTGCAAACTGTTTCCATTACGATTTCCACGGGCAATTGTTTGACACGATGGACCAGGGCTTTGCGGAAAGATTCCCATTCTTGTCGATGAGGCGCCATGGCCGCGGCATGGAGCTGGCCTCCGAGCTCGGCGGATTCTTCATAAAGCGTGACTTTGTGCCCGCGTTCGGCGGCTATAATCGCGGCCATTAAACCGCCCGGTCCTCCGCCAACAACCAAAAGTTTTTTGGGTGATTGCTCTTGTTTGCCAAATTCAATTTCACGCCCGCACTTGGGGTTTACCGTGCACCAAACATCTTGGCCCGCGAAAAGCCGGCTAATACAACCTTGGTTGCAGGCAATGCAGGGCATTATATCTTTGGCTTTACCGGCTTTGGCGAGCTTGGGCCAGTCCGGGTCGGCTAATAGGCTGCGACCGATGGCAATGAAATCAGCGGAGCCGTCTTTGAGGGTTTTTTCGGCCAGCTCGGGAGTGCGGATCTTGGCGACGGCAATGACAGGAATTTTAACTTTTTTCTTGATGGCTTTGGCAAGTGGGATATTTACCCCATCTTTGATTGCCATGGGCGGGATAAGGTGGCCTTTGGCATAGTCGCCGTAGTTGCCGGAAGAGATGTGCAAAGCGTCCGCGCCCGCGGCTTCCAAAAGCTCGGCTACTTGTGAGGCTTCTTTTATTGTGAGGCCGCCTTCCACCTGTTCTTCGCCGGATAAGCGCACGATGATGGGGAAGGTTGGCGAAACTGATGATTGGACGGATTCAAAAACTTCCAGCAAAAAGCGAATGCGGTTTTCGAAAGATCCGCCATAACTGTCGGTGCGCTCGTTGGAATAAGGCGAGAGGAATTGTTGGATCAGGTAGCCGTGTGCGGAATGGATTTCTACGGCGTCAAAACCGGCTTTTTCGGCACGGGCGGCGGCTTTACCAAAGTCTTTAACAATCTTTTTTATTTCTTTTTGGGTCAGCATGTGCGGTTTTTCTTGCATGGTGGGGCACGGGATGGGGCTGGGAGCCACAGGCTTTTTGCCGGTAACTTTTGAGCTGGTTTGCCGGCCCGCGTGATAGAGCTGGATGGCAATGGCCGCGTCGTGATCGTGCGCCACTTTGACAAGTTTCTTGAGGCTTGGAATACAGGAATCGGAGTGAATACCCAGCTGGTTAATAAAACCACGCGCTTCTTGCGATATGTAGCTGGCTTCCAAAATCAAAAGGCCAACTCCGCCATAGGCTATGCGGTTAATATGTTCTATGTAGCGCTCGGTGGCTTTGCCTTTTTCATCCGCGTAATTCCTCACCATGGGAGGCATAACCAGCCTGTTTTTGAGTTTCAGCGTGCCGATCTTGGCTTTGCTGAATAGTTTGGGGTATTTCATATGTATAAAAAGCTTCTAGCTTCTAGCTTCTAGCTGGTAGCAATGCACTAGAGACCAGATTATAAATTCTAGCAGCTAGAGGCTAGTGGCTAGTGGCTAGTGGCTATAATTAAGTATACGCTAAATGCGGGAGTGGGACAAAAAAGACGCGATCCGCACCCAACCCCATACCCCTTATCAGGGGCTGTTAATCAAGTAAGAAAGTTAAACGTCTGACGTTAGACGTACGACGTGATTATTCGTGTTGTGATATAATTTAGTTAATGCCGGCTAAGAGGGGTAAGCAAAGCACTAAAAAGAGAATCATTACGATTCTGACTTTTCTGTTGGAAGTTGGGGCGCTTTATGCGATTCTTTTATTTTTGCGTCCGCGGGTTTTGGAAGCACATATCGGAGTGCCTTTAATCGTGGCGCTTATTCCGATTTTGGCTTTTTACGCGCACAGGCTGGAAAAGACTTTTGCAATCCCCTACTTTGTTTGGGCTATTGCACTGGGATATATATTTAAGGACCATTTGGTATTACTTACAAGCTCATCGGAAACTTTAAAAATCATTGTTGAGCTTTTTGGTATTTTAATCATTTTTGGCGGAGGTTTGGAGGTGAAGTTTAAATCTTTTAAAAAGTTATTGCTGCCGATTTTGAGTTTGGCTATTGTTGGGACATTGATAACGGCCGGATTGTTTAGTACCGGACTTTGGGGGCTGACTTTTATTTTGGGATTGCCGCTTACGATTGGAACCATCGGGCTTATGGGCGCCATGCTCTGTTCCACGGACCCGGCCGCGATTGTGCCTACTTTGCAAAAACTAAAGCTTAAGAATCCGGACGACGCAACCATGGCGATTTCGGAAAGTGCGGTTAATGATGTCTTGGGTACGATAATGACGGCGACTTTCGCGACTCTGATTATCGGTTCATCAGTGCCTATAAAATCGTTGGGGACTTTGTACGCGCATTTGTTTTCGGGCGAGGTGCTGGTTATCTTTTTAAAAGAAATTTTGATAGGCGCTGTGATTGGATATTTGTCTTATTATTTATTACGTTTGTGGAAGGGTACCAAATCCATGGTCATGGCCAGTTTCCCGTTTTTTATCGGCGTGGCGCTCGTGGCTTTTACTCTTTCAACCGTGTGGGGCGGGAGCGGGTTTTTGGCGGCATTTATTACCGGTTTATTATTTGACGCGCAGGCGGGCTATAAAAATGTTGAGCACTTTTTTGTGAATCTGGTGGACGGTTTTGTGAAGCCTTCGGTTTTTATTGTTTTGGGTGCTCTGATATCCCAAAGTTTCTGGCAATACGCATGGATCGGGATATTGGTGAGCGTGGCGTTTATTTTTGTAATCAGGCCTATTGCCGTAACTTTGAGCTTGGGTTTATTTGCCGGCAAAGGCAAAACGTTTGCTTGGCGCGATTTGTTGTTTATTGATGCAATCCGTGAAACAGGAGTTATACCGGCCGTGCTGCTGGTTTCATATTCCGTGCTTTTGCCGGATGGAGACGTGGCTTTCGCGATCGGCAGTTGGGTCATCATTTCGACATTGGTGATTTTACCGCTTATAACAGGCTGGTGGGCAAGGAAGATTGAGGCGGTGAGGTGAGTAAGTTGGGATCAGGGGGCTTGTTAGTGAGCTATATGGTGTAAAAAGTGGTTTATTGTGCAGGCTCTTGCTATTTTAGGGAAATAATGATATATTCCAGTTGCCCTTGACGGGCTTTTTAAGAATCAAGTTTTTATGAATATTTTTGCAAAATTCGTGGATTATTTGAGGTCATCCAGGCATGAATTAACCAAAGTTACCTGGCCGTCCAAAGAAACCACCACCCGCTACTCCATTTTAGTAGTAACCATCAGCTTGGCTGTGGCCGTTTTTTTCGGAGTTTTGGATTTTGGCTTAACTGAGATTGTTAACAAGACTCTGGTGGAACGCGCGGTACAAAACGCACCGGCCGGGCAACTGCCCGCAGAACCGATTGTGCCTACCACGGTTCCATTAGACGGGCAATCGGGTGAAGAAGGAGCCGCGTTGCCTGAATTCAATTTTGGAGACGTTGAAGTGGATACCAGCGCTCCGGTGGATGTAGAAACAACCCCCGCGGGCGAGGATAATTAGCAAATCCAAAAACAATTGCTAATTACTAACCGCTAATTGCTAATTTATAAACAGTTATGCCAAAACAAACCCTAGACCTCGGCCGCCGCTGGTACGCCATCCATACCTATTCCGGGTATGAAGAAGCGGTCGCCGACAACCTCAAACGCCGTATTGATTCATTCGGCATGCAAGATAAGATCTTTAACGTGATGGTGCCGGTGGAAAAAAAGATCAAAATCAAAAACGGCAAACGCAAGCTCGTGGAAGAAAAGATTTTTCCCGGCTATGTGCTCGTTGAAATGATCGTGACCGACGACTCGTGGTATATCGTAAGAAACACACCGAGTGTAACCGGCTTTATCGGAACCGGCACAACGCCGTCTCCCCTGTCGAAAGAAGAGGTTGAATATTTGGTTAAGAGGTCGGGTACAGCGGAAGAACCGGCATATCAAATAGACATTCAGGTTGGCTCCCCGGTTAAGATCGGCGACGGGCCGTTTAAAGGATTCGAAGGCAAAGTAATCGAGATCGACGGCGCGCGCGGCAAAGTGAAAATCTTGGTTTCCATGTTCGGACGTGAAACACCGCTTGAATTAGACTTTACACAAATTAAGAAGATATAAGTACGTTTGTCACGTTTATAACGAGAATCCGTATTCACGATCGTGACGAACGTGATGAACGTGTAACGTTATGAACGAAAGTTATTGACGGTGCAGATGCGACGGCCCCTTCGACCCTTTCAGTCGCTCGGGGCAGCTTCTCCTCGCATCTGGAAACGTTAATAACACATATCACGTAGCATGTAACATGTAGCACGAAACAAAATTGTTACAAGTTACATGTTACAAGTTACCTGAAAAAAGTATGGCTAAACCTATAAAAGCACTCGTCAAATTGCAGATACAGGCCGGCAAGGCAAACCCCGCGCCTCCAGTAGGTACGGCTCTTGGCCCTCACGGCTTGAATATCCAAGACTTTTGTACAAAATTTAACGATGCCACCAAAGATCGTATGGGCGAAGTTGTTCCTTGCGTGCTCACCATATATGAAGACAGGACTTTCGACTTTATCCTAAAAGTCGCGCCTGTTTCGGAAATGCTCAAGAAGGCCGCAGGTGTCCAAAAGGGCGCTCACAAGCCTCTGCAAGAAAAGGCGGGCAAAGTTACCAAAGCTCAAGTAAAAGAAATCGCGGAAAAGAAAATGCCGGACTTAAATTGCCGAACGATTGAATCGGCGATGAGGCAAGTGGAAGGCACCGCAAGACAAATGGGACTAGAAGTAGTATAAAAAAATCAGGCTAAGGCCTGATTTTTTATTACTTCAACTGTCTGAACCTTGATTCACTTGATTTTCGCTCAAATTATTATGATTACTTAATGTATCGCTCCGCGATAATATTATTTAATATCCCGAAGTCGAGCTCAGCTCCATGAAGAGATTCCTGCATTGGTAATTGTTAATTGGTAATTGGTATTTGATGCGATATAATGTAATTATGAGCATCCTTGATATGTTATCCATGTTTGTTCCGTTGTCCATTTTTTTAATATTTTTATTGTTCGTAGGGGGCTTGATCTTCTTGCTTCGCGACGAAAAAGAGTCAAACCATATGCAAATGAGTAAATCACAAATCATAAAAACGGTTTATTTTTATCTTGTGTCTTTAATCGCCTTAATGATGGTTGTATTTTCGACTGCTGACCTGATTAATTTGGGGCTGAAGACTTGGGTGTTTCCTAAGGCGGATCAGCAAGAGTACCGTGAACCGCCTTGCAAATACATGATATCTCCCGCGCCGGATGAAACTGATACCAAAGAGGCTTATGAAGCGAGGTTGGCAGAGTGTGAAGCCAACAGGATGGACCCCGAGGAAGCTCGGGTTATAAGAAATCAAAAAGCCGCTGTACGCGACCTATCTTTCTTGTTCGTAGGTATTCCCCTATTCTTGTATCATTGGTTGATAATCAGGAGGGAGCAGAAGAAAGTCTGAACCTTGATTCCCTCCAAAGGCGGGCAAGCGCTTGATTAATGGATTAGCTTGAGTATCTGTTCCTTATGATATAGTTTATTCAAATAGAAATTTTGGTTAATTTGGGTGTAAATTTAGGTACATTAAGGTCCTGTTTGGGTGTAAATTTAGGTAAATTAAGGCTATGCGATGGACTTGACTAACCTTTAACTTTCCGCTATTCTTAGCCCATTACAATTAACGTGGGAGCCCTTCGACAAGCTCAGGGCGACTGCACCACGGGACTTGGAGCCTAAGAGGCCGGTCTCAAGAAAAATATGCCAAAACATAGTAAGCGCTATGTAAAAGCGCTCGAATTAATTGAAAAAGGTAAAGTTTACAGCACGGAAGAGGCTTTAGAACTTGCCAAAAAGACAGCTACTACCAAGTTTACGGGCAGTGTGGAAGTGCATGTTCGTTTGGGTATCGACCCTAAAAAAAGCGACCAGATTGTTCGCGCTACAATCGTTTTCCCAAATAATATCGGCAAGACTCGCAAAGTAGCGGCGTTCGTTGGGCCGGACAAGGAAAAAGATGCCAAAGCCGCGGGCGCTGAAATTGTTGGCGGTGAGGAGCTCATCAATGAGATAGCGCAGAAAGGAAATATTGAGTTTGATGTGGCGGTAGCTACACCGGATATGATGCCAAAGCTTGCCAAGCTGGCCAAAATCCTTGGCCCCAAAGGCCTCATGCCTAACCCAAAGACAGACACAGTTGGCCCGAATGTTACCAAGATGGTTGAAGATTTAAAGAAAGGTAAAGTTGCTTTTAAGAATGACGAGACGGGAATTATTCACCAGATCATCGGTAAGACGGATTTAGACATGGAAAAGCTTAAAGAAAATTTGACCGTGTTTATGGAAGCGCTTAAAAAGAACAAACCATCAGCTTCCAAAGGAACATACTTTAAGAGCATAACGCTGACTACAAGCATGGGCCCGGGCATCCCGGTTGATACATCACAATTTTCATAAAAAATCGCCTTCGGGCGGTTTTTTTAATTACCGATTAACGATGCTTGATTACCGATTAACAATTACCGATTAACGATGAATGTATCCCTTCGGGATATTCTAATTAAATAAATGCCGCAGGCCTCTTGCATTGGTAATTGGTAATCGGTAATTGGTAATTGACAGTACGCGGTTGTTAATCGATAATTGCGATGATAACCTTGTTTATAGTTTAGAGACGTACATAAACGTTTATCACGTGAAACCGTTCATCACGAATAAGAATGAAATGGCAATTATCGTGATAACGTGATAAACGTGATACGTAAAATTTATGCCAAAAATGATAATAGGATTTGTAGGCCAAGCTGGTGCCGGAAAAGGTACAGCAGCCGAAATGTTGGCCTCAAATGCCAATGCAGAAATTTTTACTTTCAGTGATATTTTGGCGGATTTGCTGAAGCGGTTGTATAAGGAAAAGTCGCGCGATAATTTGATTAAGATGAGCACTGCCGTGAGGGAGGCTTTTGGGCAAGACGCTCTAGCGAATGTTATGGAGGCTCAGGTGCAAGAATCAATGGCTGATATTGTGATCGTAGACGGTATTCGGCGCATGGAAGATATTGAGGACTTAAGCAAAGACCCGAAGTTTCATTTGGTCGAAATCTGGGCTCCGCCCGAGGTTAGGTTTGAGAGGTTGAAAAAGCGCAATGAAAAAGCAGGCGAAGGCGATATGACCTGGGAAGATTTTTTGGCCATGGGAGAGCGCGAGACAGAAAAGACGATCGCCGGGGTTGCGGCGCAAGCAAAACACAAAATTGATAACAGCGAAGGACTCGAAGAGTTTAAGGCGAAGTTGGACGCGCTTGTAGCTTCGTTATAGCACAACCCCAAACCCCACAGCTAAGCTGAGCTTTGCCTTATCAGGGGCTGATTAACTAGTAAACAAGTCCTCTTGATAAGGAGGATTTAGGAGGTTAAACCATAAAACTATGCTAATAAAAATAACCCGACTCCGCGATGATGTGGAGATTCCCAAGTATCAGACAGCAGGATCCGCGGCTTTTGATTTGGCGAGCGCGGACGAGGCTGTGATACCGGCCAAGGGATTTCAGCTTTTGCCAACCGGCCTTGTAATCGCGACTCCGCCCGGGCATGTTTTGATATTGGCTTCGAGGTCTAGCTTGTTTAAAAAGAAGGGTTTGGTGCTCGCAAACGGCATTGGAGTAGTAGACAGCGATTACGCGGGGCCTGATGACCAGATTTTTTTGGCGGTTTATAATCCTACGGAAAATGAGGTTAAAATTGAGGCTCACGAAAGAATCGCTCAAGGAATGATCATACCCGTTCTTCAGGCGGAGTTTTTTGAGGGAGATGCGGAAGGAGCGAGTCGCGGCGGGTTTGGGTCGACGGGGTAAGAAGCGACCAACCCCAAACCCCACAGCTAAGCTGAGCTTTGCCTCATCAGGGGCTTCTTAACATGTGGTATAAGTCCCATTACTCGACAAATATTTGATGACATTTGTTATTATTTGATTATGATTGAAGATGTTTTTTGCGGCCGTTTGCCATAAGCGTGTTCTTTCGATTAAATAGAGTGACTAAAGAAATATACTTGTGGATAAAATTATGAATAAAGCCCCGTTAATCCAACCCGAGGATAAAACAAAACCCCGAATTTACTGGATGAACCACCTCAAAACCAAACGCGAAGACGGCACACCGGTGGAGCTTAAGCCCACGCCCGAACAATTGGCTGTGGCTTTTGCCAAGTGTTCGCGCTCCTCTACTCCGTTCGACCAGAATGTTGATGATGTGAGTTTGGAATCAGCGGCGGCGTTTCATGAAAAATGGGTGGTAGGTTACGGGCACGGATCGGTGGCCGAGCACGCGGTGGCCGCGGTTGGCATCGAAAACATCCCGCAGGTGATCGTGAAAATTTTGGAAGACAGCCGTTTGGCGTCTTTTACTGAAAAATCGTCGCGCTATCAGGTTTTTACACGCGACAGAGTGGCGATTCCGCAGACGCTCGAACAGAGCCAATTTTTAGCAGACGTGAACAATTTGTTTGATAAGCTATACGGTTTGTACGATGAGTGCTACGCGCTTTTGGAGCCTTTGATGATAGAAAGAACCCCGCAAGGCAAGCTGTCGGACGGGGCTTATAAAGCGGTTATACGGGCGCTGGTTTGCGACAGGGTGAGATATTTATTGCCATCGGCAAGCTTGACCATGGTGGGAATGACAGCCAATGCCCGAGTTTGGGCTTTTGCGATTACCAAGTTGCTTTCGACAAACGACTCGATAGCGCAGGATGTGGGCAAGCAAATCAGAGACAGACTGCGCGGACAAGACGGAGAAGACGCGGACGCGGCGCTCGCAAAGTATCCCCTGCCGACTTTATTAAAGTACGCGGATCCGAATGAATATCAAATAAAACTGCCTCAAACCATGAGCAAACTTGCTAATGAGATAATGCGCGATAGACACGTGGATGAAAAGGCAGATAAACGAGTTGTTTGCACGTTTGATGATGATATGGCTGAAAAGCGCATTGCCGCATCGCTCTTGGCCCGCCATGGAAAGACTGCCCAAGCCGAAGCTCTTAGGATTTTATCCAATGAACCGGAGCTTATAGAAAAAATTATCGTGACATCACTTAAAGACCGCGGGCCGCATGACCCGCCCCCGCGCGAATTTGAGCATGCATTCTTTCAGCATCAGGTTGTTATGGATTACGGAGGTTGGCGGGATATTCAGAGGCACAGAATGTGCACACAGAGTAATCAACAGTTGGGCACGGATTTGGGTTATGAAATTCCGGTGGAGATCGAGGAGATTGGCAAAGAAAAAGAATTTGCGGCAGTGATGGAGTTGGCACGCGATTTGAACCATAAACTGCTTGATGCAGGACTCCAAAATGAGGCGGAATATGTTGTACCCATGGCTTATAGACGACGCTTGACGATAACCTGGAATGTGCGCGAGTTGTTTCACTTTATCGAGCTTAGGTCGGGCAAAAAAGGCCACCCCAGCTACCGTAAAGTGGCGCAGGATCTGTGGCACAGCTTAAACGAAGCTCATCCAATGATCGCAAAACATATCCGTGTAGACTTGAGCGAGACGGGAATCTCGACGCTGGGTGATAAGCCAAAAGGATACTAACGCTAGCTGACACTCGCTTAAATTACAAATAATGACATACTCCCCGGGTTCCACTTCGTTGCACCCGGGGTTTCTATTTCTTCAT
>CAYOMV010000020.1:0-19287 GCA_964405175.1 uncultured Gammaproteobacteria bacterium | reverse complement strand
GAACCTAGCTTGTAACCCGTAACCTAGTGTGAAGGGTTATGTTCGCCCGTTCAGTATCGAAGCACGGGCGAACACAAGGTTCGCCCCTACGATAATTTCTAACTACGAATAACGAAATCGCGTTTGTCACGAGAATCCGTTCATCACGAGTTAATGACAAGCTTCTAGCTACTAGCTTCTAGCGGTATTCTGAGTAATAATTGCTATTTGCTAAATTCTAATTTCTAATTTCTTATTAAGGTAATATGAAGTATCTTTACATTATTTCAATTTTTTCATTATTCTTTTTAGCGGCGGGCTGTTCTGTAAATACCGGTGACATGCCGTCCGGCGCGCAGAATGAATCTTCCGCCTTGGAGTCCGGTTCGGATTCAGAGCCGACTAATGATAGCGTCGAATCAAAAACGTATAGTATGGAAGAGGTCGCCCTGCATAATACTGCGGAAGATTGCTGGTTTGTGATTGACGGCAAAGTTTATGATGTTTCAGGATACGGTGAGCGCCATCCGGGCTCTGACGCCGTATATCAAGGCTGCGGCAAAGACGCGACCGAGCTTTTTGAAACTCGCCCCATGGGCTCCGGCACTCCTCACTCCGACCGCGCCCGCGGATTCTTACCAAACTTCGAAATCGGAACTCTAAATAATTGATGTTTTTAACATTTTTTACAGTTTGAAGTTTATAGTTTGCCGTTTGTTTTAGTTATCCCCTTGACATTTTCCGCATTTCCGTCACACTTATAACAGTGCTGAGCGGTGAAAGCCTAAAACTTTCTCCGCTCTTTTTATTTGCAAGGGAGGTTCGAGATGAAACGTTCAGTACATTACCTGGTAGCGTCAACTTTGGGAGTCATCATTTTCTTCGGGGAATTCGGCTGCCTCTTGGCGGGCGAGCCTTTCGAGATGGAATCTGCTTCCGCCGCGGAAGCGTCGGAGTCCGAAGTTACGGGCGGCGGTGGGGAAGAACACGACTTTGCCATAGATCGCCCTCAGGCCATCCGGCCAATTCATGGCAGTTTTGTTCGTATGCCGCTCAAAAACGATCCGGCTTCGGCTTTTGATGAACCCAATGCGATCATCTTGGAAACATGCGAGCCCGACCCGGACGAGGTTGCTATCCCTCTAAACGTCGGCGATGGCAAAGAGTGCCACAAAGTACATGCCATGGCCATCCGAGCCGAGTCGCACGGCGTTACCAAACTGGAAGCCGATTTTACATGGTCTCTGGCCGATGATTCTGTCGCGAGCATGACCGCCAAACAAAATCATCCGCATGTCTCAAGCGTAATCTTGGAAGCCAAGTACGACATTTTCTCCGGGACCAACCTCACAGATGAACCCAATACCATTCTCACCGTCTGCGCCACGCCCAAAGGCGGCTGGAAAGACTTGTCACATGGCGATCTTTGCCGCAGTTTGCCGGTGTACGCGGTAGCCAACATGGAAGGCTCTTGGTGCTTTCAAGGCAACAGCTTCCACCCCGACCCCGGAGTGGACTGCCAAACCTTGAGGATCGAGCAAGACGGCCGTTTTCTCACCATCGAAGAAAACGACCATGGCACAATCTACGAACGCCAACTCGATTTTTACTACGATAATCTCGAATACCGCACCAACAAATCTTCATACCTGGAAATCGAAGGTTTGATACTGGCCGGCAATGACGTGGAAGGCACGTTCAGCGCTTTCCGCCTCCCGCTCTAAAAAAAATCCTCCATAAGTTGGAGGTTTTTTATATTATTTAATTTGATACTTTTCCTTTATTTCCATTTTTTCCTGATCAGACAATGAGCCCATGTAAGCTTTCCAACCCGGGCACCATTTAATATGCCACCTCCAAAACCTGCCTTTAAAAGATTTTGGGTTTTTATCATATTCCATCCGCATGGGGCATGTCGCGCATTTTATTTCATCACCTCTCATATCAATTTTAAAAAGTTATTCTCTTCACATACACCATATCTCCATCTAACACCCCTTGCAAGTGCACTCTTTCGCCGTTGAAATCTTTATTTAAAAGATCTCGGCAATCAAACTTTTCCTCGCCTACAATGCAAAAACTTTCAGAGTCCAAAACCATTTCAGCTGATTTGGCCGGCTCTCCCGGTGCCTCGTAAACAAATGTCCAATTATCCGTAAAAGACTCGCTAGCCTCATCCCAGTTTTTTATATTGCCGGATTTTGAAAAATTTACATCTTCCAATGAGCTGTCCGGTTTCGGTATGTTTACGGGCGGCGCCGGTTCTACATTGTTATCGGTTAACCGTTCATTGCTTGGGTTGCATCCGGCGGCTACGAGCCCAAAAAATATTGTGATTATTAATAGTCTATACATAAATTTTAAAAAAATAATTTATTCCTCTTGTTTTAAAACGATTAACTATTTATTTAATTACATCAAATTATGGCTAATTTTAGAGCAGTTAACCAAATAGCAGGAATATTATTTTAATTATACTATTCAGACTCCGACCCCGCGGAGCCCTTCTTAAGCCGCGAAGCGTATTTTGCAAGCACCATTTCCAACGCGTCCTCCAAATCAACATCCAAACTATCTGCGAGAGCAATTAGCGCAAATAAAACATCGCCAAGCTCGCCTTTAACCTCATCGCGCGGTCTAGCCTCTGCTTTGCCGTAATCCGTCATCTTCAATATTTCTTTGGCAACCTCGCCAACCTCGCTTGCAAGATCCAGCGCCCTAAACTCCGGCTTTGAAGCCATCTCATTGTCCGCAATAAATTGCGCAACTCTTTTTTGTAAATCTTTCATATTCCAACCAAGACTAAGACTAGGACTAAGACTAGGACTTAGTACAGTTCTTTATTATTTATTAATTGTTATCTATAATAGCAAAATATGACAATACAACCAAAAATGGGGGATATAATTTCCAAATCCTGGGAAATGTTTACTAAAAATTTCCAAAAAATCTTAATAATCACTTTAATTATCTACATTCCGCTTAACATTATTTTGGAATTGACTCCCGCGGACGACAGTTTTGAAGGTATTATGATGTATATGCGCGCCATGCAGCTTTTGGAAGGTATTTTTGGCATACTGGCTACAATCGCGATAGCGTTTTTGGTAAAAGCTTCTTTGGATAATAAAGAAATCACCTGGCAAGAAAGTTTTAAGCTCGCGGTCAATAAATGGCTCAAAGCATTGGGAACAAACCTTATAGCCGGCATCTTGCTTGTCGGGCTTTTCATCCTTCTCATCGTGCCGGGTGTTATTTTCTCAATATACTGGATTTTTATACTTTACGTAGTTCTCTTTACGGACAAATGGGGCTTCGAAGCCATGAAAGAAAGTAAACAATTGGTACAAAATCGTTGGTGGAAAACTTTTGGCTACTCCATTGTGTTTGGAATTTTAACTATCTTGGTTGGAGCAATTGCCGCAACTCCGCTTTACTTTATGCCGGAAAATATTTTCTTTTACGTAGCCGGCGACCTCGTCATTGATGTCGCTATTTCATTCTTTAGCGTTTTGTCAGTCATTTGGTATTTTGCATGGGACGCCAGCAAAATCAAAGCCCCCGATAAACAAAGCTAAACAGCAACAACGTTTGACGTTTAACATTTAACGTTCGACTCGTTCTAAGTTATGCCTAAAAGCAAAAAAGTCACTGTCACAAACAAGTTCCAGAAAAATTACACCTATTACATCACCGAACCCGTCGGCCGTAATTTTCATCAAGACTTCAAGCCCGATCTCACTCCCAAAGATATGTTAAAACTCGGCGTCTTTGGCGGGGCATACTTTATCGGAGTCGACAACCTCGTCCCCAAAGAATACCCCAAGTCCTGGTTTGCTGGCGTAAAACTCTCTCCTGATCACGAAAAGCACGGAGAACTGAATCACTTCGGCATCCGCGCCAGCATGCCTCTCGCTTATTGGCGTGCTAAAGGCTGGATCAACAAGCAGGATCCTCATGGTTGGTTTGAATGGTATTGCCGCTACTACATGGGCCGCCGCGGTGCAGACGATGAGCGCCAAATTAAACGCTGGCGCGCGATAGCTCGCCACATTGCTCAAGTCAAAAAGAACTGCAAACCCCGCGATCTCACCTGTCGGCGCAAACAGCGCCAAGCAATTCTGCACTGGGCTTACGACAGTCGCAAGATATAAAAATCAGACCCTCTCGGATCTGACCTTTATCTCCTTTTCAGCATACCCTCTTTAGCAAAGAGGGATATATGACGCAAAGCGTCGGATTGGGAGATTATTTCTTTGCTTTCTTCGCAGCTTTTTTAGCTGGTTTTTTCTCTGTTTTTTTAAGTTCCTTTTTAGCTTTTTTTGTAGCAGGTTCTTCATCTGCTAATTCAGTAAGATCTTCGGAAACCTCTTCTTCAGCTTTCTTATTGGCTTTCTTGGTCTTCTTGGTTAACTTCTCTTCGTCTCCCGAAGCAGAGGAGTTTGTTTCTAATGTATGAACCTTGTTTGACTGCTTTAGCTTTTCGATCTCTTTCATTATGAGATCCAGCTTAGCATTTAACTGCTCAAACTGTTCGTCCAAGCGGTTATCACGAGGTGCTCTTTCCTCACGGCGAGGTTTATCGAAACGTCTTTCACGTCTCGCGCCTCTATCGTCTCCGCCACGGAAACAATTGTTGCATAATACCGGTTTTTCTCCGGTTGGCCTAAATGGCACTTCGCACCTGTCGCCGCATTCCGCGCATGTCGCAGAAAACATCCTCTTTTCAAAGCCGCGATCACCGCGACCTCTGTCGAACCCACGGCCACCCTGGCCGCCTCTGTTGAATTTACTCATATTTTATCGTCGAACTGCGAATATCGAACTACGAATGTTATTTATCGTAGGATTCCAGGACACCTGCCCTGAGCGAAGTCGAATGATGCGACGATCCTTAGTTATTTATCGCTAAATGATAGCTTATTTTGCCATTTTTGTCAAGAGTCGTGGGTTTATTTGCTGGTAGTCACAAACCATCGGCCAATCTCATCCAACTCCATCTTAACATCCTTAAAATCGGCAAACATTCCTTTAATCTCTTCCTCTGTAAAAAAGCTGTGCGCCAAGCCTTGTTCGGGCCCGCTTTTAGGCGCGAATGTTCCCGGCGCGAGCTCATCATGGTCTTGAAAAGTATTCCAATAAATCGCTTTATCCAAATCCGGAAGTGTAATAAAAATCCGTCCATTATCCGCCAGCTTTTCATGAATTTGTTTGATCAACCTTTCAACATCCTCTTTCATCCCATGATGGATGGTAGAAATAGATATAATTAGATCATATTCACTTTTCGGAATATCAACTTCAAACATATTCGCCACTTTAACGTCTGCTTCAGATCCCACCAACTCACGCGTCATCTCAATAGCCGTGGGGCTGGAATCAACACCGGCGACTTTGAACCCAAGACTCTGCAAATATTTTAGATATTTCCCCGTGCCGCAACCAATATCAAACGCCGATTTTTTCTCAAAAGCGGACTTCTTCACAAATTCCAAAAATCGCTCATCGATATCTTCAGACAAAGTTGCCCAAGCTTCACCGCCCGCTTTAAAGTCTTTGTAAATATTATCCCATGTAGTCATACGCCATATACTATAGATAGCAAGTCACTTTATTGTCTAGCAGAGCCTATCTATAGTTGACTTTTAGGGCTTTTTTCGCTTTAATGGCTCTGCACTCTCACAAAGGAGTATTCATGAAAAGCAACGAACAATTAATCGCGGAATTCGAAGATTTTACAAGCCGCGATACTTCTTGCATTACTCTGGGTGTAGCCTATTCCGACCAAGTCTTGCAACTGCAAAGCCGTGGTCGCGAAGCTCTTCCGGCTATCACTCGCCACCTGAAGTTGGTTACGGTTTTGGATAGTCCGCTCATCCAAACCGCTTGGAAAGACTTACTCCACAATATAGCCGATGAAATCGGTTCCGATTGTACGCCCGGAATTAACGAATCGTTCGATAGCTGGATCAACTGGGCGGAGAAAGAAGGGGAATGTCATGCCTGAATTCGCGACAACAGATCTAATCGCGAAGTTTGAACGCGATATTCAATACGGTGAGGGTTGCATCAATGATAAGATGCGCGCCTCCATTGCCGTTGGAGCTCTTATCGATGGCTCCCAAAGCCACCTGCTTGAAATTACAAAGTACCTCGAGGATAATGCTGTCGGCCTAAACCCCGACCTGAACTTGGCTTGGCGGTTACTGCTCGAAAAAATCAGCAGATCCCGCGATTGGGATTTTAAACCGCCGGATTGGTGTATTAGACTTGACTGTTGGTTAACTTGGCTCAAACGAGAGACAAACTATTTCCCAAAAGATTCGACAGTCACAGAGCTTATTGCCAAGTTCGAGCATGAAATACGGTCCATCGAGGAAATGAAAGACATGTTTGTCGTCAATGCGATTGATGCTTCTCCCGTGGCGATGGAGATAATCAAAAGAGGCAAGCATTCTCTGCCCGCCGTAATAGAGCATCTGGAAAGTAATAAGCCGAGCCCGGCAACCAACCGCTGTTTTGCTTGGGCAATTCTCTTCGGTTGGCTCAGTGTGCAGTATGGCAATAAGCGGCACCCCTCTCCAATTTATGATGACAATCTGGATACCTGGATCGATTGGGCAAAGAAGGAAGTAGAGGAATATCGGTAAAAAGCCATGCAAGGTCACACTAAAGACTTGGCGGAAAAACTGGAATTTTCTATTATCCCGTTAACTCCCGAAATCGCTTCAATGTTTCGCTTCTTCGAACTTGATGTGAGGCTAAAAAAGTTTTCAGTGACTCATGCTGTACACACATCTCGGCACGCTGAAAACATCGTTTCCCATGGCAAGGGTATACTCGCGGCGATTCTGTTGCACTTTCAAGAAGTTGATATTAATGACGAAGAAATTGTCCAAGCTTGGATACTGGTACTAAGCTGGATCGCGGAAAAAGAAGGCCTTGGCAACGCGCCCGACGACTTGGAAGATGTAATGGGCTGGGTGCGCTGGACGCAAGACAACTGCGGTTTGTTCGCGGACGAACTCCTGGAAAATAATTAACTGGAAACTTAGCTCTAAATCGCCACCCTCGGCGGTTTTTTATATACATTGACACTCGGCCTTTTTAAGTATTATATATCCCACAGGAGAGGCTGATTGGCACATTAAAACGAATCAAAACAGCAAAAAGGAAGTAAAAATGTCAGACTGGCTAAAGAAAGCGGCCGCGTTTTGCCAACGTGAGTGGATCAAGATTATGGCGGTATCGTTCTTTCTTATCTCAGCCGGCTTATTCCTGCTTGAACATTCTTATAAGCAAGGATTTCTATGCATAAACATCGCCGAATACATTGCCATGGGAATCACCTTTATCCTGCTTACTTATCTAACTATCCTTTACGGCCGAAAAATTTACCTTATCTCCAAAAGCCAAAACAAAGATTAACTCTTTCCGCCGCCTCGGCGGTTTTTTATTCATCTCTGGCACTTCTCACAGTAAAAAACGCTTCTCCCGCCGTGTTTTTCCCTCATTATCGTCGCACCGCATTTTTTGCACGCCTCACCTTCGCGCCTAAAAACCATCAAATGCTTTTGAAAGCTCCCCATCTCTCCTCCGGGTAAGCGATAATCCGAAAATGTCGTTCCCCGGCGCTTTATCGCCTTGGTCAGTGTCGATACTATCGCTTTGTGCAACCGCTTAACCTCAACTTCCAACAAACTGTCGGCTCGGCGCAAAGGATGAATTCCCGCCATGAACAAACTTTCATTTACATAAATATTTCCCAACCCGGAAATCTTGGTCTGATCCAATAAAACCGCAGGTAGCAACCTTTTACTCCGCAAGATTTGCTTCAAATCAGCAACGCTAAAAGCGGGGGAGAGCGCGTCTACCCCGATTTTTTTCCGTGCGGCAAAAGTCGCAAACTCATCCGGAGTGCAAACCTCGCAAGTCGCAAAAGTCCTCACGTCCGCCAGATGCAAATCGCCGTCGCCATCAAGCTTAATCGTAAGCCTGCAAAACCTGGGAACATCTTCCCGCAAAAAAACCTGCCCCGTCATGCGCAAATGAAATACCAGATAAACATCATTCGCTAACCGAATAACGATATTCTTACCCCTCCGAGCAACGTCAACAATTTCCACCTCACTAATCCGCTTTCGAAGCTCATCAATATCAAGCTCCCCAAAAAGCCTGCGCGTATAATCGCACGTCTCCAACTCCAAAACCCGCCTGCCTATTATCAAGCTTTTCAAATCAGTCACAATCGACTGCACTTCCGGTCCTTCGGGCATACAAACGCCTCGCTGACGCTCGGCTTAAATACCAATTACCAATTACCGATTACCAATTCAGGAATCCCTATCGGGATATCTTTATACACTATCCAATATAAGTCCAGATATAAAAAAAGCCGCAGGCCTCGACCATTGGCAATCGGTAATTGTTAATTGGTAATTAGTTTTGTATATATTGCACTCTCCCCACCTCGCCTGTCGTCAACCTCACTTTAATCCCGCGCGGATGTACGGGAGCACTAGTCAAAATATCCCGCACTATTCCCTGCGTCATCTCACCGGTTTTTTGATGATGTTTTTGTACAATCACCACCGCAATTCCCGGCTTTATGTCTTTTCTGATCGTTCCATCCATACTGTCAAAATAATAAAATATCAAATAACAATTAGCAAGTCTGCCCACTGTCCACTGGTCACTGTCCACTGCCCACTGGTCACTGGTCACCACGACCATGTTGGTCTACTACGACCATGACTAAGTACTATGACTATGTGTTGGAGACTGTTTCAGTATGTATTTGTTTAGCAAGAACAGCAATTCCGGATGAAACAGTTCACCGTTTTCTATCATCTGCGCAATCTCATCCAGTGTAAAAAAATCAACCAACTCAACATCTTCCGGATTATGTTTAAAAGGGCCGTTATATTGTGCCTTAAAAGCTGTAACAAACTTGGACGGTGAACCCTCCGCTTCATAAAGATCTTTACTAAAAAAACTCACTGCCGCGATCACGCCCAACTCTTCCTCAAATTCTCTAAGAGCTCCCTCCACGTAACTTTCCCCGGCTTGCACATGTCCGCCAACAGCCGTAGACCAGTGTCCGGGGCAAAAAGAGACGGTTTTACTCCTTTTCTGCAGAGCTATTTTTCCATCTTCATTAAAAATCAATACATGAACAATCCTATGGCACAAAGACTTGCTGTAAATATCGTCTCTTGTGGCTTTGCCTATTGTTTGATCATTTAAATCAACTATATCTAAAAATTCTCGCATGGCAGAACTATAAACTCTGAACGGCTAACTTTCAAGTACTAAAAACAGTGTGCGCAGCTTGACAATAACTGCAATATCTTTCAGAGTATAAAAACACTCTTTTTACGAGGGGGGAGACATGAGTACCAAGCAAGTTCATGAAATCGCGCTGGAATCACTTGAATGCTTTGTGCAAGAATATGGGAATTTTGCGGGCGGTCCATATCGCGAAAGTCTGCGATTTGCGATCTTAAGCCTTATAAAGACTTTGGGATTTTTCGAAGATGAATTATCTCGCGGAAAAATTCTCGAAGTTTTGGATAGAATACGCGGAAAAGTACTCACAAATCCGGACTTCGACGAAGTCATTGTCGACGCTTTGAACCTTTTGGCGCAAGAGCCAACCTCCGATCCTTCCGAACAGCTTGCTCGCCGATTTGGCAGCAGCCGTCCGCCCGCCGACCTCTTCAAAGAGGACTAGTCTCATTGCCGTCTATAACTGGCGGCTTTTTCATTCTCCAAAAAAGCAAACCGCTTGATATCACAATCAGCGCCAAATAAAAGACAGGATAAAACCAGCCTGGCGCATCAAAACTATTCGGCATCACGCGCAGGAAATGATTAAAAAGTCTAAAAGCCGTAAACCAAATAGCAAAAACCAAAATCGCCACGCCCGGCGTCAACTTTTTCTTCAAAATTACTATCGCGAGCACAGTTCCTATCAAAGCTGCAACCAGCTCATAGATTTCTGTCGGATGCACAGGCTGAACGCTCAAAATCGAAGTCGAGCCTTCGTTTAATTGATGCAAATGCGCGTCACTCAACATGGGAAACTTAACTCCCCAGGGCAAACTCGTCTCTTTTCCAAAGCAACAACCATTTAAAAAACACCCAATCCGCATCACTGCGATTCCTATTCCCAAGTTCGGTGCCAAGATGTCACCCAGCCTCCAAATATCCAGCTTCATGCGTCGCGAAGTTAACCAGCCAACAACTACCGCCGCCACGATCCCACCATACTCAGAAAACCCGGTAGCATTTAGCGAGTAAATCCTGGCAGGATTCTCGATATACAATCCCATATTTATCAAGATGTTCAAAACTCGTGCGCCAATCAAAAAAGCAACAATCGCAACACCCAAAATGACCATCGACTTTTTAAAGTCTAGCTCCGATCGTTTAAGCATTACGTAACATCCCATTACAACAATCAAAATCGCGAGCACCATGAAAAAGCGATACGAACTAATCTGTATCGCTATTCCAAACCAGTTAACGTCTAGTAAAGTTGGGTGCATAGTTTAACCCCCTCCTAACCTCCCCCTTGTCATGGGGAGGAATAGTATCCCCCTGACAAGGGGGACGGAAGGGGGTTGTTTTATTTCCCCTTATCCGCGTTCATGCTTGCTAAAATCGTTAATATATCCCCTTTATATTTGATGGTTACCGTCCCTCTTATATGATATCCGCTCTCATCTTCGCTTACCGGCAAAGAGAGTGAGGCGATTCCTTCATCCTCAACAAATGACCCGGTAATAATTCCGCCATCATACTTTATGGGAATGGATTTCGGCTCTTCGTCGGAAGTTAAAATCATGGTTCCCGTATTTTCTCCGCTCGCTGAAATGGAAATAGACACCTCGCCGGATTGTCCGATCAAGTCTTCGGGATTGATATTCAAATCACAACCTTCTTCATCAGCCTGTGTTTCGGCATTCGCGATTTGAGCCTTGGCCTCTTCTGATAATATGACTTCTGTAATCGTAATTGTTCCATTTTGCCAAGCTCCCTCCAAATCTTTCAAACTCGGGTACAAAGCTATGCCAAATCTTTTATTCAAAAAGTCTTTGTATGCCTTCTCTCCGCCCCCTTCCTTAAAATACTCGCGCGCGCCATAAACTATATCGTGCACTGAAAGCGCGCCGTCTACCAAAAATCCTTGCTTGTCGTTCAGTTTAGATCTTCCGGTATCCTTCATCATCCTTTGGGTAAAATGGTACAAAACATCCATCCTAACCTTTAAGTCGTCATGCTTTACCAAATTCTTGGGTCCATAAGACCGTTCTAAAAATTCCGCTTCATTAAAAGCATCGATAAGCATCTTCAACTCTTTTTCTCTAGCCTCAACCGCCTTATCCTTCTCTAACCGGCTCTTAAACTGGCGCTCAAAAGATCTCCTTACGCCGTCGCGTACCATATCCATCTCACGCTCGTCTAAAGCCGGCATACCCGCGTCACGCCTGGCTTCATTCTGCTTGGCAATAGCTTCTATAACCAGCTGGCGCCTCACACCGCGCATCTGCGTCCAAACCGTGTCAAAATCTCCCGGATCATTGTTGTATCCATAAAAGTAACTGCCGGATCCATTTTTGTAAGCCTGATACGCCGCCTCAACTTCATCGCTCTTCCAGCTTTGTATCTGATAATCGATAACTTCAACGGCAATCTTACCCGCAGTTGTAATCAAAAACTTGTCAGCTATCTGCTCGCCAATAACCTTCGCCGCTTCTCGATACTGCCCCTCCGCAGCATAACCAGCCGCCTTGGCGACAGCCTCTACATCCTCCGCGGCGTCGCCGGCTATACCCTCGAGAGCTGATTTAAACGCAGACTCCGGTACACGAGAGGCGATCTTACCGCCCATCAAAATTGCCAATTTTTGATTAAAACCGGAAACATCTCCTTTTTGATAATCATCATACAAGTCTTTATACGAATCATCAGTCAAAATATCATTCAAAACCTGCCCGCTGATCGACTTATCGTTAATACCCATCTTGGAAAGTGTCAGCTCAACCATCTTATTCGCAATCTCATCTGAAACATCATTAATATTATCGCGCATAGTGTCGTCCAAAGCCTGCGAATGGATCCACTGCTTGGTCAAAACCGTCTCATCATCAACTTTATTCGCACCGAGCAAACTAAAGTGGTAAAGCTCAACAGTCATTGTCCCCGCGTCCAAATCTACCTCAGTCGGAGTTAAATAATCCCACCTCTCACCATTATAATAACTCGCCTGCATCTGATCCGGATAAGTATCCTCGGGCAACGCATCCTTATCAAAAGCAAAAGTAACCGTCATCTTCTCTTCCAATCTTACATCATCGCCGGATTTAATCTCGACCGGCGACCCTATCGGAGTCGCTTCAAGCGATGAATAATTAGGCGCCTCATTCGGAGTAGAGATCTCAACCTCGGTCGCAGTCTCAAAAGCACCTGCCGGAAACTTTATGCTGACTTTATCTGAGGCAATATCGCCAAGAGTTACATCAGAGTCGCCGGCTGTGACCGTCTTAGGCTCCGCGATAACTTTCTCGAACTGCCATTTTGCGTCAGCTTCCGGGCGCTCTTCTGATGAGTTGTTATCAAACAGCCCGCAACCGGCTCCGAACAAAGTAATTAAAAAAAGCGCGCTTGTAAAAAAAATTGGAAATTTTTTGTTCATAAATATTATTCTTAAGTAAATTGCAAATGAACATTGCTAATCAAGCTTAATGTTTAATTATATCAGCCTGATTATATACCCAAGTGCGCTAAAAAATCCATCTTCAGCCTTGACAAAAGCCTTATTTTAAGGTATATAGAAAATAGGAGGAAGAATGTACACTAAAAGAAAACTTGGCCCAACTGAGATATTTTTTCAAAAATTGCGCGAAGCTATTGCCGACGATGATGATTATTTTGAAGAGTTTTTTGCCGTAAGCCTCGAGTTCGGACGCCGGGTTCAGTCAAGTTTGCTTTTGAATGTTGTTACTGAAAACAACGGAGATTCCATCGGGATCGATGAATTCAATCCTGCCAAATATTGCCTCTTGTATCATGTAATGATCGGCAGTGGCACAACCGAGGAAGATCCAAAAGCAAGCCTTTCATTCTTAGACTTCAAAGATAACCAACTATCCGTAGCGCGCTTTTTGCACAACATTGCCCAAGCGCACTTTCCTGATTACGAACGATTCCAAAACCAAAACCCGGCTCCCGAATTACTTCGGGTAATCATGGAGGACAAAACATGAATTCCTCAGCCGCGCCCGCGCAAGATCGCATCGACGAATTCTTAGCCCGATATGATTTGCACGGCAAGTTCCTTCAAGGGATCAAATCGCTCAGCGCCAAAGAGGTTTTGGGCGACATGGGCACCATGACAATTGATTTCATCAAAATGGCCGGCTTTCCGCACCTCGCCAACCGCAACAGCCTGCTCGAAATCTGGCGCCGACTCCGGTAACCAAGTCTCGCACCCTTTCTCTCGCTCCCACCTAAAACCCGGGAGCTTTTTTAATTAAAAAAAGACCAGTTTTTCGCTGGTTCGCATCTTTATGCGCAATTGCGGATAAAAACGCCAGTTCTTTTCTAGCTTGATATATTTACATGCAAGATTGACATTTAAAGATGAAATATTTAAGGTTTTAGCGGCACCTTGAAAGGAGGCTTGAGTTGGTAAGCATCATCCTCATCGCACTAATGTTCTTGTTGCTATGTATTCATGTCATTAACAATTATCTTATATATGTAAGATTCCCAAATCAACCACCAACTGATCTTGAACACTTGTATAGCAATGTCTCTTACACAAAAAGCAGATTCTATTACCGTAACATGGCTTTGATGGAAGGAACTAAACATTTTACGCAGTACGGCGCGTTTATCTTGCTCATCGCGTTTGGGATATTCAATAACGTTGATTTGTGGCTTCGTGAAAGCTTCAGTTCTAATTACATATATCTTGGGGGCGTATTTCTGATGCTGTACAATGCCTTTACTGTAGTGCTTGCATGGCCGTTTAAAGCATGGGAGAGAATCATTAAAGATAGAATGAAGGAACAAGAAAGGACTGGGTTCGATAAAGCAATTGATACGATCTACTGCTCTACCGAATCACTGGTACCGGGAGTTTTATCATTAATCATATTGGCTCCATTCAACTTTCTGCTTGTGTGGGGTTTGAATAATATTAACCAATACTTAGTGCTTCAATTTGGCGTGATACTTATCCTGATTCTTATCATTTTTCCTGAGTTTTTTAATAGAATTGTTGTACCTCTTAAGTATAAACTCGATAGTTGCAATAATGATGCTGTAGTTAGTTCCATTAATGAACTGACTGCTAAGATCAACTATAAAAAACCTTTGGTCCAAGTCCTTAGGAATGGCAATAATGAAGCCAATGCTTTAGTAGTAGGTAGAAAAGATAAAATGCGGATTATGCTTGATCCCAAATTGATAAAGGAATTTCCTCAAAACGAGATCAATGCAATTCTGGCTCATGAATTTGGCCATATCCAACACCGCCATACATATAAGGGTATGATAACAATATTCGGAATATTCATGATAGTTTTTTGCGTTTTACTTCTAGTAATCTATAACCCGGAACTTGCGTATCATTTTGGCATGCAAAATACGAGTGTACACATCTCATTAGTAATTGCTCTACTCTTTTTTCAGCCCCTTGGTTTGGCGGCAAAAGTTATAACCAACCATCAGAGTCAAAAAAAAGAAAAGCAGGCAGATATCTTCTCAGCTCGGTTAACAGGAGATGCGCTTAGTTTGGTTTTCGCTTTTAAGCGCATATACCAAACAAATATGGTGCACCCCAATTTGCACCGATTTACACTGCTGATCGATCACACGCACCCACCTCTTCCCGTGAGAATACAATACTTACTAAAAGAAGCAGATAGCCACTAACAACAGCCATCTCCATTAAAAAAGACCAGCCTCTCGCTGGTCGATTTTTTTATCCGCAATATCGGCAATCATCTTGTTTAAATGCTTTGTAGAATGGTTCTAGTCGCATCATCTCATCAACTTCGACTCTATCTAATAATTCCCATTCCTTGCACTCATTGGCCACTTCCTCTGTCGCACACGAATAACCGATATCTTGCAAAACATCAACAAGCTCATGGCTGGGATTGTCTTTTAACCAGATGTATGATCCTAAGCCGTATATGCCATCACTCACCGCCCAAAGTTCATTAACTCGATTTAGCTCGCAATTTTTTGCGGTAAAAAGCTGTCCTAAAAACTCAATGTCTTCATATTTGGGATCTATGGGGTGTCGTTGTGTACCATTGGCTATAGTAATGGGTTCATCCAAGCATGAAGCAAATTTTATATCTTCATTTTGCAAAACATCATGCTGATTTTCTAACATCAGCTCCTCTTCCTGTTCCGGGCGCAAAATTTTCCGTTGATTATCATCCGGCCCTGATTCAAGCAGGGCTTTTATTGTTGGGCCGGTTGTGTGGCTATCGGTTTCGTTTTTTGCCGTGTTTGGTGTATTTGGTTTAGCGTTCTCCGCCATCATATTCAGCGCTGTGTAAGCATAGTAAATGCTTCCAAGTATGAGCAAAAAGACAAATAAAAACAGTGCCGCGTTGATTGTCGTCTTTCTTTTGTTGTTGAGTTCATTAATTGCTTGCATATTATTTATTATGTATTACAACGACAAGCTTTGTTAAAAAAATTATTTATAATACATAAAAATGTAACTTGGCCGAATTTATGACATCTGGGTTTGTAGGAAACGATTTAATTGGCTTAATATCGGCAAGTTTACTGCCAAACTGGATCACCAAAGTACCCGGTTTACATTCTCGCTTTAACTTCTTCCAGGTCTGTTCGGCAACCTTCGGCACCAGCCAAAAATATATCAAATCGGCGTCGCTCAAATCAGCCTTAAAAAAATCTCTGCAATAAAATTCCGCCTTAGATTTCATTGCCCAAGCCCAGAGTTTGCAAAAAACAACATGTAGAGGGGAGAGATCATAACCAATAACTCGCTTAGGCCTCGATTTCGCCGCTAAAAAAGTGAAAACACCTGATCCCGAACCCAACTCATATATGATCATACCCGGTTCAATTTTAGTTTCAAGAAACATTTTTTTAAGTATCTGCGTTTAATATTTATTATCGGAACCCTGGTCATTGCATACAAAACAAACAAGTATGCCATCAGTAAGATACCTACTAATACGGCTAAAAACAGCACGAATAAGTAATAATCCATAATCCGTAGTTACAAACTGAATTCTTCCGAATGGACAAAACGTTTGTCTATTTGCGCGCTTGTGAATTGTTCTTTTAACATTTGCATCATCTTTGGCGGTCCGCAAATAAAAATATCTTTTTCATTCAAACCGCCTAAAGCTTGACCGATATACTCAGCAGATAGAAAGCCCTTTTCATCAAAATTATGCAAATATACTTTTAGTTTTCCTCCGGATTTTTCCGATAAAGCAATTAATTTGTCCCAATAAACCGCGTCTTCCGCCTCGTTTACCGCGTAAAAAAGATCCACATTAAAATCTTCATTCTTGATTACCAAATCTTCGGCCATGCTCATAAAAGGTGTAATTCCGATACCGCCCGCGACCCATATCTGATTTCTATGATAAGAATTTTGGTAATTAAAAATTCCAAACGGCCCTTCAACTTTCGCCTTTGTTCCAATCTTTATTTTATGCGCGTTAACCGTGTAATCACCTAAATTTTTTACAGCTATTTTAATCTGATCACCGCTTGGAGCCGATACAAAACTAAATGGATGGCTTTCTTGACCCAGATATTCATCCTCAAAACTGATAAAAACAAATTGCCCGGCTTGGTAGATGAAATTGCTAAGCGGCTTAAGTGTTATTTCCGTTACATCTCGATTCAGCCTTTTAACATCAGTTACCAGCATCTTAATCTTTGGCGCTAAAATCCAAGCTAAAAGAGTTTTATAACTGTAAGCCAATAAACCCAGTCCGGCGATGCCTATCATGTAAAACCTAAGAGGCATATACGAGGCTACGTCGCTTGGTATCATCCAAATATGCAAAAGCGCGAAAAGCAAGACGATGCCAAAGAGTTTATGAGTTTTTTTCCAAATGTCATACCTCGGCCTTAAATGTAGTGTTAAAATTATCAATACAGCCATCAAGGCTAATGCAAAAATACCATAGTTGATATCCCAATATTCACCGGGCAACAAAAAGTCCGCGATTTCTTTTAAACTGCCGTTTGTATATTTTCCCAGCAATAAAAGCGGATGAAAAACCAAAAGCACAAAAGCCGCCTTTCCAAGCCACTCATGTTTTTTGTAAGCATCATTCAAACCTTTAAATATTTTTTCTAAAAATTTTAATCTGGAACTGATAACAAAGTTCAAAGACAAAAATACGGTTCCAATAATTCCAAAAATCTGCCCTATATTTACTAAAGTTGTATCAAAATTGCTAAATCTCGGCGGGTACGTTGGCGCCAAAAACCATAAAATAACCGGAATAGACGCTAGAATAGCAATCACGATCGGCACATAAGGCGGTTTTTTATAATTCATGTTTATTATTATGTAGACAAACTAAAAAAGACGCAAACCGCGTCTTTTAAATCATGCTTCGCAAAGTATCTCTGCTTTGACCAATTTTTGGCACTTCAAATATCTTAAAAACAAATCAAGATAAAACACCACGGCTATTAAAAGAAACGCGATTGCCAAAATGTGGAAGACAATGCTAGGAACAAAAACACTAATCACAAAACTTCCTAAAACCGCATACGCCACAAATGGGCAGATAAGTCCCCATTGTGTCACGTAAAATTCTTTTTTAAAATAATGCCGTTTAAAATAATCTTTTAACAATGACATTCCAAAAAGCATATACCACGTTTCAAAGGCAAAAGCCACTGTCACTATCAATAAAAAGTACGAATCCAAATGCATGGCATGATGTTTTTCTAAATAATGCCCGATCCTAAAGGCACTAATCGCATAAAGTGTCACATTTGGCACTACAATCAAAAAGCTTGGCAAGAACTGCTTGGCACCCAAGCCCTCCTGCGAGGCGAAATGTTTTTGAAAAACCGAAATGAGTTTCACTATCAGTAAAAACAATCCCATGCTCCCGGAAACGAACGACAAGAAGGCCGCCGCGTGAGCAATGGTCGGGTCTTGCGCTAAAGCCGCGAATCCCGTACCTGTCACGGTAAGCATGCCCAGCGCAAAAGGGTGCAATAGCCAGCCGAATGTGATTTTTTGGATATCGTAAGTTTGCTCAAACGCAGTTTTTAATAATTTGATTTCCATCCTCATCAGCAAGATAAAGAGCAATACCCAGACAACAAAAGCCGGCAACATCAGCAACTGTAAATTATCCGCCATCTGCGGCACTAAAAATCTAACCGGCCCGATAAACACGTTCATGGTCATCACAATCGAAATAAACGGAGTAAGTATTGCCGCGTTAACCAATGGATTATTGATAAATTCAGCGTAACCTTCGGATTTCATAAAGTCATAAAGCTTGACAAAAAAGATCACCGAAAGAGCCAAATGAATAATCGTAAAAACCACCATTACCGCTTCAAGAGAATAAAAGAAAACATTATTCCAAAACGGCTGTGTCGCATGAGCAATATCCGCGATTTTCACGAGCCCTTTTCCATGCGGAAAAGTATATTGTAAATAAGCAAATGGGATAATAGCGATCCCGCCGGCTCCAAGTGAAGCCAAAAAAGATAGGGGAGAGAATTTTTTCATATAAAAATCCATAAAGCTGAAAGTCTTTCAAGTCCGTCAAGCTCGCCTTACTCGCTTAAAATTTTAGCTTGAACAGCTCCACGGAGCTTTACGATTAGTGGCGCGGACTTTACGAGCTATTTTTATTATTTTTTAGTAATTAATTTTACGATTTTATTCATTTGTTTCGCATCTTTACTCTTTAAGCAATTCTGCAAATTCGACGATAAAACTTCGGCGTAAGCGCTGTCTATCGCCGCTTTAGACGCCTGAAATTGCGTGATTATCTTTTCGCAATCTTGGCCATCCTCAATCATCTTCATAATCCCATTGATTTGGCCGACAATCCGCTTAAGGCGATTATTAATATTATTTTGCATAAACAATCAATTAAAAATTACGAATACTATTATACCCCCTAGGGGTATAATATGTCAATCTATTATCGAGTTGCTATCTGTATCGCACGAGCTTGCCGCCTGTTTTTGCAAGCGGCACATGTTTGACGATAGCAGGAGTTCAATCGGATGTTCGATTTTTATAGC
>CAYOMV010000019.1:0-19408 GCA_964405175.1 uncultured Gammaproteobacteria bacterium | reverse complement strand
CAATTGGCCCGACGTGCATCAACCACCATGGTATAGGCATTTTTAAAAAACAACAATAATCTAAAAGAAACGATACCACCCCCCACTCCTCTTATCAGGCCATGGCGAATATTCGACCATAAACAAGTATGAATATAAAAAACCCGTCAAAAAAATAATCCAGACGGGTATCGGGCAACTATTTACAAATAGTTTTATCGAGTGAAGGATCCCACCCCTTTAATCGGTTTCACCGGTTCAAAAACGAGAAATAGCGGACCAGCGCATTATCATTAGCCTCCCACCCAGTAAAAAACTGAAAGCGAGATAACCGGCCATAACAACTCTCGCGCTAACAGGCGCACCCACTTCCACAATAAGAAGCGGTCCACCAATAAGCAAAGGCCATGCAATCGCTCCGGTAAAAACAGCCCCCGCTATCCAGAGGCTGGCGATTATACCAAGCCAACTCTGATTCATCCGCCTAACGAGTTCCATAGGCGACCGTGCGGTCGCGATCAGGTAAAATACCGATAAGCCGGCCAGCCAAAGTACATATGCCGCGTACGGAAAATGCCAAGCCTCGAAGTTCATCTTGTATCCGACGTGAAACACAGCATCCTCCTTTGATCTATAAACTAATTGCGTTATTACTGTTAACAAGTCGCGCCCTTTTTGTCAATTACGAGAAGTCCACCTTACACGTCAATCCCCTTTTTTTGATTTTATTAATTTGAAAACACCAATACCAATAACAAAGCCCAACACCACAACCAAAAGCGGAATCATAAGCATCCATGCAAAAAAGACTCCTTCTTCAGCAAAATATAGCAATAAAGCAAACGAAAAATAACCTCCCAAAGCTCTCCTCGAGTCTGAGCGACCTCGGAGTCGAAGACCAATAATCACTCCCGGCAAACCGCCATAAAGAATTGCATTTTTATCCATATAAGTTGTATTTACCTGTATATTTTACCGTTTTCATGCTAGCATAACAACAAGTTGTGGTAAAAACTCTTTCAGCTTTTCACTAGATATTTTTAATATTAACTTAATATGGACAAAAACAAGCAAGCAAATTATTTCCTGCTTTTCGCGCTAAGTGTTTCTTTTTTGGTTGTATACTTTATAGCCGAACCTTTTTTGGGCCCGTTGATTTTAGCGGCCGTTTTCGCTTTTCTCTTTCAACCGATTTATCAACGATTATTCAAATTTTTTAAAAAACGCGCCGCGGCGGCCGCTATGGTAACAACGATTATCGCTGTAATCATGGTCCTCATTCCCATCTCCTTCTTAGGATCTCAAATTTTTAAAGAATCCAGTCAAGTTTATCAATCTTTAATAGCCAATGGTGGCGACTTCGAAGAATCTGTACGAGGTGTAATTGATCAGGTTCGTGCCATCTTGCCTATTCCTGATAATTTCGAAATCGACCTAAGCCAATACGCCCGTCAAAGCTTAGAAGTTCTTGTAAGAAATGTGGGAGCCATATTTTCCAGTTTCGCCAAATTATTGCTTAATAGTTTTGTTTTTATCCTCGCCTTCTACTTCTTCCTCAAAGATGGCGGTAAGCTTAAAGATTATTTTATCGAGCTAAGCCCTTTAAACGACAAGGACGACGAATTGATCCTATCCCGCTTAAAACTGGGTGTCGCTTCCGCGATCAAAGGCAATCTCACCATCGGCTTAATTCAAGGCACGCTTACCGGCATCGGTTTTGCCATCTTTGGTGTCCCTAATGCCGCCCTCTGGGGCGCTGTTGCGGCCATCGCCGCCCTACTCCCGGGCATTGGCACGGCACTTGTTATCACACCGGCTATTATCTACCTGTTTTTAACCGGCAATATCTTTGGCGGTTTCGGCCTTCTTATTTGGGGCTTCACCGCGGTTGGCCTGATAGACAATCTCTTGGGTCCCCGGCTTGTCAGCCAAGGCATGCACTTGCATCCGCTTATAATATTCATTGCCGTTTTAGGCGGTCTCGCCTTCTTTGGCCCTCTGGGCTTCCTCCTTGGCCCCCTGGCCATAAGCGTATTTATAGCTTTAGTTGATATTTACGGCTCGCTTAAATCAAAAAATTTAACAAAGGCGAATAAGTAAAAAACTATGAACAATGAATCGCCGGAAAATAATTATTCAACAAAAGAACAAGTCCGCGAAACAATTTTACACGAGATAAACACTTCCGAAGCTGAAGAAATGATCGCCGATCCTCGCTACGTTGTTAAAATTAAAAGCTTTAAAGAATTAGAAAACTTATATAGAAACAAAATTGACGGTGATTTTGAGGCTGTTGAGCTTATTGAAATGGGTAGTAGGCTTTTTGATGAATTGAGTCAATATCATATTACAATTCCCGTTGAATACTTTTTGTATACTGATGCAAATGGCCAAAGAAAATATATCGAAAGAGTTAGTAAAATTGATGGCAAGAACTTGGAAGAAAGACAAAGTCTGCAAGATATTTCTCAGTCCGTGAATGAACTATATACTAATCTATCTAATTATTTTTTAGATAAATTAAAGAATGGCGAATCTTTTCTTACGGATATAAACGGAGGGTCTCAATACGTTTACGGCAGTAAAAATAACGAAAAAGACAGCAAAATCTACCTCGTCGACGCGGATCTCTACTTGGATAACCGTACAAAACATTTACTAACCATTGTGTATTGGCTGGCAAGACATCTTTTTGAGGCCGAGGGTAAATGCAGCGGCACAAATGAAGTCGCCAGGAATAATATTCGAGAATTTCTAAAAATTTATCAGGAAACTTTTTCCGACCTCGGCAGTAAAGACATGGGAAGAATAGCCGAACTGGAAAAATTTTTACGAGGCGAAAAATTTGGTAAAAAAATTCTACCGGCTATTCCTATTTTTGAAAAAAATCAAGAGTAAAAAAATTAATTTACTATGGCGCTATATTTTATTACCGGAAACAAAAACAAGTACGCTGAAGCCAGCGCGATTATTCCGAACGTCAAGCAACTCGATATTGACTTACCGGAAATTCAAGAAATCGACGCCAAAGAAATCATTAAAGCAAAGCTTTTGGAAGCGTACAATCACAAACAGGCGGAATTCATTGTCGAAGATACTTCTTTGTATCTTGATTGTTTAAACGGCCTGCCCGGGCCGTTGATAAAATGGTTTTTGCAGGCATTGGGAAATGAAGGATTATACAATCTGGCGAATTCGATGGGTAAATACGGCGCGACAGCCAAAACAATAGTCGGGTATGCCAAAAATAAGGAAGAAATGTATTATTTTGACGGTGAAATCAAAGGCACCATCATCTCCCCCTCCGTAACATCCGGCTTTGGCTGGGATCCAATTTTTCAACCAATGAGTCAAAAAAAGAGTTTCGCGGAACTATCGGCTGAAGAAAAAAACAACATCAGCATGAGAAGAATCGCCTTAAATAAACTAAAAAGTTTTTTATCAACTCAGGGTTGATCCAGCTACTGCCTCAAAATATATTAATTTATTTTCCTTATTCATGATCAAAAATAAGTACTCAAAACTCTACTTGCTTTTCACTTTTCTATTTACCTGGTCTCTATGGATACCTGCTTTTATCATCTCAAAAATATATAACTATCCCCTGCCCCTAATCAATAACTTAAATGATTTTTTTGGAAACGGAATCATAAGTTCATTGCATTTGATGGCTGTCTGCTTATTTTTTGTTGCCGTATTTGGCCCTATATTTTCGGCCTTTTTAGTCTCTTATTTGGAAAACAAAAAGCAAGGCCCCAAGCAATTGTTTTCATCCATCACCAATTTCAATTTTCTAAAAAAATGGCTGCTCTTTATCTTTGGTTTTCCATTTCTCATTTACATAATAGCCGCTCTGGCAAACTCCTTTTTGGAACAATCTCCGTTTGTAACATTTTTATACCCCTTATCTTTTTTATTACCTCTGTTTATCTATCAAATCTTCTCCAGCGGAATGGAAGAACCCGGCTGGCGCGGCTATCTATTGCCTAAAATGCTGGAAGAGAATACCGCCGAAACAACTGTTTGGCGTTTAGGTTTTATTTGGAGCATATGGCATTGGCCCGTGGTGATTTATGTTACCCTCGGCCAAAATCTGATTTTCCTGCTCCCTGCCTTAGCCGGCAACATCATGGCAATGATAGGTAGTACTTACGTGTACGTCTGGATTTACCAAAATACAAAAAATATCCCTCTGCTAATCCTTTTTCACGCGATCACAAACACCATCCCTTTATACACGATCGGACAAGCTGGAAGCGGTCCCGCCTTCCTGATTCCAATCGCCATAACTTGGATCTTTGCTATTTGGCTGTCAAAAAAATACGGAGAAACCTTGAAAATTACTTAAAGCCAATCATATAGCGTTGCTACTTGCATTATTCTCAAATAAATGAAAGAATATAAATTCACCCCAAAACGCATATGCGTTTTCAAGATATAAATAGACAATCCCTATCTATTGGCCTGGCCGTGGCGTCCTCTTTGTTTTTAATAATTTCCGGGACTACCGGCACTGCCAATTGGATAAAAACAAAAGATTTTGTATTGGAGTTTCTAAATTTTCAAATATTAGAACTCCCGTTGATAATAATGACCATAATCGCATCTTTTGGCGGTTTATCGGTCTTAATCGGCGCCATACTCATATACCGGGAAAAATTTTTTTGGGCAAGATTATTTATTGCCCTGGGTTCCGGAGTAGGCATTATCAGCCTCGCAGCCAACTTAATTGCCAATATAGCTTCGGAAGCAAGAATTGAATCTTTTAATTCCTTCTTCTCTCTTTCCACTTTTGGCGTATTACTGGCTCTCGCCTCTCAAATCAGCTCGTTTAGACTTCAAAAAACAAAAGAAGATATAAACTAAATCGGATTTGAAATTTATTCATTTTAAGTAAAAAAGCATAAAAAATTCATATGTGCTAATTTTTATTTTTTTAATTTTTTAAAGATATGAACACCAGCATTTGGATCAAGCGCTCCAAGCCCCAACCCGCGTTCCCCGAATCAGGTTCAGCCAAAGTCGATGTTGCCGTAATTGGCGGAGGTATATTTGGTATATGTTCCGCATACGTTTTTTTAAAAAACGGTTATCAGGTAGCGCTTATCGAAGCTAAAAAAATCGGTGAACGCACAAGCGGCAACAATACAGGCAAAGTATCGGCTCTTCAGCATCTTAAATACTCGGAAATTACCGAAAAACACGGCAAAGAGATGTCTGCCGAATACGCAAAACTGAATCTGTCCGGCATCAAGCTAATTGAAGAAATGATTGAAAAACTTAAATTGCATTGCGAATACCAAAAACGCCCCAATTATACCTATTCTCTTAACAATAACGATAGCATACGGGACGAGCTTAAGGCCGCATTAGACGCGGGTTTAGATGTTGAATACTCTGACACAAGCGAACTGCCTTTTAATATCAAGGCATCAGTTAGGCATAACAACAGCGCGAGTATCAACCCTTATGCGTTTTGCGGTCAATCCGCCGAAGCCATGCAAGCCATGGGTTTGGTGGTTTTCGAAAACAGCCGGGTATCGGATATTAAACGACAAGATGAAAGCTACTTAATCACTTCTGAAAGAACCGCTATTATCGCGGGCAATGTAATAATGGCCACCCATTTGCCCATTTTAAATAAAAGCGGCCATTTCGCGATTTTAAAACCCGGAATGTCTCACTGTATTTCCGCAAAATTACAAGACGCTAATGCCCTGCCCGCAGGAATGTATATTTCAGACAGCAAGCCCGTTAGATCGATCAATACTATCAACGAAACGCTGGTTATAGCTGGCGAAAGTTCAGACTTGGGATCCGATTCCGAAAAACATTATAAAACACTTGAAGCATTCGCTCACCAACATTGGCCCGTAAAAAATATATCCGCCCGTTGGTCTACCCACGATTACATGTCACCCGATAGCCTCCCCTTCATAGGCCGCTTATATCCCGGAGCGAAAGATATCTTTACAGCCACCGGTTTTAGCAAATGGGGTTTAGCGGCCGCGGCTGGAGCCTCGCTAATAATACGCGACGAACTGGAAGGAGATGAATTTTCCAACCCTTTCGACGCCGCGCGTTGGAAGTTGGACGAATTTACAGAGTTAGCCAAAATGGGTTACGCGACGGGAAAAGAATTAATTGGAAATAAATTCAAAAACAAAGGTTTACAGGAAGCTTCAACTCTCTTACCGGGTGATGGAGGCATATGCCAAATTGAAGGCAAAAAAGTCGCGGCTTATAGAAATAGTAACAATAAACTGATAACCTTAAACCCCTCCTGTAAACATCTTGGATGTGAGGTAAAATGGAATTCGGCCGATAAAACTTGGGACTGCCCCTGCCACGGTAGCAGGCATTCGGCAGACGGTTCTGTGTTAGACGGTCCCACGGTATCCCACTTGGATAGATACGAACCTGATTTGTAAAATAATAAAACAATCTATGAAATTTAATACAAAAACAAACAAAATAATCTTATCGATAATCCTGGTTTTCTATCTATTAATTCTCTTTAAACTGGTTTTCGCTAAACTACCAATCTCCGCCGGCTTCCCTATCCGAATCACCGCCTCATTTGCTTCCGTTAATCTGATACCGCTTAAAAGCATCCTCTTTTACCTCGGCGGGCAACCCACATGGCAAATAGCAATGAAAAACCTCTTAGGTAACATAATTCTATTCACACCACTTGGTTTTTTACTGCCATTGATATTTGTAAAAATAAATAAATTACCACAAATAATTATTATTGCGTTAATTTTTTCTTTTTCTATTGAAACAACACAAATTATGTTTGGTTTGGGATCCTGGGATATCGACGATATTATCTTAAATACAATGGGCGCGGTAATTGGATTTTGGATTCACGCAAAAATTGCACAATCTCATAGCATGCAGACGACTTAATCAATCAATATCGAAATATTTTCGTCCGCACACTCGTATTATTGTTAATCAATAAGTTTTATGCTTTATCAAAAAATCAGCAGCGATATGCAAATACCGGCCATTGGCCTGGGTACCTGGGGCATGGGTGATAATTTTTTAATTGCCGGATCCGGAGACCGCGAAAGCATCCAAGCAATTCAAAATGCCCTATCTTTGCGATTATCTCATATAGATACTGCGGAAAGTTACGGCTCGGGACATGTTGAAAAACTCATAGGCCGGGCTATTAAAAATTTCGACCGTAGCAAATACTTCATAACCACCAAAGTCTCGCCGGAAAACTGTACCAAGAAAGATCTTCCCAAAGCCTTGGATGGTAGTTTAAAGCGCTTGGGTTTGGATTATGTGGATTTATACTTAATACACGCACCGAACACAAAAGCCCCGTTAAGCGAGGTTATGGAAGCCATGGACCAAGCGGTAGATGACGGTAAAATTAAATTTATCGGTGTGAGTAATTTTAACGTGGAAGATTTAAAAGAAGCTCAAAAATATACAAAAAACAATATAATTGCCAATCAGATAGAATATAATTTAAATATCAGAAATCAAGGAAGTTATACAAACAATATGGAATCCCAAATTATTCCCTATTGCCAAAAAAACAAGATAATTATTATTGCCTACCGCCCGCTCGCAAACGGAACTCTGGCGAACAACAGTAATGAAGTACTGGAAACCCTGGCGAGCAAATATAAAAAGACCAAAGCTCAAATTGCGCTAAATTGGTTAATAGGCAAAGAAAGTGTAATCACTATTCCTAAAACCACAAAAACATCTCATCTTCGCGAAAATCTGAAAGTAATGGAATTTAAATTAAACGATGAAGATAGGGCGCTAATAGACGGAACTGATTTTTTAAAAACGTAAAATTATATCCTGGCTTTTTGCGTATATTATTATATGCGGCGAATCTGACAAAAAAACAATACAGTAATACTAAATAATAAAGCTAAGAATACAAATTCAGTTACTGCAAAAAAATTTTTGCTCTACGCTCCGGTAATATAAATAATTCGCAAATAATATAAAATGGCTAATCTAAAACTTATTAGCCGTTAAAAACCGTAAAACGGCTATTTTGCGTTTGCGACTCAGCTTTTATAATTCTTAACCCACGTCAAAATTATGAATATATTACTATGGATCCTTTTTGGAGCACTCGTAGGGTGGGTTGCTTCAAAAATCATGCGTACGGACGCCGAACAAGGAATGCTCGCCAATATTATCGTTGGCGTAATTGGCGCTTTTATCGGGGGTTTAGTCATGAATCTACTTGGCGGTGCCGGAGTCACGGGATTTAATATTTATAGTTTCTTAGTTGCTCTTTTAGGCTCTGTTCTTCTAATCGGCATATACCGCATGATAGCTCCCGAACGATGATTTAATTCTTAAATTTAAAATTTATGGTACAAGACGCGCAAAAAACAACAAATTCATGGATCAGTTTTCTCGCGCTAATCGTGGCAGTAGTCGCACTGGTCTTGGGGTGGAGCGCGTTTAACCGTTCCGGCACAAATCTCGGCAATATCGCTGAAAACCAAATTAATCAAGCCACAAATGAGGTTCGCCAAGAGATGGCTTTAATGGAGGCACGAGCTCGTGTTTCCATGATAGCTACAGGACTTAATACCCAAGAAGATCTGCAACAGGCCCAGTCCGAACTTCGCGAAGTGCGCGCTGATCTTAACCAAACCTTCCAAAATGCCAACGCGGAGATAAGAGAAGATTGGCGGGAAATAGATAATAATTTGGAAGCCGCAGAAACCCAGATGCGGGAAGGAACCGCGGATAGCATACAATCCATCCGTCAAGGTCTTAGGAACATCGAATTCGATGTTCGAACAGACAATCAATAATAATTAAGATTAACTACTATCCATATGACTACTATCGACAATCTCAAACTTCGCACCGAACTTTTGGCTCTAAGAGCCAAACTTGCTTCCGAAGAAGCCTATGATGAAGCGGAAGACCGTTTAAATAATATAAAAGACAGAATCTTCTCTAACGAACCCGAAGAAGAGGAAGATGAAGAAACAAAACAAGATTATAAACAACGCGTCGACAGCTTAACTAAAAAGATAAAAAACCGCAGCGCCGATTCTTTAGACGAAGTGGAAAGTTTCTTAAATGACGTGGAAATGCGCTTACGTCGATAATAAGCAATATGAACTAAATACTAAATATTAACTATCATTTTGTATGCCTTACAACAATAACAACGAATTGCCCGACAGCGTAAAAAACAACCTCCCTGACGGTGCTCAAACTATATACAGGGAAGCCTATAACAGTGCCGAATCGCAATATCAAGATCCAGATAAAAGACGCGGAGAGGAAAGCGCAGAAGAAGCTAGCCATAAAGTTGCTTGGAACGCGGTAAAATCACGCTATCACAAAGAAGGAGATGATTGGGTAGAAGATTGATTTATTTAAAATACCCTGAATATTCAAGGTATTTTAATTGTGCTATAAAACCTTATGGACTTAGAGACAATAGATAGCTACAAACGCCGTAAAATACCCGACATTTCGGATTCTTTGCTTTTAAAACATAATTACCGTCAATTCCCCATAGACAGCGGAAATAAACTATACAACGAAAAATGGGAAGATATTCGCGATTACGGGCTTTTAGGCTTAAACCATTACAGCCACCCCAACAATCCACCGTATCACCATAAAATCCCAGGCTCGACCAAGAATCTCTATTTACGTTTAAGCGTTATCCAAAAATTGATTACAGTTGATCGTGAGTTACAAAAATACAATTTAAGGCTATATTTTTTCGATTGTTATAGGCCTATCGAAGTGCAAAATTATATGCACGACAAATGGGTCCCGGATCGCCTTAAAACCAAATATCCCGATTGGCCTGATCAAAAAATATTCTCTGAAGTGGATAAGTACTGGGCCAAGGGAGCACTCAATGACAGCCAAATTGATCCAAAATCCCCTTTTCCGCACTCCACAGGAGGCGCCTTCGATCTAACCATCTGTAAAAATTCCGGCGAGCATCTGTTTATGGGCTCCATATTCGACGACACGAATGCTGTTTCCAATACTGATTTCTTTGAAAAACTAGCCTCTTTACACAGTTTCACTTTTTCGGAAATCGAAGCCTTATATAACCGCCGTTTGCTTTTTTGGCTAATGACAGATGCCGGATTCGCCAACAACCCCACAGAGTGGTGGCACTTCTCCTATGGCGACCAGATGTGGGCAAAACTAACCAAAAATCCGGCTGCGCTTTATTCAAAAATGGATAAAAAATAATTAATATACAAATTATCTTCACTTAAACTATTCACTCGTTAACCATTCAATCATATGTCCGTATTCAACAATACTAATCTTAGGACAGCAATCATCTCCATCAAATCCAAGCTTGATGCTGATAATTCTTTTGAAAAAGCAGAAATGCGTATGGCTGAACTGCTCAAAAAATTAGAAAATGATCAAGATGATACAATAGACGCCGAAGATAAAGCTTCTTATAAAGAAATGATAGACAGTATAATTTTAAAATTGCGCAATAAAAGCGATGATGCTTTAATCGAAATTAATAATCTAAAAAAGTTTATAGAGAGCCGAATCCAGCTTTAAAAAGATTTTTAAGTTTATAAATACCTGGTTATATTGTAAATATTTATTAAATAAGTTAAAGTTATTTCAAAATTAAATCACTTAAGTATTATTTATGCTTATCACAACCAGCGAAAATATACCCAACCAACAAATAACACAAATTTTAGGCATTGCCAGGGGCAGTACTGTACGAGCAAAAAACATTGGCAGTGACATATTCGCGGGACTAAAAAACATTGTAGGCGGCGAAATTCAAGAATATACAAAGTTACAAGCCGATGCCCGCGAACAAGCCATCCAAAGAATGCAAGAAGACGCTGAAAGGCTCGGAGCTGACGCTGTTATCTGCGTAAGGTTACAAACCTCCGCTATCGCTCAAGGCGCCTCCGAAATACTTGCCTATGGCACCGCCGTAAAACTAAGCTGATATGGAACTGCTAATTCTCTATGGCCTTTTTTATCTAGCCATAGTGTTCATCTTAATCTACCTTATCTTCAAGAGAGTTAAAGATAAAAAGAACGAAAATTTTGAAAATCGAGATAATTAAACAAATACCTCAGCGACACGCTGAGGTTTTTAAACAAATAATTTTCAGTTTTTTAATTATAATGTATTATTTATACTAATTATGAATATTGAAGTCGAAATTCGTAGCTTTATATCTGAAGAAAAATTCGAAGAGCTCTTAAAGTTCTTTAATTCCAACGCGCGCTTTATTAATGAAGACGATCAAGAAACCTGGTATTTTGATTGCGATGAAGATTTACGCATTCAAAGAAACAGAACCGGATCAAAAGTCTGGTTAAAAAAAGGAAAACTGCACGATTATCATCGAGAGGAAATAGAGATTAAATGTCCAAAAGGAGATTTTGATAAACTGCACGACCTGTTTACGGCCCTGGGTTATGATATCCAAATCAAGTGGTTTCGTAAGCGCTTTCAGTTTGATTGGCGAGGCATAAAAGTCTGCTTAGATCACACAAGCGGTTACGGCTACATCATCGAATTAGAACAAATCTCCAACAATGAACACAAAGATGAAATATTCAGCAATCTTTTGGAAAAACTAAGAACACTAAAGGTAGACATTACTCCTAAAGACATTTTCGAGAAAAAATTTGAAGATTATAAAAAGAATTGGAGAGAATTGACGTCTTCAGACTAGCTTCTTCCCCGCGTTAGATAATAATAGAGGCTTCCCAGAACCCTGTGATATAATGAGAATTATTCTCAAGCTATAAACAAATTTTTATGCATTACCGCCTTCTACCCATCTTAGCCATTTTTGCTTCAGCGATCTTTTTAGGTCAAGGTTGCCAGCCCATTTTAAACCAAGACTCGGTATCTCCACCAAGCTTAGAAGCTCAAGGTACAGATTCAAACTCAGTGTCACCGGACTCTCAAGCCACAGCTCCCGGCTCAGATATCGCTGAAGACAATAAGGACACGATAAGCGATCCGCGAACTCCGATCTATGAAGATTTCTCCAGCAACAAATACCAAGCCGCGATCGCCAACAACGAACCCATCTATCTCTATTTCTGGGCCACCTGGTGCCCCACTTGCCGTGCTCAAGCACCCATTAACGAACACGTCTTCAATTCCTATAACGGTTTTGTCCATGCCTTTAGAATCAACATACTTGATAACGATGTCAGCGCTGAAGAAGAAGCCATAGCCAAACAATGGAACGTAACAAGACAACACACCGCAGTTCTCATCGACAAAAACGGCAACGAAGCAAAACGTACAATCGGAACCCGTTCCGAGACTCAACTCCTAAACGATTTAGAACTCATAACTAAATAATCAAGTGAAAATTTTCAGGTTCATTAAGATGGTTTACTTTGCTCAACGTCTTGATAGCCATGATGGACTTTAAACTTTATATGTTCGAATTCTTACTAGCACTTCTAGCAGGCATCGTCACGATTGGCGGCCCATGCATCTTGCCTCTGCTCCCCATCGTTCTCGGCACTTCCACTACAGGCCGCCATCCGCTTAGGCCGGTAGCTATAGTCTTTGGCTTCACACTCGCTTTTACGGTCTTCGCGCTCATTTTTTCTTTTGTAGGTTCGTTTTTAGGACTCAACCCTGCCACATGGCGCATTGTCGCTTCTATATTGATAGGCTTTTTCGGCATTTTCATGCTATTCCCCGCTCTACAAGCTAGGGCTTTTGCTAAACTGGAGCCGATTATGCAAAAAATGTCTCCAAAAGGCGCTCTGCAAAAAAATGATCTCTGGAGCGGTTTTTTACTCGGCCTTTCTTTGGGGGCAATTTGGACTCCATGCGCCGGCCCCGTACTTGGCTCAATTTTAACTTTAATAGCCGCCAAACAAAACCTTATCCAAGCTTCCGGCTTGCTTTTCGCATTCTCCGTCGGAGCCGGCCTCCCAATGCTGCTCATCGCCTATGGCGGCCAGCTTGCCGTGCAAAAAGTGAGTGCCATTAGCAAATATACCGGCTTAATTCAAAGGTTATTTGGCATCATAGTTATACTAACTGCAATAGCTATTGCAATACAATTCGACATTACGATACAAAACTATCTTATAGAAAAATATCCATGGCTTTTTATAGCTTTGGAGTTCGAAATCTAAACTATTTAACGACAATCATCAGGTTAAATCATTAAAAAAATCAAACAAATTATTTCTTATTCTCGCACAAATGTTCATTCTTTGATTTTCCGGCGAACTCCACTAAACCGTCTTGATTCAACATCATTTGAGGTTCAATTTCGTAATCAATATCAAAACCGGTATCACGGGATAAAATCATTGTTTCAGGATACTTCTTTTTCCAGTCCGCCCAAAAAATATTTTCAAATTCTTGATACAAACTTAACTCTTCCCCGGCTTTCTTCCCTTTTATAGCAACCCCGTTTGCTTGCATCCACAGAGATTCGGTACTTTTATCATAAATGAGCATGTTTGATTTGTAATATTTCCCCGACACTCCAAACTCCTCGCGCTTACCATTTACTTCACTCTCATAAACCACTCCCGAACCGCATATTGGGCAATATGTAACAACTAAAGGAACACTGTTTTGAAAGTCATTAACAACCTGATGGTATGATAAAATATCGAATGGATAAAATTTCGCCTCACCATCAATAGTAACTCCTATTCCAAAAGCGTTATTTTGTAAATATAAATCCGCAGTTTCCGCGTCTTCAAACTTTAACTCGCTTAGTTCATTTGCGGTAAATAATCCTGAATTAATAACCCCCAATTCATCACCGGTCATAAACTCACCCACTTCCTCCGAGGTTAAATTACGCAAACATTCATGGCTTTCGCGCAAAGACTCATTATCATTTCCGGCGTCACCCTCCTGCATAAACCAAGTAAAACCCAAAGCCGTGATAGCAAACAATAACAACAAAATCCAAGATAATTTTTTCATACAACAATGATAAAACCCGGTCTCAAAAACTGCAACTATAAACTTATATGATATCAAAAAGAGCCGGTTAGGCTCTTTTTGCGGTTTTCCTTATAAATTAAGACTGTCGCTCGGATAAACTACCGACGCTCTGTGTTCTGCCGGATCATAATCCGCAATACCCGCGACATAATCACTACTTATCTTATAATTAAGATAAAAAGCGTCCGAAATATCATCCACGTTTTGATTCCATAGTTCACCATACAGTTCCTTTGCCGCGTCTTCAGTTTGAACCCAATGCAACACTCCGCCCTTGGAAACTACATAAACCTTAGGATCTGTCATGAATTTTACCATTCGAACTCCGGGCTTATATGTAACATTAGCACCCAGAGGGATCGTGGCGATATCTTCTAAAGACACCTCAACCACGCCCGCAAAATCCGAATACCATGTAAAGAACACTTTTGCGTTTGAAAACGCATGCCTCCTGCCGTCTGATCCAACGTAATAAACCGCGCTGTCAGCTTGAGTTTCCAAATCACCATCATCAAGCAACTTTATCAAACTATGAATCTCTATTCCCAACTCTTCCAAAGAATCCAATCTTTCCTGCTCTAAAGGATCCACATACGGCACATAAGTCAGAGGCGCTCCTCCTCCGCCGCCGCCTCCTCCACCCGGAGATCCTCCGCCATTATTAACCAAGGTGTAGTCAAAAGCGGCGGTATCCGAGGATATATCAGAGCTGTCTTGATTATCCGTATAGCTAACCGAACCCGTCGAATCCGCTGTAAGTTCAAAATAATTATTTCCTACGCCTATTGCGGCCGCATTGATCAAGTTCAAAGCTGTCGAATTTCTAAAGGCTCCTGTAGATTGTCCGGTTTCAACCAATGTCATGCTCTCTGTATCCTTTCCATCTGTAACGCTAATCGTGAAAGACTCGACCAGGGTACCATCCATATTGCGATTCCCATCCGTGATAGTTACATATATTGTCCCCGGAGCCGATATGGTCGCAACTTCCGACCCGGCCGCGTTTGTAATTTTGGCTGTTCCCGCGTGCACAATTGTCCCCGTCGCGCTTTGAGTGATCAATCCGGTGTTCGCATAAGTACCACCGGAGTTAAGTATATAATCCCCTACCGCCAAAGTGGATGATGAATTTTCAAACGCAACCGTTGTAGTTACATTGCCTCCCAAAGTAGCCGTACCTGCCGTTTTATCTATCCTAAATGTATCCATACTGATCGATGGCACTGTCTGATCCGCCAAACCGCCAAAAACAGTTTGATTATTGCCCAAGGGATTATACGTACCGTTGTTTGTAAACCCGGCATTAAAAGTCAACTTGCCATTTGTGTTTATAACACCGTTATTTATCATATCAGCGTTGTAGATGATATGGCTCGTGGCACTTGTCTGATCGATAGTGCCGTTATTTGTGGTTGTGGCATTATGTGTAATTGTCGCGCCTGATATGCCCGGATCAAACAAACCATTATTTACATATGTACTGCCAAAAGTCATAGATCCCGAATTCGTGCCAATACTCCCCGTAGATGATACCGCCCCATTGAATTGCATAGTTCCGGATGTGGAGGTCACGGTAGCTCCCGAATTAATTGTCGCGGCTCCACCAACCGTAAATGAGGTTCCTTGCAAATTAAATGTACCTCCTCCAATTGCGGTTAAATCTCCGGAAATGGATAAAGTATTATTATTTCTAACGACGCCGGAAGCTTTGCTGATTCTCAAATCCGCGAAATCCCCATAAAAAATATCAGCATCCCCCGATCCATAAAAATCAACCAGCCCCGCACCCGGAGTAAATATCGCTTGCAAAGTACTCGATCTGGACCAATCGCCTCCAACCGCTAATGTATATGTTCCCAAATCAACAGTTCCACGTTGGATTCTAAAGTCATTGGTCGTTGTAACATTGCCGGCAAAATCCGCGGTATTGGCAATATTGTCTTTCTCTATTGTCAAATTATAGTATGTCAGTATTGGTAAATTATAATCACTGCTTCCGTCAATAACTACGGTCGAAGAACCCGGATTAAAACTTCCCGCCGAAGTCATCGGACCGCGCAAAGTTAAAGTGCCCGAATTGGCATTAAAAGTACCGTTATTGATTATAGTGCCTCCCCAAGTTGTTAGGCCGGTTGAACCCATGTTCAAAGTTCCGTCATTGGTAAAAGTGGCATGAATAGATATTAAACCGTTTTCAGTCCCTAGGTTTCCGGCATTTGCCAATTCACCACTAAATGTAAAACCGCCGCTCGTAGAGGTAACGGTCGTCCCGGCGCCAATCGTCGTAGTCGCGTTAACCCTGAAAGAATTAGCACCCGCGTTCCACGTGCCTCCGCCGCTGGAAGTAAATTGATTTGTCGCCCGAAAATCTCCCGTACTGTTAACAATACCCGAAGCTTTGCTCATCGTGACATTGTAAAAATTCTCTTCGGTTCCAACCGATTGATCAGCCGTTCCCGTAAACTCAACCGTGCCCGTACCTGCGCTAAATACGCCTGCCGTATGAGTCCAATCACCGCGCAAACGCAGAGTCCGAGAGCCTAAGCTAAAAGTACCTTGATTTAAGGTAAAATCATTACCTACAAGCGCATTTCCGCCCAAATTCACAATATCACCGGCATTGGTTTTTTCTATCACCAAATTATAATAAGTTAATAGCGGTGCCGTTTGAGTAACGGTTCCGGCAAATTTTACCAAACCGGTTCCGGCATTAAAAATCCCCGACTCTGTCCAGCTTCCGTGTAATTCCAAAACTCCGGAATCGCCCGTGAGCGTACCTGTATTAACCAAATTGTTATAAACGGTCATCCCGGTCGATCCGATATGAATTGTGCCATTATTTGTTGTGGTTCCGGCGCCGTAACTCAATATCAATCCACTGTCGGTTTCCAACGTTCCGTTATTTGTTAACTGCCCGCCAAAAGATATGTTACCGCTTGTAGAAGTAACCGTGGTTCCGGCACCTATGGTCGAAGTTCCATTAACCTGAAAAACACTTGAACCATTACTCCAAACACCGGCTCCCGTGGTGGTAAAAGACCTTCCAACAGTGACACCGGACGCGTTGACCAAGCCCGAACTCTTACTCATTAAAACATCCGGAAAATTACTTTCATTAACAATACTTTGTGTAGCCGTGCCGTAAAAATCAACCAAGGCCAACACTCCACCATCCGATGTCAGCCCCCCGTTATTCAACCAATCTCCGCCAACATGTATGGTTTTATTATTTATATTGAATATTCCCGCCGTCACGTTAACATCAACGGTTGTGGTGGCTTCCCCGTTTAAGTACGCTGAGCCTCCCGTTTTATCTATAGTTAAGTTTGCATATATCGCACTCGGAACATATTGAACCGGCTCCGAACCCTTAAACACAACCGTACTGCTTGAACCCGGGTTAAACGTCCCCGTCGGGCTCCATGATTTATAAATCTGGATTGTCGCGGAGTTCGCGTTAACAGTCCCATTGTTCACAAAATCATTATTGAACGTTGTAGTCCCCGAACCAAGTTCAAGAGTGCCATTGTTGGTTGAAGTCGTATCAAAAATAATATCTCCTGTAATCGATCCCAAAGACCCGCCAATAGTAACATCATCCCCAAAAGACAATGTACCGCTTGTGGAAGTAGCCACCGTACCCGGATCCGTAAAAGACCATCTATCCACCGTAAAATCATGGGTCAATGCATTTAAAGACTGGTTAGCCAGCAAAAAATCAAAAGACACCGTTACATCATCATTTAGATAAACAATGCCTCCTGCTTTATCAATTATCAAATGTCCAAAAACTTCACCATCCAGATATTGGTCGACCCCGCTGTACAATCTAACCCTGCCCGGAGTTGTATTATCCAATGTTCCTCCCGCAACGTTCCAATCTCCGCCCAAAGCAAAAGTATTGCCGTTAATATCAAAAGCACCACTTGTTAACGTAATATCATTGGTGGTTGTTACATTTGTGGAAAGCCGTACTTGATTTGAGGGTTTATTGATATGTAAATTGTAAAAACTTGGTTCTCCGATAAGCGATTGCTGATAAGTACTGTCGCACTCTACTGTACCCGAACCCATCAAACGACCTCCTGTATTATTCCAATTATAATCAAATGTAATTGTAAATGTTTGTAAATCCAAGTTGCCCGATTCCAGCTGAACATTATTCCTGGCATCAATACTACTATTCAATGTAACGCCTCCCGTACCCGATTTATTTATAACGAATTCATTAAAAGACGTTGTTCCGGTAATAGTAGTTGAAGCGCTTCCCACAAACTCCTGCGCGCCGCCTCCCGTCAAACTCGCTCCCGCATCCACCCAATCGCCGTAAATATACAGATGGCCCCAGATGCCAAAATTCAATGCGGCTCCGGTACCGATCGTTATCGCACTCGATGTCGCGTCAGCTGAAATTACCGTCGTTGTCGCCGCTGGTATAACAACATCATCTGTACTCGTAGGTACATGCCCGCAATCCCAGTTGGCCGCCGTATTCCAATCACTCGTTCCGGCACTGGCAAAAGTACAAGTTGCCGCATTCGCGTTAGCTGTAAAAGCGATAAAGGAAAAAACAAGGACGATAATACCGGCAAACGCAACTAAAACACGCCTGCCGCTTTCTCGCCATAAAAAATGGCTATTCATAAATAAAATGATATGTACAGAATTATTATCAAAAATTATATTTTATGTTGATTTTATTGACACAATAATAACACCTAAACCGCCATATGTCGCAAAATTTTGTGGATAATAACCATTTAACCGCAAACCATTGAACAAACTAATTAATTCTGCTAACTTCTAATCACGATCCTTGCCAAAGGAAGATAAATGCTAAAAATTCTGGACAAGCAATTACTCGATGCACTAGGACAAAAGCCGCAAAACCGAGCAAGCGCAATCTCTATAGCAATTCTTTTATTAGACGCCTCTTCGTCGATGCGCAGATTTGGCGGAATGCCTTTTACTGCCACCAACGACTGCATAGACAGTTTAAGAGAATCGCCCGATTCGCAAAATGGCTTTGCCGGTATTTGGAGCTTTTCTAATCGCATAAGAACTCTGATTCCAATGCAACCGGTTTCCCAAATGCAGAATTTAGAAGAGTATGTCACAGACCGCGGCACCGTATTATACCAAGCCTTGGCCGAAGCCATTGAGGCGGCATTTAGACTTATTAGAGTTTGCAAACTTCTTAATCAACAAAATGCCCAAATAGACATCACCCTCATTACAGACGGCTACGACTCCATGTCTAAAAATTACCACGAACACGAACTCCTGCTGGCAGATCAAGCTCGAAACGAAGGCATCAGACTGCATGCCATAGGCATTGGCATCGATCATAAAAAGCTCGCGGAAAAAATCGGATTCGACCAAAACCATGCCTACAACGTCCAAGCAAGCCAAGAGGGCGTGGTACAAGCAACCAGCATAACAAGAAAT
>CAYOMV010000018.1:8513-20172 GCA_964405175.1 uncultured Gammaproteobacteria bacterium | reverse complement strand
TACGGCGTTGCCTTCAAATGTACACCCCAGCTGCGCTGGGGGTTTATAGGATTAACCAACTCAGCTCGAGACCCTAGTCTCGAGCTTTCTCATGAGCAGTTGATTATTCAACTTCTCATGAGGAGAAAAAATGAAAGAAGACAAAAGCTTTATCGAGACAATCGTTCGCGTTTTGGTAGCTCACATCGGCGATATCGTGACGGCTGCCCGGGAAGAAGACGCACCCGGCACGCTGAAGGCTATCGAAAGCATGATCGAGGACTTGGAACAAATCCATTTCGCGATCGAAATCGCAAATGACCCTCCGGACTGCGAAACCTGTGCCGACACCTCCTGCCCCGGCAATCCGTCTAACCTCAACTAGGAGGCATGATGGCCGTTTACAAAATCAGGCGTAAAGCCGGTTGGCCTTTTTCGGCCGAATGGCACAGTTATTGCTACTTCGGTAGTCTGCATCTCACAGCCTTGAACCACGTAAACAGCGCGAATGGCAAATACCGTTTGGTGAGCTCGCAAATCATAGATGCGCAAGCTTGCGACGGCTCCTGCGGTTGCAAGGCAACTGCCGCAAAGCGCGCCATCCGCTATCTCGTACACACCGCTTTCTTGGCGAGCAAAAAGCTCAAGCCTCTGCTCCGTCAAAAAGAAAGGAAGCGTTGATGAACGAAGACGACAAAAAACTGAAAGCCGAACTCTTGCGCGCTTTGCTTGCCATCACCTACGGCATCAAACCGCAAAAAACCGGCTTCCAATTGGCGGACTGCTCCATTCGCTTCATGACCGAAGAAGAAATGGACGCAGAGGCCCCGCCCGAAAACAACTAAAACCTCACCCCTGCCCTCTCAAGGGCTTTTATTATTGCTCTTTTTAAATAAAAAGAAATCTTTTATACTTGACAGATAAGAGAAATTTAAGTATATTTAGCCTGTTCTTTGCATCCCGCAGGCAGAAACAATTGCCTGTTTCACATCTCTACTTCAAATATCCCATGCTGCATGATACGTGTTATGTGTTCCATGGTATGTGAAATAAAGATGTGAAAACGTCAACCCGTAAAGACGTCTCACCGAGGCGCCCCTAAATAAAAAGGAGTATACCAATGGGGTAAAGACGATTAACCAAAAGACCATGCGCAGCCGCAAGCCCGGCACGCGCCTCTCGATTCGCGAAATCTGCATCGATGGCAAAGTACACCGCACTGATCTTTTGGTGCGTAAACTGGTAAAAGGCCGTTTTGTGCAATCCGAAATCTATCGCTTCCCCGCCCCCAAGCCTTGCGACTGTTGCAGAACCGAACCTCCATCCGTATTTCGCAGAATTTTTTCTCTCGTTGCCGCCTAACCCCTAACCAGCCCATCCGGGCTTTTTATTTATAATACAAAAACATGCCAAACAGCAGCATGTCTTACAAACCTCACTCTAGTACACGCAAACCGCTAGCAGCTAGTAGCTAGTAGCTATAAGTTAAACAGAAGGATTCTTAACAATCCCGTGCACGCAAAGATAGCTCGCTATAATGGCCGCGGTCTCAGCTCGCAATGTCAACGGCCCCAATTCAGCCATCAAAAAATTTGCCTTTTTTGCCTCGTCAACCTCTTCGTCATCCCAACCGCCCTCCGGACCTATCCAAACACCGATCTTTTTTTTGAAACCTTGCGGGATGCCATCTCCTTTTTCAATCGTGTGGTAAAACAAATTTACCAAATTATCTTTTGAATGATCCATGGCCGTGGTCCACTTCATTGGTTCGTGAATCAAAGGAATCATCCCTCTCCCCGATTGCTCAGCCGCTTCTTTAGCTATTTGCCTCAAACGATCTATTTTCACGTCTTGCTTGATAGTTCTCTTAGATATTAAAGGAATGATTTGCCTAACGCCAACTTCGGTCGCCTTTTGAACAACCATATCAAAATTTTCTTTTTTAATTATTGAAAGATACAAAACGATTTCTCTTTCCGGTTCATTTTTCAAATCCGTAACTCTTTCTACAGCCACTGTTATCATCTTTTTATCCATAGATAAAATGGACGCTTCCGCTTCTCTGCCTTTTCCATCACATAAAATTAATTTCTGGCCTTCACTCAACATTAAAACTTTTTGGATTTGATGGATAACATCCTTATCCGATATATCCAATTCCGGCGCAAAAACATCATAATCCCCTATAAATCTATGTAACTTCATACCAATAACTTACCACCCACAACCCCAAACTGACAAGTGCAAAAAATCAAGTAAATCCAGATAATCTAGCAACTCCCGGTACATCCTGTTAGGTCAATCCCGGTACATCCCGGTCAATCATGGTAATCCCGGTACATCCTGTTAGGTCAATCCTGCTAAATCCCGTTCAATCCCGGTACATCCTGGTAATCATGGTAATCCTGGTAATCCTGGTAAAAAAAAGACGGGCCGTCGTTGCGCCCTGAAATTTGAATAATTTTGTGGCGTGACAGCCCGAGAGGTCGGGACGCGGGTCTTGACCTTGAGTGGCGTAACCAGCAAAGCTGGCATAGAGAAAGAGCGCGCCGCTCAAGAAATGGAGACACTTGCGTGTATCCTGACCTTTTTATGAACCGCTGGTTCATCCCAACCCTAGCAGGTACCCCGAAACTCGCATTGGAGTTTCATGAAGTGGAGTTTGCTCGTTGTACGCACCAAGCCGGCTGGCTCGAGACACTCAAACCGACTGGCTTGGTGCGTCTTATTTTAATTTTTGATTTTTGATTTCTGAGTGCCCTTACCAAAGTGGCAGGGCGGGGTCGAGATAATCCATGTGATGGAGGTCCATAAGAACAGGTTATGGAAACCCATCTTTTTATAAGCGGTTTAAAATGTACATTGAGGTTAACAGGCATTTTTGCCTCCGGCAGAATACCATGAGTTTTTCTGCCTGTGCCATATACAGCACAATAGTGAATACACTGTAAAAAAATACAGTTATGCACAAAGAACGATCATAAAGATCAAAAGAACAACTTATACATATATTATAGCTAAAAAATGACTCTTTATCAAGAGTCAAAAAACACTAATTTAATTGGAAAATTAGAGGAAAAATAAAATTATAAACAATATGTGGATAATTAATATCCACAGACTGTTAAATAGCCGTCCTCATTTAAGAAAACTAAGTTATTAAAATCAAATAAACAAATGTCAAACCATGAACAAAAATTTTGTAAGCTCATCCGATTCAGTACGGCAATAACTTCACCGGAACATGTCAAATCACTAACACTTTCCTTATTTTGATCTAATAACAATCCTTCTGTGTTAATTGTTACATCTCCCGTAGAAGCTCCCAAATTCCCAGAAGTAGCATAAATAACCCTAGCCGTAGTCCCATCCGGCATAGTAAAAACCTTATATTCAACTCCATTACTCTCTACATTATCTCTTATTAAATCTAAATCCGTAATATCAGTATATTTTACTATAGCGGCGTCTGAACCAAAATCCCAACTCAAAGTGCCGGAAGTAGAATTATCCGATACAAAAACCCCATGATAGGCAAAAAAATTATTAAGTATATCCAAATCCCCATCTTCCAGCAGTACAGCATTGGACTTACCTTCTATACTTTTGTCACCTGCCATAAATAATGGAAAGTCCGTCCTCCATCGATTTCCAACTACAGTACCTCTAATTGATGAATCTGTATTATTCTGAGTAACGTTACTTAGTAAAATATTTGTATTTAACTCTAAAAATACCTTCTGCCCTCTTAACTCCCAAGGCCATCCAAAAAACTGAAAAGGTGATTTGTATTCTTTAACCAAAAGCTCTTGCGAAGCCTCCAACTTCCAAAGCCTGGATTTTCCGGTTATAGCGTTTAACGGACTCAATCTTATGGAATATTCCAAAAAATTATTATCTCTATCTCTCACAAGACCGGCAATAGTAGGCAGGGGCTTGTTATATTCATGTGACTGCTTCCATAGTAAAGGGTTGGTTGCATCCAATGGTTTATCGGCAGGGAAAATAATAACCGCGGCCGCTTCTTTAGGTACGGGTATTTTGGTCAAAAACCAAAACAAGCTAAACAAAATAATTAGAAACAGCACAAAAAACCCCGCTCCCAAGGCGAGGTATTTTGGCCAAACAGGTCCGCGGCTCGCCCTGCCGTAAGACATTATGGGCGAGCCTCTAAAAGCCGCGTCGCGGATAAACGGATCCGGTGTCACAGGTTAATGGCGAATGGATCATCAGAAACCCGATTCGGTTTCTGCGGACCCTTGTCAAAAGGTTTGCGCGGCCCTCTGTCATTGGGACGACCGTGACCATGGCCGTGGCCATTGCTTCTATTGTCTCTTGGCGGGCGCGGCCCTCTATCCTCCGGTTTATAATCCGGATTTGCTCTTTTAATGGAAAGATTAATTCTTCCCATGGGGTCGATTTCATAGACTTTAACCGTAACTTCATCCCCAACATTAACAACATCAGTAACTTTATTTACACGATAAGGCGCGAGCTCGCTTACATGAACCATGCCTTCTTTGCCCGGCAATATCTCCACAAACGCTCCAAAATCCATGATCCTGGTCACCTTGCCCGTAAACACTTCGCCGACTTCCACTTCTCGGGTTAAATCCAAAATCATTTGTTTTGCTTTTTCCATGCCTTCGGCTGTCAAAGATGTAATATAAACTGAACCATCGTCTTCAATATCAATCTCAACACCGGTCGCGTCGATAATTTCATTAATCATCTTGCCCCCCGGACCAATAACTTCTCTAATCTGATCCGGATGTATATGCATGGTATCAATCCTTGGAGCATATTGCGATAATTCCGCTCTCGGCTCTGACAAAACAGCTTGAACAACATCCAGTACTTTCATTCTGGCTTCGTATGCCTGAGCAAAAGCCTCTTTAACAACTTCAAGAGGCAACCCCTTGGTTTTGGTATCCATCTGTATGGCTGTAATCCCCTCGCGAGTACCCGCGACCTTAAAATCCATACCCCCGTCTCCGTCTTCCAAATCTTGAATATCGGTTATAACTCGCCACTGATTTTGATCTTCACGTGACGCGACTCCAATCGCAATACCGGCTACAGGCGCTACAATCGGCACACCCGCGTCCATAAGTGCCAAAGAAGAAGCCGTCGCCGAACCCATTGAAGACGATCCATTTGATCCAAGAACCTCTGAAACCACACGAATTGTATATGGAAAATCATCTTTAGAAGGAATGACCGGAACTAAAGCTTTTTCCGCAAGCCCTCCATGACCAATTTCTCTACGGCCCGGGCCTCGATTGGATTTTGTTTCCGAAACAGCGTACGAAGGAAAATTATAATGATGAAAAAATCTGCGTGTTGTTTTAAATTCCATGGTATCAATATGCTGTTCCATGCCCGGACCTCCCAAAGTAACAGCAGACAACACCTGAGTTTGACCTCTCATGAACAAGGCAGATCCATGCGTACGAGGTAACAGGCTTGCATCCGCATACAAATCCCTAATTTCATCCAAAGCTCTTCCATCCGCGCGCTTGCCTTGATCCAAAATCAATGCCGTAACCTCCGCGTCAACAAAACCGTCTAAAATCTCCATTGCCATTTTGCGCCTGTCCTTGCCGATTTCTTGCGAGGTCAAATATTCCTCTAAACTCGTTTTTAGTTTATTTACCGCGTTCTTTCGATCTTTTTTAGATTTTAAAGGCTCGGAAAACAACTCATCTTTATGCTGAATGAGCCATTCTTCAGCCATATTTTGCAATTCTTCTTTCTCCTTCAATGCTTCTGCCTCCTCTTCGGTTTTAGGGCTGAACAAATCCGCTTTTTGTTTACCGTGTTCCGCCGTAATCTTATTAATCAACTCAATTACCGGAGCAAAATTTTCCTGGGCATAAGCAATCGCATTATATGCTTCTTCTTCTTTAATGATATTCGTGCCCGCTTCCAGCATTACTGTTTTTCCATTGGCACCTGCAACGGTTATTTCCATCCCGCCCTCGGAAATTTCTTCATAGGTTGCATTCAGGATAAAACCGGATTCATTTTTACCGATACGCGCCGCCGCGATAGGGCCATCCCATGGGATATCGGAAAGCATCAAAGCGCAAGATGATCCGATTAAGCCTATTAAATCAGCATCATTTTCTCCATCATGGCTTAAAACCGTGGTAACAACAGCCACTTCATTGCGCATTCTGTCATCAAACAAAGGCCTTAACGCGCGGTCTATCATCCTGCCCGATAAAATCGCTTCATCGGTAGGCCTTCCTTCTCTCTTTATATATCTTGAGCCTTTAATTTTACCGGCGGCGTAAAACTTCTCTTCATAATCAACCTGCAATGGAAAAAAATCCAAGCCTTCACGAATTCCTCCCATTGTAGCGGTACATAAAACTACAGTATCGCCGTAGCGCACTGTACAAGATCCGTTTGATTGTTGAGCCAACAAATTAATGCCAATAGTGAGCGTCCTACCGCCCCATTCTATTGAATATTCTTTTTGATTTTGCATAAACTTACCTTACGAATTACGAACCTGCGCGAATTACGAATAGTTATTTCGGAATCCGGAGCTCTGCATTCGATGTTCGATTTGAAAGTTTATCCTGAAACTTAATCCCGCGCCGTTGACACGTGTTTAAAAACTTACGTGTCCATGACGCATCCACGATGCGTATAAGGATCCATGTCTCAGGACAAACTAACTAGATAACTTCCATAACACATAACCTGAAACACATATCAAAAAATATTTTGAGTTATGTGATTCGTGATATGTGATACGTGATATGTGATTTAAAGTTCGGCGCGCTATTATCTTGGCACGATTAAGCCAAAATGTCAAAAACTGACCCTGATTTGCGGGATTTACGGATTCGCTTGATTAGTATCTATATTGCTGTTGCGTGAGTGTACGAAGGTTAAGAACTTTAAGCTTATTAAGCTAAAAACGCTGGAAACCACCGGCATTCTTAATTCATAATCTTTAATTCTCTCGACCTCGTAGCCTTAGAGCGCGGTTGGTTAATTATTTAACCGTATACTCTGCTATCGCCTTAACCACCTTGGAATCTTCTTTAAGTTTTTCAATAAATAAAACATTATCTCTGTTGATTATCATTTGATCTTCCGGGCCATGTAATTCTTTGCCTAATTTTATCAGTTTTACGTCAGACTGTGTGTTCAAATCCGATGCCTGAGCCTGTCTCTCGGATTGAAGATAATAGATTTTTTCTAAAAATATATTGTAAGGCGTTGTTTGTTTAACCTCCCCAAAGTAGACCTGGCCGTTTGTTAAAAACACAGCATGAACTCCTTCAAAATTTTCATATTCTGTGGCTGATTGCTCTTTTGTGCCTACATTGCTAACAAAACTAACCGCCAGCGCGGCCAATGTAACAAAAGACAAAACAATCAAAGCGGCTGTCATGGAGTAAAAATAAGCCTTTTTTATACCAATCTCACCTTCAAAATTTTCAGTTGCTTTTTTCATATGGATATCTTTTTCAATTATACCATATGCATCAAAAGATGATAAAGAAAACCCGGTAGAATCACCGGGCTTTTTTATTCTTGTGTTGTTGTAGCGCTTTCCATAATCGGCTCATCCTCTACCACTACCTCCGATTCATCAACATCACTTTCTGGATTTTCTGTTGATTCTTGAGATTCTGTACCTGAATTATCCATTTCTTCATCAGTTGCCATCGTTTCGTCTTCTATGTCTACTTCAGGCTCAACAACTTCATCAACTGTCTCGTCATTCACAAAATCTTCGGTGGTTGTGGCAGAATTTTCCTCGGGCACCGCTTCAGTGGATGTAGCGGATTCCTCAATAGGAGCGGTTGAATTTATCTCTGTCTCCAATGAGGAGGCGCCCATGTCATTTACTTCTATTTCCATGGTAGTGCCGTTGCTTACATAAACCCTTCCCTCCACGTTGCCAAAGGCGTGCCAATTAAACAATAGATCTTGATATTGAACCGATTCAAGCACGATATCAAATCCTTGCATCGAAGCGTTTTCTACCCAATATGGCACTGTTACTTTGCCGGCCGGAGTCACCGTTACGATGGGCAAAGTTCCATAATCTTCCGTAAATTCAACACTCACCCTGGTATCACCCGTCATAATCATAGCCTGACCTACGGTATCCTCGGCAAAAGCCGCGTGGCCCTTAACTGTAACCGTGCCTTCAAATACCGCGCTGCCAACCGCCAAGTCAACTGCTTCTAAATTGCTGTCACCGCCCTGCAAAGACGTGCCCGCGATTGAAGAATGCATGTTATTCTTATCAAACGCTTCAAAGAAAACAGAAATCTTTTTGTGTTTTACTCCATTCTTAACATCCGCCACATGAGTCCAATCAATCGACTCTGCCGCCCTCGCGACAATATGGCTAACCGCGAATTCGCCTGTATCCTTTTGCGCGTGACCAGCGACATCCGAAGATATCAAATAGTCGCCAATATTGATATTTTCACCTTTATCAGTAACCCACACTTCTCCATTACCCACGGCCATCACCAAATGCGGATTATTTTCATCATCAACTTTACTTGATTCCTGCAAAGCCAAGTACGAACCCATAATTTGCGGATCATTGGCTTCAGTGGAGATCTTGATACCGTATAAAATTTCAGACTCCATATCGCCATGCAAGTACTTATTCTCACCGGTCAAAGACACCAACATGCCCTTGGCGATATTCTCATCAGTCCAAGCATAGTGAGAACCGGTAAAAGCATTATAAGAGACCGTATTACCTGAAACCGATATCGTGCCTTCTTCAACCCCACTTTGCCTGATAGAAATTACTATACCGTCGGTTGTCGTTCTATCAAAAGCCGCTACTGTATTACTAGATTCAATTACATGAAATTTAACACCTGGTGAATTTGTACCAATACCAACTCTATTATCAGAAGCATCCGTATATAATAAATTAACATCATCTCTACCCTCGACTCTTAAACCAATATTAGCTGTACCGCCCTCATTGATCACCAAACCGGAGTTAGTAAACATACCAACACGATCTCCGTAATTTCTAAACTCAATAGCACCACCGTTGCCAGTCATGTTAAAATCCCAGATCATTAAATTACTACCGTTTGGCAAATAAACGTTATGATCCACATCTCCGGACCCTTGCATGCGTAAATAAGAGTAGTCTGTCACAGAAGCCGCGCTTGTATAACCAACATGCAATTTAGCCAATGGATTTGCTTGGTCAATACCCAAGTTACCGCTCGAGTTAAGCACAAAGGGCGTGGAATCCGAACCCTCATCTGTTATGTAAAACGAATCCCCTATTCCAGTATTAGCAATCCTTATAGCTTTGCCTGAAGATGTATGACTCATTTCTATGCCGTCGCCGGTACCTTGATTACTCATGTAAATCAAATCTCCGGAACCTTCTGGTTTGCTAATATTGATCGCGGCTTTTCCTGCGGTGTCTTCTATATATAAACCTGCTCCGGTAGTATCATTGTCCACCCTGATGCCATTGCTGCCACTGCCATTATTCAATACCGCCAAGCCGTTTCCGGTTGAATTTGTGTCAATAAACAAACCGTCATTCGCTGTATTATTTTCCAATTGCAAACCTACTCCACCATGCTGCCTTATATATAAACCCATATCCGTACTTGATTGCAATATCGACAAGCCCGTGCCCGTACCATCATTAAGAATATGTTGGCCTGTCCCGCCATAACCGTTATCTATATATAAACCCTGACCGCCGGCATTATTATCCACCCAAAAACCTCTTCCCGTAGATTGATTACGAGCATAAAATGATGTGCCGTTAGAAGTATTGCCAACCGTGATACCCGATCCGGAACCCGAATTATTCATCGCCACACCCTGGCCTGAACCTGAATAATCAATCTGTAATGCGGTACCATTGCCTGCACCCGTGAGATATACGGCCCCGGAATCAGTATTAATCTGCCTGCCTAAGCCCGATCCGCCCGCATCATAAGCCGCGTCCAACGTGGAAGCATCCAGGTAAGTTATCGCTTTCCAATCACTACCATTCCAGAAAAATGGAGTGGATGAAGCTGTGTTATATATAATTGAACCCGCTTGCAAACCGCTGGCTGGATTCAAATTATATTGCCCCAACAACAACTCATCTAAAACCCTGACATCGCCCGCTACATCTAACGCATACAACGGATTAAAGGCGCCAATACCCACCTTGCCCTCATGTGCCATTGATAAAATATGATTGCTTTGTGAATAGAAATCCAAATTTCTTTGCACTTCAATAACCGAATTCCTATCATCCGTTGTGCTGGCATACATGCTCAAATAAGCGCCATTAGCACCTCCGCCCACACGAAATAAATTATCTCCCGGAGTTGTACTGCCTTGTACATCCAACCTTCTTGAAGGAGTGGTGCCAATTCCTAAATTACCCTGTGTTGAAAGAACCATTTCTGTATTCCATGATCCGCTATAATGGCCAAAATTAATATTATTGCTGGTATCTAAACCTACACGCGCCAAATCAGCACCGTCCCTTTGGTATGTAAGATAAGCAGTACCCTGAATTCCCGGCAACTGAGCATCTGTGGCTCTAATTATCAATTGCCTGTTTTGGCCCGATAATGGCGGAATAATATTATCATATTGACCGATCAAGATATCACCTGTCGTAGAAATCAATTCCTCCGGCTGTTGAGTCCCTACACCGAATCTTCCGGTATTATCAATTCTGGCAAATTCACCTTGTCCCGAATTTACTATTGTAAAAGCTTGATCCGCGCTCTGCGCCAATTCATAAGTAGATGTACCAATATGCATGGTCGCGACCCAAGCATTATTCCAACGTGCCGTGGAAGAACCGAAATTATAAGCTAAATTGGATGAAGGTAAAATATCCGAATTAACTCCCGCGTTAAACGTAACCGTATCACTTATGGCATCACCCAAAACAGTATTTCCACCCACATTTAAACCGATACCTGCCAACAAATCCAAACTATCAGAATCAAAAGTCGCTATGCTGTTAGGAGCTGTATATCCCCCGCCAACCTGGAAGCGAATAACCGACGATGAGCTGACCGCTCCGATAACAAGATTTTTGTCCGTAGCTAAGACGCCATTGCCGGCCCATGATGGCACGTAAAAACTAGACCCGTATTTGCCGAAATATAAGTTATTCGTATAATCCGCTCCGCTTCCCTTAAGTTCCAAAACCGCGCCCGCGTAATTGCTTACATCATTTGTATTAACCGCTTTAAATCCGGTTAAAGTGCTTGCGCTGTTATTGGTTACATCAACTCGATAAACCGCGGCATCCTGAGGAGATAAAATACCCGTATTCTTTTGCCAATGAGTGGATGTTACTCCGCTTATTGTAGACGATGCCCAATACAAGCTTCCATTGGCGTCTGTGGCCAACACTAATCCATCGGTTGTGCCATCAGTTGTTGGGAATGCATACCCCGTGCTGGAAGGATTGTTTATTTGCAGAGCTCCGTTTACGCGCAATACATCATTATCAAATTCACCGTAAACTAAAGGATTGGCTGAATTGGAATTTTCGATATACAAACGATTGCCATTGGTTTCATTGTAACCCGCCTGATAACCCAAGAAAATATTTCCACTGCCCAAAATATTGCTATAACCGGCCTGGCGCCCTAAAAATAAATTCCTGGTTCCCGTCGCATTAGACCTG
>CAYOMV010000018.1:0-8503 GCA_964405175.1 uncultured Gammaproteobacteria bacterium | reverse complement strand
GGATTCATAACCCATAAAAATATTATCATCGCCAATGTTCACGCGTCCTGCTGATTCACCCAAAAAGATTCCTCTGTTGCCGCTATTCTCATATCCTGAGTTGACTCCAAAAAAAATATTACTACTTCCACCGCTGTCATAACCCGTATAATAACCCATCATGATATTGTTATCACCATCATTATACCAACCGGTTCCGCGTCCCATAAAAAAATTGCTGCTGCCAGTATTTTCCATACCTGATTCATATCCGATCATGACATTATTATTACCCGAAGAATTATAACCAGCCCTATAACCAACCATGGTTCCGCCAAAAGCTCCCGAGTAGTTCCTCCCCGCCTGATAACCCAAGACGGTGGTGTTATTTGGGCTTGTATGATTATAAACCGCTTCATAACCAATAATGGCATTATATCTCCCGCTCACGCTATTATAACCAGCTGAATTTCCTACATATACATTCCGTCTATTCGATAAATCATCAACTCTGCCCGCGTTATCGCCAAAGAAAATCGAATCTCCGGAATTAAACACGCTTAAACGAGGACCCTGAATGGTGAAGTACTCGATTCCGGCCGTATCAAATCGTATAATATCTTCGTCAGGAGATTCTTCAACCTGTATACCAGTATCATGGTCCGTATCCCAAAGAGCACCCGCGCTTGCCCCTGAACCGCCAAGCGCGATCCATTCACTACCGTCCCAATAAAAAGGCGTTGACGAAACTGTGTTATAAATAATCGCGCCCGCTTGCTCCCCGGTTGCCGGATTCAAGGCATATTGCCCCAACATCAATTGCGCGCTCAAACGAACATCACCGATTACATCAATGGTATAACCCGGCGTGGAAGTGCCAAAGCCAACTGACCCATCATCTGTAATCCTCATGCGTTCAAGCGAGTCGGTAGATAAAATTATCGGATCACTGTTAGCCCCTGTACTACTTGTAAATATATGCAAACCCCTATCCCATCCATTGGCATAACCGAAGCTGCTGATATTTCTAATAATTCCATAATCCTCGTTGGCACCACTATTACCAGTCATAATCAAGCCTTCGGCCATATCCGTGGAAGCAGTCTCAAAGAAAGAATCCCCTCCGTCCCAAGACAATAATACCGAAGCATCGCCACGCGGGCTGGCAATCGTTCCTTCTCCAATATCAACCAAGCCATGTGGATCCAAAACACCCACGCCTAAATTCTGTTTCACGTAAACTTCGGTTCCAAATAAAGCAACTCTGTCATTCCCGCTGTCCAAATAAAACCCTGCCAATGAAGGATCGCCCGTATAAGGATTGGAAGGATTATCAATATTAAAATATGCATTCGAATAACCGCCGTCCGCAAAGTGCAGATCTCCGTTATTTGTAATATACATTCTTTCCTGTCCCGCTGTGTCAAATCGTATATAATCTTCATCAGATGATTCCTCAACCTGAATTTTTGTATCACCGTCCAAATCAGTAACCGACCCAGCAGATGATAATGGTACCCAACCGGTGTTTCCAACATCAGTCGTTTTAACGTATAACTGTTCTCCTCCACCTGTGCCATCGGTTCTGGCAAATAAGCTGCCGCTAAGCGCTGTTACGCGTGATTCAGGAGTGCTGGTTCCAACACTAAATGAAATATTATTACCAACACCAGGACCTCTTAAGGTTAAAATAGGAACATTGTAGTTTGACGCCGAAATACTCAACGCTCCATTAGTAAGAGACCCTGGAATATTTAATGCCATCTGACTGTAATCAATATAAAAACTCGAATTTCTCGTTCCTGCTGTTTGATATCCAAATTCAAAGGCACTCATTGTATTGTCATTGTACATGTAAGCTCCTGTGCCATTAACCGGGTCGGAAGTGTCATCCGTAAAATACAAACGACTTCCATAGTCTCCAAAAGATTCCATGGTCTGCATGACCAAACCACCACCGTTGACCCCGTTGGTTAATGCCAAAGAAGTTTCCCATTGATCAGTTCCGGGATTAATTATTTCTACGGGGTTGGCGTTATTGGTTGTAAAAATCTGTCTGCCAAGCGCACTGCCTCCACCGTTATAAGCCGCGTTTAGGGTTGTAGTGGCCGCGACAATTGCATTATCAACATATTCCTTATTCGGTATATCATTATCGTCAATTACCAAAGCAGCATAATTTATTGTATCGCCTACAGTCAAAGTACCGTCTTGCTCTATAACAAATCTTGTAAAAGAAGTTGTGCTGGCATTAGCGTTTACCGCGAAACGCAATTCCATTCCGCGATTAGTATCGTTCCAATTTTCCGTTGTATAACCGGAAATCAAAGCGCCAAAACCATATTCATTCATTGGTATGTCATATTGCCCACCAAATTGAATCCGACCTGTTAATTCATTGTTAATTAACGGCTGAGGAGACAATATTGACCCTCTCGACTTCACCAACGACCAATAAGCCCCTTCCGTGGAATTGGAATATCTTGATACCATGGCATGTGCTTGATTTGGATCTGAATTATCCGAAAGTACATGCAGTTGAGTTTCCGCGTACGCCGTCCCTAAAGACAAATTTCCACCGGGTGTTAAATATAACAATGCATCTTCTGCCGTAACGTTCGTGCCTTCCGCTATGTAAAAACCCGTCGAACCGATATTATCACTTTCATCTTGCCCAATAACCCAATTCCTGCCCATATCCAAACCATTCAAACTAATTTGAGGATCTTCACCATCTTTTACAATCAGCAAGTCATGATCTTGTATCAAGATATCACCAACCGAAGTCGCTCCGGCAAATTGAATTGCATTGGTCGTAGTCGCGCCATTATCGGTTACCTGTTGCAAATTTAAGGTACCGGTTGCATTAGCTAATAAAGAATCAACATATTCCTTATCCACCAAAGACCTGTTGGTAAAGCCGGCTGAATAATCGGCTCCATATTCTATACCCGTGGTAATTGCTCTGGCGTCATAAAACACCACAGCTGCCGGATTCAAACCATCCGCGGATTTAAAATTTAATTTTGAACCTCCAGCTTCCGCCATCTCCACTTCTAAACCGCCTGCACGTGCCTCTATCTTAAATGCTCCGCCGTCATCCTCGGTAGCCGCGGCACCCGTTTCATAATAAACATAGCCATCAGCCGCAATTGTATTATCAGCCACGTCTTGAAAAGTTAAACCAGAAGCCGTACCGGTTACCAAAGCATCTACATAAGCTTTATCAACTAAAGAATGGTTTTGGAAATAGCTGGAATAATCTTTATCATAAACAATGCCCTCAAAATCCGTTCTGTCAGAAATTGCGCCCACATAACTGTCAAAGGTAAACAAATCAAATGTCGAACTGGGATTGGTTAAAGTAAGACCCAAATCCGTCGGCCCTCCGATCCCAAAACGCACTTCGTATCCGCCATCTTGGATTTTAAAATTATCTCCGGCAAACAATGTTTCCGGCTCTCCTGCAAACTCCCTAACCACCAAATCATAACCCATGTGATCTATATAGGTTGTTTGTGTTAAGGTACCGCCCAAATTCATAACTCCTGAATTCAGAGTTAAACCATTCCCTGCCGCGACCGAACTCGATGTGATAGCCGAATCTACATACGCCTTGTCCACTAAAGATCTATCAATAAAATTAGCCGAATAATCAGCGGCATATGTCGCGCCTTCAAAATTTGGCAAATTACTTGTAAACAAAATATCGTCCGAATCTAAATGAATATTTGATGTATTAACACCATTACTCCTTGAAGAAACCTCTACAAAATCCGAACGAATATTCAGATTTCCCCATGCGCTCGAAGAAGTATTCGCAACACTATAAGTGATAGTTCCTCCATCTTGATTCAACTCTGTATAAAAATCACCTTGGTTCATCTGTTGTATCCATTCATCTTCTCCGATCTCTACCAACAAATTACTATTTTCAAAATTTAAATAATTTCCATTTAGATTGACGGTTCTATCCTCCGGTAATGAACCGTCTGCTGTATAGATATTGGTAACTAAATCCGTAGATGTGGCCCAGCTCAAATTACCTGCCCCGTCTGTAATTAAAACCTGATTATTTACTCCATCTTGATAAGGTAAGATATAAGTTGTATTTGTAGTCAAAGCGGTGGGCGCAATCAATGCTACGTAATTATCTCTATTAAGATCGAGAAACCTTACTTCGCTGTTAGAAAGGTTGATACTGTTATTCGCGTAATCAACTCCCAAATAAGTACCGTTGCCCGCTTGTTCTTTATCACCAAATGTAATTAACAAATCATTTCCCGCCACACTGCCGTTCGCTCTAAAAATACTCTCTCCATCTTCATCTCTAAAATTTGCGATGTTAAACAATGCCGGATCACCTGATACGGAAAAGACAGACGCTTCATGCGCCCCGGGGCCAACGGTAAATAAGGCTGACAATGGCTCTGTTGTGGCCACACCGATCTTACCGTCATTTGCGATGTACATTCTTTCTAAGCCGGCGGTATCAAATCGGATCACGTCTTCGTCGGCAGATTCTTCAACCTGCACTCCCGTATCATGGTCCGTATCCCATAAAGAACTTCTTACATCTTCTGCTGTCGCGACAGTACGCCATTGTGTGCCGTCCCAATAATGAACCGTGGAAGAACTGGTATTATAAACAACCGAACCGGACTGACTGCCCGCAAAGGGCAAGCTGGCGTATTGGCCTAAAAGCAATTCCGCTCCAAGTCTTATAATACCGTCTACATCGAGTTTATAGTTTGGTAAAATATTGCCTATACCAACATTCCCGCGAAGATTAGCCAAAATTACATTACCCGGAATAATAGGGAATCCTGTTCCCACGCCTCCATTTAAAATTACATCACCACCCGTGTTGGCTCCAAGCGAAAACAGCCCGGCGTCTCCGCCAAAAATATTCAAATTATAACCATCTGAGCTATTCGGCGCTCTGTTAACAGATATCTCAGCATCAGTGCCAGCGTCGAATAATAAATCTCCCGTACTTGTTGCCCCCGCGAATTGAATTCTATTTGTTGTTGTCGCGCCATTATCCGTCACCTGTTGCAAATCCATCGCGAACATCGTGGACGAAACCGCGGTAATTGCCGTATCCAAATCCGCAAGCACTGCTTGGACTGTTGTTGCGTTTGAATTATCAAATTCATCAAATACTCCAACCAAGTAAGCGCCCGAAGTAACATTGCTGGTTCCGGTCGAATCCAATCTTATCGCGCCAATAGCGAGATAATCCGTTAAATTAAGCCAAGTTCCTGTTGCGACTGTAAATGTTAGATTTTGCAAAGTCGAAGTACCGTTTATCGCCAGCCCTCCGCCATAAAACGTTCCCGTAGCTATATTAAAATCCAAATCATCTTCCAAAGCCAACAACTGTCCGCCCGTAGCTGTGGTTGTAGCTTCCAATGAATTCACTCTTTGAGAATTCAAAGCATATGGATGTGAGGCTAACAAAACTCTAGGTGTTGCTTCCGCGTCTGATTCAATTTTTACACCTAAGTAAAGCGGAGAATTGAAATCAATGTAACTGGGAAAAGCGGAACAAGAACCCAACTGAACATAAAAATAACCCTGTGAATCAGGTTGAACTCTCATACAGGCTCCGCTCGCCTGGTTGTATGTTTCTTTCCAAACCAATGGACCGGCTTGGCTGGGCGCGTCTACCGAGGATCCATTCGTTGGATGGTTATACAGAGAAAACTGAATCGTTGTACTTGCCGTAATCGGTTGCTGGGCAATAGTCCGCAATCTCGATTGATAATTAATCGTCTGCGGAACCTGAGCTTCAGCTCCAACGGCCGGCACGAACGTTCCTGTTAACAAAAAGACGCCTGATAAAAAGGCTTTAATCTTTTCTAAAGATTTTGTTTTAGTTATGCGCCCCATATATTTTTTTATTTTTATATGTGCTTATATTTTATATTAATTAATAAGCTATACTTATTTTGCCTTATTTAACATAAAAAACAATGCAGTCAAATAGAGACTGCAATGTTTGTAATATATTGATAAACTGTTAATTACTTATTCAACCAATTTCCAATTCAAATTTTCCAATACAAAATAATAAGTCTTTTTACCTCCATTGCGCTCTAAAACGAACTTGTAAACCCTGGGATAAATCAATTGATCCTTCGCTGTGTAATCATTTACCACTGCTATTTCATCCACAACTATAGATTCTATAGAACCCTCAAATAACTTTGGGTAATTTTCGATGAATTCAATTGCATCTATTTTTTCTTTTAGACCATCAGCCAAGTTAGCGTAAATAAAATTGATATTGTTATCCTTCTCTGCGTTGGCGATATTGATTAACAAAAGATACAAATCTTTATCAAAATACAAATCCCAATATTTTGGTTTATTATCATTAACTTTAAAATAAAACGGCAAAGGCAAATCCGTATTTACTAATTTTATAAAATCTCCAATTTTTACGTTAGTAAAGACAAAATTTCCGCCTTCTGCTGTCTTAATCTCTGTCTCTTTATAGCTCAAGGATACATTTTTCACCAATGACATGTCCCGAGGATTAATAACCGCGCCCGATACTTTATCCAAAGTCTGAATTTGCGTGGCGATGTTTGACCTGTCAGTGTTTTTGCCTGAAGTCAAATTCTGCTCACTCTTTGCCTGAAATAAGCCAAAAATCAACAAACCACCAACAAGTAACGACACTATTATCGCTGTAAACGACAGCCCTACTGAATATTTTTTCAGTTCTTCGTCTTCTTTTTTACTAATCCTCTTCTTTTTCCATGCCAAGCGCAGATTGTTTCCGGCTAAAGCCAAAATCACAACCAAGAAAAACAAGACCGCGTATATCATCCATGTCGGTGTAATTTCCTGAACACGATCTACAAATTGGGTTTTCTCCCTCGTGCCCACGCTCACAAAAGCAACATCCTGCTCCTCGCCGAATTCATCGGTTACTAAAATCGTGTGCACACCATCCGGCAAGTCTTTGGGTAAATCAATTTGCCAATTTCCCAAATTATCAGTCTCCAGATCCAAAACCGCCTTAGGTTGAATGTCTGTATTTATCATATTTAGTAAATATATAGTTTTAATTTGGAATTACTCCTAAACCTTCCAAATAGCATTACATCATTCTCATCTTGGATAATTTCTTCTATTTCCAAATCTTTAGTCCTTGTTTCTGTTTGCGTTACTTGCTCAACCACTCTAATTACTTGCGGCGCTGTTTGCTGGCCTGTTGCAGTGTCTGCTGATTGACTTCGCAGACCTGTTGTATCCTCAATATTTACAATCGGGCACTCTGCCTGTATTTCTCTTGTCTTAAACACGGGCGCCATCTGAATTTCCGGACCATAAACTTCATTCCCATTGGCCTTCACGATGGGACGGAAGGCGTACAAAGTGCCTGGTGTTAATCCGTCAATTACAACTTGATGGATCATACTGTTGGCGTTTACTTCATCGGTAGAGTAAGCATAACCATAGTTTGGCGCCTGACCAAAGCTTACCAGCGAATTAGGCCCAAATACCACTCTTTCCGTTGACGGAATATTAGTTGTCCAATAAATCATTACCGAGTCCTCGTCGATTTGAATAGCTTGCAATGTTGTAATGTTTACGGATAATAAAGGCGCGATACCCGGTGAACCTCCCGAACCTTGCCCTGATGTTTGGCAAGAAGCAATGCACATGGAACCGTTCCAACTTGTATTGCTTCCGCAATAGCTGGAACCTGATACGGCTGTGCCTTCATAAACACAAACAGCCGAACAACCGTCACCGCTCACCGTATTGCCATCATCACATTCTTCCGTGAGCTCCGTAATGCCATTACCGCAACTTTCATCAGATAAACAATTGGCCGAACAACCGTCTCCGCTTGCCGTATTGCCGTCGTCACAAACTTCATTACCTTCAACCGCGCCGTTTCCGCAAGTCTGCCCCACTCCTCCACCAACACACATTCCGTAAACAACCCGTTCCATAAGATTTCCGCTAAAATCTTCAGCATATACAATAACCGGGACAGCCTCGCCCGGTGTAAAATCCGCCGGGTCAATAGTTATAGCATAGTCATTGATAGTACCGGACAAAGATGTAAACGCCGTAGTGGATGCATAAGTGATTCTGGTGCCGTTAACCGTAACAAACCCCGCTCCTCCGGCTGTATTTTTATAGTAAACACCGTTTACATAAATCACCAATTTGGAAATATCAACTCCAACCCCGTCATCTTTGACGTGCAGGTTCACGGTCCCATCAAACGCAATTCCCATATCATTAGCCGGACTTTCTTGATCCACGTAAGGCGGATCCGTATCCGAAGTTCTAAAACGCCATAAATCATCAGTCATCACATTGGCAACCTGATCTTCACAGTCTCGAGCCAAAACATATACCCATTCGTTTTGCGCGAAATCAGCCGGGGGATTAATCGTAAAAGTATAACCATAATCAACCGCGCTAACCGCGACTGTTCCCAATCCTTCTTGATAAGTGGATGTTGCAATTGAATCCGACCAAACATCAAATC
>CAYOMV010000017.1:0-20471 GCA_964405175.1 uncultured Gammaproteobacteria bacterium | reverse complement strand
CCAGCGATTCCAATTTTCCTCCCCCTATTTCAAGCGGTCCCCTGTCTATCAAGCTGGGTGACCTCGCGAAACACAAAATTCTGCGTTAGTTGTCTCTACCTCTATTCGAAAGCTCCCTCTCGGGGAGGCTTTTTCTTTTATCCAAATTAAGCTAAGCTGTTACTATATATTATTATGACTTACAAATTCACGGTTCCCGAAGATCAAGAAAAAATCCGTTTGGATGTATTTTTAAGCGAGCAAATCCCGGAAATGACCAGAAGCGCGATCGCCAAAAAACTGAAAAACAACGCCGGGCTGGTCAATGATAAACCCGCCTCAGTACACTCCTTTCTAAAACCCGGCGACCAAGTTAGCTTTAACGAAGACCAAACTAAACCTTCAGCATCAATAACCAATCAATCGACAATCAGCACAAGGTCCTCACTTTCGCGAAATGAGGACAGACAAACTACTTGGGATGTTAAAAAAATGATCATCAAAGAAACAGAAGATTTCATTGTACTTAATAAACCCGCCGGCCTCGTTGTTCATCCGGATGCTAATTATAAAGACGGAACTCTGGCTGATCTCTTGGTAAACTACTATCCTCAAATCAAAAAAATCGGTGAGGACCCAGCCCGCCCGGGCATTGTGCACCGCATCGATAAAGACGTAAGCGGGCTCATGGTTGTAGCTAAAAACCAAAACAGTTTTGACAGCTTAAAACATCAATTCCAACAAAGAGAAACTCATAAAAAATATACAGCCTTAACCCATGGCCACCCACCGCAAAAAGAAGGAGAAATCAAATTTCGCATAGCCCGCTCCCAAACCAAAGCACGCATGGCCGCCAGGCCCGAAAACGAATCTCAAGGCAAAGCCGCCTGGACTCATTATAAAGTCTTACAAGAATTAAAAGGTGCCAGCCTTATCGAACTGGAAATTATTTCTGGCCGCACACACCAAATCCGCGCACACCTAAACGCGCTTCAATGTCCGGTAATTGGAGATCCGTTATATAACCAAAAACAATTCAAAAAGATACCCGTTAAACGTGTAATGCTCCAAAGTACTGAATTATCCTTCCTGGATCCTCAAACAGGCGAACGTTTGGTTTTTAATATCCCTTTGGAAAAACAATTTACCGAGCTAATAAAAAAACTTTCATAAATCTAACTTTTATATACCTGCCGGAAATCTTCTTTTATCCGGTAAACTTAATTCCATATGCCAGCTCCTTTGATTATCATCACCGGCCCTTCCGCGGCCGGCAAGTCTACCGTCGCGGACCGACTTTTAAAAATAAAGTCGCTTAACTTAAAAAAGCTCATCACCTGCACCACGCGCCCCAAACGCAAAGGTGAAAAAGATGGCAAGGATTACCATTTCCTTTCCGAGGAAGAGTTTAAGCAAGCCGTAAAAGAAAAACAAATGATCGAATGGTCCAAGGTCTACGGCCACTATTATGGATCCAGAAAAAAAGATTTGGAAACCGCGCTAAAAGGCAAAGCAGCCGTTTTAGTCGTAGTTGACGTTCAGGGAGTAAAAAAGTACAAAAAATTATTCAAAGCCTGTTGTATTATTTTTCTTAACTCTTCCAAATCAACTCTAAAAAAACGGCTCAAAGACCGAGGCTCAAAAATCTACGATCTTGATAAAAGATTAAAAGCCTACGACCAAGAAATGGAAGCTGTTAAGATTGCAGATAAAGTACTCGATAATAAAGAAGGTGAATTGGATAAAACAGTCAAAGATCTGGCTACAATCATAAAACTGGGAATTTTACGCCAACGCTCGCTTAAATAGCCTGTATTAAGCCAAAACTTGACATAAAATGCGTAAACGGTTATTATTTGCCCACTTATATGGCTAGACAAATCCAAATGCAAATCGCGCCAGGGGACGTGCAATCCGGCATGTTGATTCGCGTACACCAAAAAATCCGCGAAAAAAACCCCAAAGGCGAAGAAAAAGAACGTATCCAGGTCTTCGAAGGCTTGGTAATTAAAGTTCACGGCAAAGGCGTCCACAAAACCATGACCGTCCGCAAAGTAAGCAACGGCATTGGAGTAGAAAAAATCTTCCCTCTCGAACTGCCGGCAATTGCCAAAATCGAACTGGTCAGCCAAAGCAAGGTTCGCCGCAAAGTTCTCAACTTTGTACGCAATACCAAAAAACGCTTAAAGGAAATCATGCCCAAAGCAAAAGCCTTTGATCCTAAAGCCGACCAGCCAAAACCGGAAGAAGCTCCGGCCGAAGAATCTCCGACCGAAGCCCAAACCGCGGAAACACCCTCTGAAGAACCGGCCGCTTCTGCAGAAACTCCGGAGACCAACGAAGAAGCAAAAGAAAAAGCCGCGTAATTCTTTCAAACAAACCACAAATAAAACTCCTGTCACAGGAGTTTTTGGTTTATCAACCGCTAACTCTAACTTCTAAATTCTAAATTTTAACTTACTAAATTCTAAATTCTGACTATGTAGGAGCGAACCTTGTGTTCGCCCGTGCTTCGATAACTGAACGGGCGAACATAACCCTTCACACTAGGTTACGGGTTACAAGCTAGGTTCGCCCCTACGATAATTTCTAACTACGAATAACAAAATCACGTTTATCACGAGAATCCGTTTATCACGGGTTAAACGTCTACTAGATACTAGATACTAGATACTAAAAATGAATCTAGAGGCTAAAAGCTAATGAAAGTAGTTAGATCGATTTATCTTTTTCTATTGTTGAAAATTTGTTATAAATCGTATCAACCGGAAAATCCAATCTATGTTCGATGGGTTGGCCAAAACTATAATTTACATAAAACGACTCATTAATATCATCAACCTTTTGTGCCCAATTATCTCCGTACAAATCGCGAGCCAAATCCTCCGTGGGCACCCATCTCAACAAGCCATTTTGATAAACCGCGTAAACCTTGTTATCCGTCTGAAACTTAACCAACTTTGAGCCTGGTCGATAAGTCACATTCCCGCCAATCGGTATCTTGGTCATATCTTGCAAAGACAGAATCTGCACGTCGGCGAATGTTGGATACCACGTAAAATAAACTTTTTCATTGGGAAACACATAGCGCTTGCCGTCTGACGCGTAATAATAAACAGCCGTATCCGAATATGTATTTGGGTCACTATCGCTGGGAATTTTAATCAAACTGCCCGCCGGCAACGGTAAATCCAAACCGTCTTCAAAAGTTACGCTTACTTTATTACTCGAAGGATAATCCTCTTCCACTATCGCGCTTAATTCCGATGTCCCGTTTTTTAACGACCTAACCATAAACCCCGCTTCTCCAAAAGAATTGGTTGTATCTTCTTCAGGTGTAATTTCATCCATGCTCCCGCGCGATGATACCAGCTTCACTCTTATACCAGGAACAGCGATCCTGTTAACATTGCGAACCCTAACAGTAACCCTAGCCTGATCTATACCATCCGCTCTCACAGTTTCCGAATCAGTCTTCAAGCTGGTAATCGTAGGATCAAAATCAAGCGCTTGAGCAGGCTTAACAGGCATTACAATCATCGCAACTAAAAATAGTATAAATAAAAACGACCCATTTTTGGCATTCGTAATTTGGCATTTGGCATTAATTGTTTTCATACGCAAACATTATAACACAATATCACAACAAGACGACCCAAAAGACGCCCCGCAGGACGTCTCAAAAACTTTTCTTCTACTAGCTAGTAGCTAGAGGCTAGAAGCTAGTAGCTATCTAAGAACCTCTTTCAAATATTTGCCTGTTAAGCTCTTCTTGTCTTTCGCGACCTCCTCCGGTGTACCCTCAGCAACAATAAGCCCGCCTTTGGCGCCTCCGTCCGGCCCCATGTCAATAATCCAATCCGCGTATTTAGCCACATCCAAATTGTGCTCGATAACCAAAACCGTATTTCCCTTTTCTACCAGCGCGTCTAAAACCTGCAGTAATCGCTTAATGTCGTCAAAATGCAATCCGGTAGTCGGCTCGTCCAAGATATACAACGTCTTGCCTGTTGCGCGACGGGAAAGCTCTGTCGCGAGCTTAACACGCTGAGCCTCACCGCCGGATAACGTAGTAGCCGGCTGTCCCAACCTAATATATCCCAAGCCAACCTCATGCAAAACAGTGAGCTTATCGTAAATTAACGGCTGGTCTGAAAAGAACCTGCGCGCTTCTTCCACGGTCATATCCAAAACATCGGCAATATTTTTTCCGCGGTAATTTATTTCCAAAGCTTCGGCATTATATCTCTTGCCATGGCATTCTGGGCATTCCGCGTAAACATCCGATAAAAACTGCATTTCAATTTTTACATAACCGTCACCCCCGCAAGCTTCGCATCGCCCTCCGCCTTTTACGTTAAAACTGAATTTACCCGCGTCATATCCGCGCATTTTTGCTTCCGGAATATTGGTAAACAAATCGCGGATACCCGTAAATACACCCGTATAAGTTGCCGGATTAGACCTGGGCGTTCTACCAATCGGTGACTGGTCAACAGAAACCACTTTGTCCAAATTTTCAATTCCCTCAATCTTTTTATGCTCTCCCGGAAGCTCTTTTGAATTGTAAAAATGATGCGACAACGCGCGCCCTAAAATATCTAAAACCAAAGTCGACTTGCCCGAACCGGAAACGCCTGTTACGCAAACAAATTTACCAAGAGGAAGTTTAAAATCGATGTTTTTAAGGTTAAATTCACTCGCGCCCTTCACAGTCACGTTCTTTTTATTGCCATTCCTGCGCTTCTTGGGAATTTCGATCTTTTCCTTGCCGGTTAAATACTTGGCTGTTATAGACTCTTTATTCTTTTTTATTTCCGCGAGCGTCCCTGCCGCCACAATCTCTCCACCATATTCCCCTGCTCCCGGGCCCACATCCACCACATAATCGGCAGATTGCATCACCATATCATCATGCTCAACAACTATAACGGTATTACCCAAATCTCTCAGCCTTTTCATGGTGCCGATAAGCCGTTCATTATCTCGCTGATGCAAACCAATTGATGGCTCATCTAAAATATAAATAACTCCGGAAAGCTCAGATCCCAACTGCGCCGCCAACCTTACACGCTGTGATTCTCCGCCGGATAGTGAAATGGCACTACGATCGAGCGTAAGATAACCCAAACCCACATCAATCAAATTTACCAATCTTCTTCTGATTTCCGGGGCCACTTGATTAACAACCAACCTTTCATGTTCCGAAAAACCTAACGGATCCACCGTTTTCTCGTCTTTTTTGCGGGATATTTTGCTGGCAGGCTTTTTTGTCTGCTTAAAAGCACCTAATTCTTCGATAAATTTTAATGAATCTTCCAAAGACAATTCAACCAATTCAGCTATGCCTTTATTGGCGACAGTTATGCCCAAAGCCACTTTATTCAACCTTTTACCATGGCATTCCGGGCAAACCAAAACTCTCATATAACCTTCGATTTCTTTTTGCACGTAATCAGAATCCGTCTGCCTGTATTTATCTTCTAGCATGGCCAAGATTCCGGAAAAAACCTGGCGCTTGCCGTCTAAGTCGTACATTTCATCACCCGTTCCTTCCAACAAAACCTTCATGGCCTTGGCAGATATCTGCCCCACTTCCTGGTGTATGGAAAAATTATGAACCTTGCCAACAGCCTCAAGTAATTTCATGTAACCTGTTTGGTTTCCCGCTATCCTTGTCCAGGGTTTTATAGCGCCTTGCGCGATAGTAAGCCTCTTATTCGGCATAACCAAATCAACATCCAAAACCAACTTTGTGCCCAAACCCGTGCAAGCCGGGCAGGCTCCGTGCGGAGAATTAAAACTAAAAAGCCTCGGTTCAACCTGGGGCAAAGAAATATTACACACTCCGCAAAATAAGGAATCAGAAAACAGCACCTCATCACCATTATCCTCGTTTACCGCTACAACCATGCCATTACCCAAATCTAACGCCGCTTTTAAAGTCTCGGCAAACGCCGCGTACACGATTCCCGATCCTTGATTAATACGGGATACCAAAACCTCGATATCATGAGGTTTGGTTTTATCTAATTTTGTATGTAAAAGCTCATCAATATCAACCAGCATTCCATCGTAGCGCACTTCCCTGTAACCCGCGTTTTCCGCTCCTTGCAAAACCACTTTATGTTCGCCCTTCTGTTGCCTTACCATGGGCGCCAAAACCAAAGTATCCGCTTCTTGCGCCATATTCAATATCTTCTCTCCAATCTCTTCCATGGTCTGCTTGCTAACAGGCTGTCCGCATTCCGGGCAGTGCACTCTGCCGGCTCTCGCGTACAGCAATCTTAAAAAATCATAAATCTCGGTCACCGTTCCAACGGTTGACCTCGGATTATGCGATGATGATTTTTGATCGATTGCCACGGTTGGCGATAAACCCTGAATTTCATCAACATCAGGTTTATCCTGCAATTCCAAAAACTGCCTCGCATAACTGGAAAGGCTTTCCATATACCTGCGTTGGCCTTCCGCGTGAACAGTATCAAACGCCAAAGAAGACTTGCCCGATCCGGATAATCCCGTGGTGATAATTAATTTATTTTTAGGCAAATCAATAGATACATTCTTCAAATTATGTACGCGCGCGCCCTTAATGCTGATAAAATTTTGGTTGTTCTTTTTTTCTGGCATGATTTGAAAAATTTACGTCCCTACATGCGGGGACAGATTGTTTTTGAGGCTACCATATTTCAAAAAAGCTAGCAAGTGTGCCGGCTATGGGTAAAAAAATTTTTCGTAAAATGTCAAGCAAACCAAGCAAAACTGTCATCTCAAGCTATTGCACCTGAAATCCGCAAGCTGATTTTCCACCATTTTTTACAATCTCTTTGGCCTCTTCAATCGTCCATACATCTTTAATAAACATATTATATTTATCGGGTAATTCTTTAGCATACTTCTCAAAAAGCTGATTGAACGAAGCCGTCTCAGGCATTATCAATGTATCTCGTGTGTTTTGATTAAAAGATAATGATGTTTGCAGTAAATTTGTATTACACATGCTTTTATTGATAAAAAAATACGAATTATCATTTGTAAACGTTTCCGCGACACCAATCAAACCTACAGGTGTAAACAAGGCTGTTAAATAACCGACTCCTATTCTTGCTGTTTGATAAGGGTTTTGTTGAAATTTTATTCTAAAAGATTCTAATACATCAATACCCGACCCTTCAATTTCATGTTCAATAAAAACATACATCGCCATTCCTGCTTTAGAATTCTTCTTGGCTTTGCAATTTTTCTCAAAATCCTCAATCTTTGAAACAGTCATCTCAAAATCCTTTACACAAACGGATGTTACATACCCAGAAGCACCTCCTGATGATCTCTCATTTTTTTCATCAGTATCAATATCAATATTTGCTAATTCCGAGGTATTCATATCAATTTCACCGTTTTCTTCACTGGCACAAAACAAATACAGCCAAAATTCATCCGGCTTAAAAGTTTTCGCGGTAATCACGTTTCCACCAAACTTACAATCAGAACATGAATGCTCAACAGCGGAGCTCGATTTACAATCTTTACCTAATCCGCTAACACAATTAATACACAGTTCTCCCTTCCCGCCGCAACTTCTCCCCATGCAAACCGCTAAGGTATCCGCGCCTTCGATAAAATATTCTTTTCCGCACTCGGCTTCATCAATTGTTTTATTAAAACCTTCTTTGGGTAATTGCGCTGTATAAGACAGGGGCGCGTCCGGGGTTCCCGCGTACATAAGTTTGGCGTTTTTATCTACCAAATCGTTGCAATAAACCACGTTATAAAAAGATACGCGGTTAATCATGTAAATTTTTTGTTGGACTAAATTGAGTAAATTAGGGTTAACATTGGAAAGGATAGCGAAAGCGCCCAAACCCAATGCCAAACCCACCAAAGAATCCACCATTATTTCTTTACTTCTTTCAATACTGGTGGCAACCGCGCTTACCAAATATTTAAACGCACCCCAAATAAAAAACACAGCTGAAGTGATTATTAAAACACCGATAGCTCCATTAAAAATAATGGCTATCAAATTTCTTAAACCCGAAATTTTACTTACACCGAATAAATTATTTTGCAGTTCATACTCGGCTTCCGGCGACAAACAATATCCCTGCGGTTGATCTCCCTTAAAAGGGCAGCCAAAACCTTGCTCAAATGTACCTCCGGCATCTCCGCACTCCTTGGCCGTATGGCAAAAATTATCCAAGTGCTCGTAAGATCTTTTTGCTTTATTAAAACTGCCTCCCGCAAGCCCGCCTCCAACTCCGGTTGGGTCTTCCGACGTACCTTTTAACAAAGGCTCGCCGATTATTTTCATCGGCCCCTTGGGCGAGTCCGGTAAACCACAGCAAACATTATATTCACCGGTACAGCCAAAGCCCTTTCCCTTAACTTCGCCTTGTGCGTTTTTACACTGTTGTTCATTTGTGCACAAATACAACTTATTCGGATCAGTACTTTCGGCATAACAACGATTTTTTAAAATCCGACAACAAAACAATTCTTGCCCTCCCTGATCAACACATCCGGCCTTATTTCCGCTATCAGTAGTACCGCCGAGCTGCAAACAATCGGACTGCGTTAAACAAGATGTAAAATATAAATAACCATCAGGCCTGCACTGATTGGCTCCGCACGGCATAGGCCCAATCCCCGGAGAAGGCTTGGTATAAGATTGGCCCACCGGACATTCTGACGCTTCAGCGGCGTCTTGCTGAATATTACCCGAACCTCCTAACAAAGCATGGGTGTGATCGGTCCAAAAAACAAATATCAACGAGGCGGTTATCGTTAAAAGTAACAATTTAGCAAATATTGAATACCTTCCTAGATACATATCACTTTAACAATTCTAAATATTTCTCCGCGTCATGCACGCCCTCGATCTTAATACCGTCCGCAAAAAAAGTTGGCGTGGCTGTAACACCGGCTTTTTCCGCGTCCGCTATGGATTGGTTTACTTCCATATGAACTTCGCGTGATTTTACGCAAGACAAAAAACCGCCCATCTCAACTCCGAGCTGTTTGGCATATCCGCTCAAAGACTCCATATCATGATTCCCCTGATAGGCGTACAACAAGTTATGGAACTTGTGGTACTTATCCGCATCACCCTGCTTCCAAACGCAACGAGCGGCTTTGGCCGCCAACATGGAATCCGGATGCAATTCTAAAATTGGATAATCTCTTAAACTGATTTTTACATCCGACCTCTTGTTTTTTACTTCTTCTAAAATCTGTACGGCCATTTTGCAATACGGACATCCAAAATCCGCAAAAACCACCAGTTCATGCTCTGCGGTTGCCGCGCCCAAAAAAGGGTCGCCCTCTTTGCCTTTTACCAGCTCCCTATACTTTTCTCTTTGCTTCTCCTGAAGCAAACTTTGCACCTTCATTTCGGCAGTAGGTTCCGCGATAGGCATAAAATCCGCTTTCGCGTCTCTCCCCTCCTTTGCGGCCGCGTAAAAATTATAAGTTTGATAAGCAAATAAACCTAATCCCAAAAATACAATACCGGCTAAAAATAATCCGCTTAAAATCCAAACATTCTTATACCAAGGCTTATTTATATTAAGCTTATTCTTTTCCTCCATTAACATGGCTATATTATAGCATAAATCGCTAAATAAAGGGCTCATCTTGACTAATAAGGCTTATATGAGTAATATTTGTGCCATGCGTCAATTGATTTTACCCATAATACAGATCATATTATCCGTATTACTAACGGCTGCGATTTTATTGCAGCAACGCGGCACCGGTTTGGGCGCTGCTTTTGGTGGAGAAAGTACGGTTTTTAGAACAAAAAGAGGCATAGAAAAAGGCCTGCATTTAGCAACCATCATTATTGCCGTCTTATTTTTTATAACCGCGATCTTAAACGTTGTGCTCGCATAATTTATGATCGACTTGGCACGTATTCGTGCATGGTTTCGCGCCGTATTTTTTTGGCTCGAACCCGGCAAAAAAGCCGGCACCGAACAAAAGCCCGAAACCGACAGAGATCATGCATTGGTTCTGTCCGTAACCAAACCAAACACCATCCCCAAATGGCGTCAATTTAGATATCTAAGCCGCGTAATGCAGGCCAATGAAATGAAACTATTGGTAGCCGCCGTTTCCCTTGGAACACTGGCCTTGTTAACAGGCATTATTTTAATTGCCAAAGAAAAACTCACGATAATTCCGGTAGTCGGAGGCACATATACGGAAGCCGTTATCGGAGAACCGCGTGCCATAAACCCGATAGACGCGCCGGCGAATGAAACTGATTCCGATATAGCAGCTTTGGTTTATTCCAGTCTGTTTAAAATTCAAGACATGGAGATTGTTCCTGATCTGACTGATTCTTATGAGTGGAGTGAAGACAAAAAAACACTTACAATCAAATTGAGGCAAAATGCTTTATTTCACAATGGCGAACCGGTAACCGCAGATGATGTGCAGTATACTATCGAAGCCATTCAAGATCCGGCCAGAGCCTCTATCATAGCCCCCCTGTTTCGCGGTGTAAGCGTCTCAGCTCCCGACCTATATACAATTCAATTTATTCTCGACCAACCCGACGCTTCTTTTTTAAAAAGCTTAACTGTGGGTATTATGCCCGCCTCACTTTGGCAGAATATTCCCGCTTCCAATGCCCGGCTGGCCAATCTCAACCTAAAACCCGTCGGCTCCGGCCCATACAGAGTCAAATCTTTCACAAGAGATAATCGCGGTATAATCAGATCTTACACCCTGGAAAGATACGAACATTACTACGGCTTAAAACCTTATATCGAAAATATCACTTTTCAGATTTACCCCGATCTACCCCCGGCTGAAGACGCCTTAAAATCTGATTTGGTAGACGGCTTATCTTTCCTTACTCCTATCGAAATGGAAAAATTTACCGCTGTCACAAGATGGAATACCGTAATATTAGACGCGCCTCAACAAACAATCGCTTTCTTCAATGTAAAAGACGAAATTTTAAAAGATAAAAATATTCGAGAGGCCTTAATAAAATCCATAAGCCGTGATGAAATAATTACAGCTCTAAATGGTCACGCGATTGTCGCCGAATCCGCCTATCCCTACCTGCAACCCACAACGAGCACGGCAACCGATATCGAAGCCGCGCGTAAAATCTTAGAAGACGCGGGTTGGAAATTGCCCGACAATCAAACCGTAAGAATTAAAAAAGCCACGGGAGAAGATGCAACCAGCACCGAACTCGGTATTTCGATATTGGTGCCGGATCAACCCGATCTTCTGAAAGTAGCCGACGTACTTAAGCGCCAATGGTCTATCTTAGGCGTCAATGTCACAATTGAATCCGCCGATACCGCGCGGGTCATGAAACGTTCATCGCGCGACCGCGACACGCAAGTTGTGCTTTGGAACGTGCTCTACAGCCGCGACCAAGACCTATCTCCAATCTGGTGGAGCGGTCAAACAACCGACAGAGGCACTAATTTTTCCGGTTTGTCCAACACGGATATCGATGAACTTATTAATAAAACCAAATCAGCCAGTTCCACGGAACTCTTAATCGAAGCACAAAAAGAACTGTCCGATAAAATCTTGGAACAACATCCTGCGGCTTTTTTGGTAAGGCCTCTATACGGATATATTCTTTCTTCCAGAATCAAAGGCGTGCCGGAAACCCTGCACATAACCAAGCCCTCGGATAGATTTCAAGAAATCAATAAATGGTACATAAAAACAGGATGGCAGTGGAAATAATCGAGCCAGGGCTCGATTATTTATTTTTTAGAACGTATTCGAGTTCAGCTCGACATATCAGAATAAAGTTAGAAACATGGGGCGATATTGAAGGTCGCTTTTTGTTTTTAGTTAGCTACACACTCGAGGCTCTTACCTCCCTTCGAGTCCCTCTCCTCGTTTGGTTATGGTTGCATCTTTGAAATTTTTGAAAGTTCAAAAACTCGCATTAAGCGAGTTTTTGTTGGTGGGCGGAGAGGGACTCGAACCCTCACAGTCTTGCGACCGCTAGCACCTGAAGCTAGTGCGTCTACCAATTCCGCCATCCGCCCTAAAATTTTGAGTAAACTCATCTTATATAAAAAAGTATAACTTAGCAAGACATGATGAAAAACCCTATTATCAAGATTAAAAAAATCAATAAATAGCAAATAAATTAAAATCTGTTAAAATATTAATGAAACAAGGTTCAAGTTTAAAAAAACGCGAATATTAAAAAAATGTGATGTCTATTTACCCTTTTATATGAACATTAAAAAAATTATAAAGGAAGCGGTCGGTTGGTATGGAGCAATAGCAATAATTGGATCATTTGCCCTGGTTAGTTTCGAACTGATCTCCCCCGCCACAATGCTCTATCAAATATTAAATGGCACCGGTGCTTTAGGATTGGCATACATAAGTTTTGAAAAAAAGGCCTACCAACCGGGTGTATTAAATATTATTTGGGTATTAATTGCGGGAGTAGCAATAGTTAGATTATTAATATAAACATAAAATCAAATAATTACTTATAAATACGCTATCTAATAAAAAAATTTTACAATATAACTTATGCTTAAAATCATTTTGGTATTCTTGCTTGGTTTAATAATACTATTAGGGGCAATCATTCTAAATATATTCGCATCAAAAGTCGGCCTTATTGGTTGGTATGAATTTTTAAAAAACCCCGGCAACACGGATATCCCTTCTTATCTCTGGCTGTTCATCGCATATCCTTTGGCACTGGGGGTAATAGCTTATTACGCTTATAAATTTTTACATCTATAAAAATTCAAAACATTGTTTGACGTTCTGCATTAATCATTATAAGTTAAGACTTATGGTAAAGATTATAATCGCCTCCGGGCCTGTCATTGTCGAAGACGGCAAAGTTCTTTTAAACCAGCATGGAGATACCAACTTCTGGAAGTTTTGCGGCGGAAAAGTCGAAACCTACGACATAAGCTTAAAAGAAGCCGCCGCCCGCGAAGCCAAAGAGGAAATCGGTGTTGAACTTAATTTTCAAGATGAGCCTCCATTTGTAATGCATACCACCAAGCATACAAACGAAGGCGACATCGACGTTCTCCTCGTCCACTTCCTCGCCAAGCGCGTAGGCGACGTTGTAAAAGGCGAAGACATCCGCGAAGTCGCCTGGCACGACATCAACAACCTCCCCGCCGACCTCGCCCCCAACATCATCCCTACTCTGAAACATTTTGGATATTTGAGTTAGAATTGCACAACATTCCCCCTTCGATTCCCCCTTTCAAAAAGGGGGCTTTTTTGTATTTAAAAAACGGATAAAAATCGGTTATGAGCTTTAGCGCAAAGTGTTGGACTGCGCTGTCACTGCTGGGGTACCGGCGATTCCGGAACGCCCATTAGAGTTAGTATTTTTGCTACGAAAGCCAGAGGCACAGCCACATACTCATACTCCGGGCCACGATCAGCGCACTTCTCATCCTTTTCCTCCCAGTAATCATGGAAGAGATAAACGCCGGCGCGAATTTCAACTGTGACATTGAACAGTGTACGGCCGCCGTTATCGAACGAACTCGCCTTCAGGATCCTTGCCAAGGCGACATTATCACCTTCGACATAATGATCATGGGCCGAACCAACAATATTTGGAAGATTCCCCTCCCGAGTGCGCTCGACTATCCAAGCAATTTGCTCTTCTATTGTTTGGAAAGCCACGTTAAGTCCGAAATTTTTATGGTGATCATCAATGAATCTCGTCAATTCAAGCAATTGCTCAGGAGTCAAAACCTTCTTAATCAACATCGCGTTCTCCTTTTGCGGCACCGCCGCCATTATGAGACACACCCTTTCCTCGAACCTCGAGAGTAAAGAGCAAATCCAAATTACCAAAATCCCAGCTTTTGTCAATCCCCCATCTTTCATCCTTAATCAATATTCCAAGTTCCATATTCCAAGTTCCATATTCCAAGTTCCATGTTCCATGTTCTAAGTTCCATGTTCCAAGTTCCAAGTTCCATGTTCCATGTTCTAAGTTCCATGTTCCAAGTTCCAAGTTCCATGTTCTAAGTTCTAAGTTCCATGTTCTATGTTCCATGTTCCAAGTTCTAAGTTCTAAGTTCCATGTTCCCAATTCCGCTATCAGCTATCTGCCATTAGCTATTTGCTAATCACATTGACAACAATCCGTATCCATGTTATTATAGCTTCATAACTGAATAACTCCCTTTGCTGATTAGAGCTAAAATTAGCCAAATTTCAAAGGTAGTGATTCAATAGAAGATCGCAATAAAAAGCACTCAAAGCGTCTTTTTGGGTGCTATAGACCTCTTTTGAATACAACTTTTAAGCATTCTAAATAATTAACCGTATGACGATCGCCGCAGGCGAAATCCCGTACAAATAAACCATCCATACCCGCAAACTTCTGTTTGTTACTCTTTGATTACAATTTTACAAAGCTAACCTCGTTACAAACGTTACAAACGTGCATCGTGATAAACGTGATAAACGTAATAAAAGTTAGCAATAAGTTATGACATTATTTTACAAAAACCAACCGAGTTCAAAAAAACCGACTCGCTACGGCAAGCGTGCCAAAACAGGCCTTGCTAAAAATTCACCTCAGCCATCGGGAACTGTAAAAAAATCCCGTACTAATGATCACAAATCCGATCACAAGGATTTGATTGCCAAAGCCATCAAGCACGCGGCCGAAAAAACCGAGATGCTGCGTACCAAAGCTTCGGGCAATGAATTTAAATCCGGCAGACTATCCGCAAACAAACAAAATACTTCTGATAGAAAAAAAGGGCAATCAAAATCAACGGGAGGTAAGCGTGGAAATACAAAACCGCCGTTTAAATCCGACGAACCGCGCTTACACACCTACAAACATCGCCCGCGCCTAAAAACCGGCACGGATAAAGATACGCTAAAGGGCCAAGACAGGGTTCGAGTTATTGTTATGGGCGGCAACGAAGAAGTTGGCCGTAACATGACCCTTATCGAATATAAAGATGATATCATCCTAATCGACATGGGCCTGCAGTTCCCGGAAGAAGACATGCCCGGCGTTGATTACATCATTCCCAATACAAGTTATCTTACCAAAAAACTTAAAAACATCCGCGGTGCCATTATCACCCATGGCCACTACGACCATATAGGTGCCATTCCGCATTTACAAAAGAAACTAAGTAACCCGCCGTTATTCATGAACGCGCTAACCGCCGGAATCGTAAAAAAGCGCCAAGATGATTTTAAAGGCTATCCCAAGTTAAACATCACCATCATCGATTCTGATGACAGCTTGCATCTGGGAGTATTCAAAGTGGAATTCTTCCGCGTATCGCACAATATTCCGGATTCTTTCGGAGTTGTCGTTCATACGCCTGCCGGCATCATTGTTCATACCGGTGACTTCAAAATCGATCCCAATCCTTCCGGAGACAAACCCACCGAAATCGAAAAGATTAAAGCTCTAGGCAAAAAAAACGTACTCGCCTTAATGGCCGACTCCACCAACGCCCCCAAAGAAGGTCATCAACTTACTGAAGGCGACATTCAACACAATATCGATGATATTATCAATAACGCCAAAGGCCGCGTTATAATTGGTACTTTCGCTTCCATGCTTGGGCGTATCTACCAAATTATTCAGGCCTGCGAACGCATGGGCCGCGTGGTCGCTATCGAAGGCTTTTCCATGAAGTCTAACGTTAAAATCGCCCAACAGCTCGGTTACATGAAAATCGGCAAAGGAACTCTTGTAGATATTAAAGAAGCTCTTAAAATGCCTGATGACAAAGTTGTAATTATCTGTACCGGAGCTCAAGGCGAAGACCGCGCCGTGTTAATGCGCATCGCCAACGGCGAACATCAAAAAGTACATATCCAAGAAGGCGATACTGTTGTCTTTTCCTCATCTGTCATTCCGGGTAACGAACGATCCGTGCAAAGGTTAAAAGACACTTTGTACCGCGAAGGAGCCGAAGTTGTTCATTACCAAATGATGGACGTGCACGCCGGCGGACATGCCTGCCAAGAAGACCTAAAAATGGTGCACGCTTGGATTAAACCCAAATACTTAATCCCGATCGAAGGCAACCATTCCTTTTTAAGAATGCACGCTAAAGCGGCAGTCGAAAACGGTTTCCCGGCCGAAAACATATTTATAGCGGATAACGGGCAAATTATGGAATTCGACAAAAAAGGAAACGGCCAAATCACCAACAAAAAAGTCCCAAGTGAATACGTATTTGTCGATGGCTTAGGTGTTGGCGATACAAACCACGTTGTCCTTCGCGACCGCGTAGAGCTTTCCCAAGACGGCATCGCTATCGTTATGGCGGTCGTCTCCGCTCAAACCGGCAAGCTCTTGCGCCTGCCCGACATCATAACCCGCGGCTTTGTTTATATTCGCCAGCATGAGGATTTAATTCCCTACGCCAGGCGCAAAGTGGCCGAAATGTTAAAAGACAACGACGCGCGTTCCAGCGCCAACGGTCAATATCTTAAAGACAAAGTCCGCGAACAACTGGGCCAATTATTCTTCGACAAAACCGGGCGCAGACCAATGATTCTGACCCTGGTAATGGAAGTGTAAAAAACAGACAACCCCAAACCCCTTATCAGGGGCTGTAAAAAAAAGTCTCCCTTGATAAGGGGAGATTTAGAGGGGTTAATCAATCAAAAAAGCGCTCCATGCGCCTTTTTTGTTTTGATATCCGGGATTGACAAGGAAGCTATTTTACGATATTTATATTCAAAGCCAAGGAGAGCAAATGCTACGCGAACTGCTTGGATGCGCCTCATTTCTTCTTCCCAAATACCGCGCCTTGAGAAAATACTATGAGCTTTGTTTTACTAACGGCGACCGTGATTCAAGAAAAGCGATCCACATCGCGCTGACAGACCCAAAATGGAAAAAAGCACTCATTCGATTCCATGACTACAGTTGGGATCTTTACAATGTGGAATCATTATCCAATCCATACGAAGACGACCTCGAGCGAGAAGAGGCAATCAATCAAGATTACGAACAAGCCCTAAAAAACCTCAAACATACAGCCGATTGGGTCCTCGGCAAACCCCCTAAATCCGAAACCGCTTGCTAAATGCGGTTTTTTATTTTATACGCTTCCAGCCTTGAAAAACTCTTTATAGTTTGTAGTTTATGGTTTATAGTAGTGTTGTATGAAAGAAACCGTATTTTCCGGCGTTAAGCCCACTTCCATCCCCCATATCGGCAATTATATCGGTGCTCTGCGCCAATGGGTGGATCTGCAAAAAAACTATAACTGTTACTATTGCATTGTAGACGACCATGCCATAACCGTCCCCCAAGATCCCAAAGCTCTGCGCGAACAAATCCACATTATCGCCGCAACCTACCTCGCCGTTGGAATCGACCCAAAAAAATCCACTCTCTTTTTGCAAAGCGATGTTGCCCAGCACACCGAGCTCGGCTGGCTTTTAATGACACAAACCAAAATGGGCGAGCTTTCCCGCATGACTCAATTTAAAGACAAATCGCAAAAAACAGGTAAAGAATCGGCGGGTGTCGGCCTTTTCGCTTACCCTGTTCTTATGGCCGCCGATATCTTGCTTTACGATACCAACAAAGTCCCCGTAGGCCACGACCAAATGCAACATATCGAATTCACGCGCTTCCTTGCCCGCCGTTTTAACGAACGCTTCGGTGAAACTTTCGTACTCCCTCAACCCATGATCCAAAAAGTCGGCGCGCGTATCATGAGCTTAAAAGATCCTAAAAAGAAAATGTCTAAAAGCGACGACTCCGTGGCCGGCACCATCTTCTTAACCGACGAAGACGACGTAATCCAAAAAAAGATCATGCGCGCCGTAACTGATTCCTCCGCCGGAATATCCTACGACCCCGAAAAACGCCCCGCCGTGTCCAACCTCTTGAGCATCTACCACCATGTCACCGGCACAGCTGTTAAACAAATCGAAAACGACTTTGCGGGCAAAGGTTACGGCGATTTCAAAAAAGCCCTCGCCGAAGTTTTAATCGATCACATCTCCCCCATCCGCGAGCAGATAAAAACCTACTTAAAAAATCCCAAAGAACTCAACAAAATCCTAGACGAAGGCTTCCAAAAAACCTACCCCGTAGCCGAAAAGAAAATCAAACAAGTCAAAGCCAAAATGGGACTAGGACGGTAAACAAGTCGATACCCCCTGTCTCACACATTCAACATCCCCCTTTACCAAAGGGGGTTTATTAATAAAAAGATATCGCACGGCGATTCCATCATTGGCCTGCGCCCCGAAGCTTTATGCGTAGGGGTGTAATTGGTAATTGATCATTGGTAATTGATCATGAAAACTAAATAAGCGCTCAAGCGCTTATTTAGTTTTCATGATCCAAGCTCCATCCCAGTCATCCGGCGGCGGATCCTGCAAAAAAATCTTTGCTCTCTCGTTTAAAGTTCTTGAAGGCCCATCGTCCGGATAATCGAGCTTGAGTTTATCGGTGATTTGAACAGACAAAGTGAAATCTTTGTTAAAATAAGCTTCAAGCGCCTTTGTATACTCTTCCGCCAAACGCTTATCCCTCTCCGTGGCACGCGCCGATTCCATTAAAACCTCATACATTTTAATCGGCTTGTTTTTGCCTTTTACGGCCACTAAATCTATAGGCCTTATAAGATAACCCTCTACCGGCAATTCATTTTTTGTGGATTCACTGATAAGCAAAGAAATGCCGTATTGTTTGGTAAGCCCTTCCATGCGCGAACCCAAATTAACATTATCGCCGATTACTGTGTAATCAAATCTTTCTTTGGAACCCATATTACCAACCACCATTTCACCTGAATTGATACCCACACCGATCTTCAATTCCAAACCTCCGAATGCTTTTTCTTCATTCATTTCTTTTAACTTTGCCAGCATCAGGAGAGCTGTATCAACCGCCCTCCTCGCGTGGTCTTCTTGTGTAAGCGGAGCATTCCAAAAAGCCATCACCGCGTCTCCGATATATTTATCCAAAACTCCTTCATTCTTAAAAACAATATCCGTCATTTTGGTTAAATATGTATTCATGAGTTTTACCAAATCTTCCGGTCTTAATCCTTCGGAGATGGTTGTGAATCCCCGTACATCAGAAAACAACACTGTCATGTCTTTCCTAACTCCTCCAAGCTGTAACTGGCTTGGATCTTCCAAGATAGAATCCACTATAGATGTAGATACGTAATACGAAAACGCTTGTTTTATTTCCCTTTTTTGCCTTTCCGATTCCACTCTCCTCTCCAAGATGACCGCCGCGAATGAAAGTATTATCACTACAGTTAACCATAAAATATCAACAATCCATCCCCCATCAAATAAAATAAATCCGGCAATTATCGATCCTATCCATAATATAATCGCCAAAGGCACGCTAAATCTGGCTCTAAAAAACGGAATTATAGCTCCAATTAATACACCGATAACAATTATCCAAAGCGCCATTAACCATGCCGGCAATTCAAATAAATAATTCTCCTGCAAAATGGTATTCAAAAGAGAAGCATGGATCTCGACACCGTCCATGGGTTGGTTTATGGATGTCGGCACTCTTTGGTTATCATGCAAATCCGCCGCCGTAGCACCGATTAAAACTATTTTATCTTTAAAGAAATTTCTTGAATTATTGTCCAACGCGTCTGCGGCGGATATGGTGGTAAAACCTTTTCCCGGTTGGTCGGGATAGTGCACAATCATCCTGCCCGCCTCATCCGTACCTTTGCTAAAATCTTTCCTTATACCGGCCACTTCCAAAATTTTATAAGCGAAAGCCAAAACCGATCCGCCGTCTTCAAAGTAGACTCTAATCGGAACCCTCCTCACAACACCATCCGCGTCTTGCGGAGTATTCGTGTGCCCCACCGCGCTGGCGGCCGCTGCAATTTGTGAAATCGGAGGCAACATCCTATTAGCCGTATAACCCACCTGCCCGCCTTTAAAAACCATTTCCAATTCAACGGGTAAAACAACATTTCCCGCGCCTTTAATCGCTTCGGCCAATCTCGTATCGTTTTCTTTATCTTGCGCTTCGGGAAAGTTTACATCATAACCGATAGCCGCCGCGCCGCTTTGTGCAATATGCTCGATCAAATCCGCGTGCACGTGCCTGTCCCAAGGCCATCTGCCAAATCTGGCCATTGATTGATCGTCTATTGCGACTATTACGATTTTTTTATCCGCTTCATAAGGAAGATACAACCTGTCCGAAATCCGCTTGCTCCATGTATCAAAGACGCCAAATAAAAAAGCCGACGCGCACAAAAGACCCACAACAGCACCAACGATAAGCGGCCTAGACCACTCTTTAATGCTTTTAGGCCGTAAATTCTTTTTCTTTTGCATAATTACATCAATATCCTACCACGTACGCCTAACCCCGAAAACCCGTAACCAGTCGTAGTCATGGTCGGACATAGGTCACCTGCTAGTAGCTAGAAGCTAGAAGCTCAGAGTTAAACCCCAACCCCTATTAGGGGCTTGTTTACATAGTTTTCAAGTCTCCC
>CAYOMV010000016.1:0-20612 GCA_964405175.1 uncultured Gammaproteobacteria bacterium | reverse complement strand
GGCTTGAATTTTATCCATGCTATGTATTATGCCACGAAAACACCGTCAGATAAAGACAAAACCCCGCTTTACGCGAGGCTTTGTGCAGCGTCTCAAAACTTCGTTTAGAGGTTGAATTTGTTTCGGAGCGGGCCGACTACGGGGATCTCCCAGAATTCACCCATCAAGGCTTTAACGAAAGCGATGATGTTGATGACTAAAACAGCTAGAGCCATGATCCAGCCGATAATTGGGAACCAGAAGATGAATGAACCAACAATCCAGACGATCAAGAGAATCAGGCCTTGTTTGCCGTGTTCTTGGGCGAATTTTGATTCTTTTTTGGCGAGCAATGGGATGAGGCAGAGAATACCTACATAACCGATAGCTGCGATAAGCTTATTTTCTTCAACGTCTTTGGAATCGAACGTTGGGACTTTTGGGGCTTCTTCCATAATTTCAGAAAATTAGAAATTAGTAATTAGAAATTAACAATTAATATAGAGATTATAGCATGTTCTTTAAAAATATCCAACTATGTTGTTCTTATTGCTTGGATTAGTAACCCATTCCACCCATGTCGGGCATGCCTCCGGCCATAGGTTCTTCTTTCTTAGGAATATCGGTTACAACACATTCGGTGGTGAGGAACATGCCGGCAACCGAGGCCGCGTTTTGCAAAGCGGAACGGGTTACTTTGGCCGGATCGATAATACCGCGTTCCAACATATTTACGTTCATTTCATCTTGCGCGGCGTCGTAGCCCATGTTGCCTTCGGAGTCTTTAACGGCTTCAACGATAACATCGCCTTTGCGGCCGGCGTTTTCAGCGATAGAAAATACAGGTGCCTCAATAGCTTTCTTTAAGATCTGAACGCCTGTAGCTTCATCTCCCGCGAGGGAGACTGTATTCAAGGCTTTCATGGCTTTTATTAAAGCCACGCCTCCGCCAGGCACAATCCCCTCTTCCACGGCGGCTTTGGTGGCGGCGACAGCATCGTCGATACGGTCTTTCTTTTCTTTCATTTCGACTTCCGTGGCGGCGCCGACTTTGATGACGCCAACTCCGCCGGTTAGTTTGGCCAAGCGTTCTTGGAGTTTTTCGCGGTCGAAATCCGAATCCGTGGCTTCAATCTGTTGTTTGATTTGGGCTACGCGCGCGTCTACGGCCTGCTTATCCCCTTTGCCTTCGACAAATGTAGTGTGTTCTTTGGTGGCGATTACTTTGTGAGCAGTGCCCAGATCTTCCAATGTTACGCTATCCAGTTTACGGCCCAAATCTTCGGTGATAACGGTTGCGCCGGTAACGGTGGCGATGTCTTGAAGCATTTCTTTTTTGCGGTCGCCAAAACCCGGAGCTTTTACGGCGAGGGCCGAGAATGTGCCGCGTAGTTTGTTGACCACGAGAGTTGCCAAAGCTTCGCCTTCGATATCATCTGCTACCACGACTATTTCCTTTTTACCGGTTTGGACCACTTTCTCAAGGATGGGCAACAGCTCTTGAACCGAACTGATTTTTTTATCAGTCAATAAAATATACGGCTCTTGGTATTCGGAAACCATGCGGTCCGTATTGGTTACCATGTATGGCGACGCATAGCCTTTGTCGATGCGCATACCCAATACAACCTCTTTATCGATTCCGAAACTTTGCGATTCTTCTACGGTTATAACACTGTCTTGGCCCATTTCTTTCATTACTTCGGCAATGATTTTACCGATTTCCGGATCATTGGCCGAGATGGTGGCCACCTTTTCTATATCATCTTCTTTAACGGGTGTTGCGATTTCTTCTTTAATGCTTTTTACAACCTCTTGAGTGCCAATGTCGATACCTCGTTTAACAGCCAAGGGGTTAGCGCCGGCCGTGATATGCTTGATGCCTTCGGCAATCATGGCCTGGGCAAGAACGGTTGCAGTGGTTGTGCCGTCGCCGGCGACATCTGATGTTTTGGAGGCGGCTTCTTTTACCAGTTCAGCGCCAATGTTTTCGAACTTGTCTTCCAGTTCGATTTCTTTTGCAACTGACACGCCGTCTTTGGTAATAGTGGGAGCGCCGTAGCCTTTATCAAGCACGACATTGCGGCCTTTGGGGCCAAGAGTTACTTTGACCGCGTTGGCCAACTGATCAACCCCGCGCTTTAGCGCTTGGCGAGCTTTATCATCGTATAATAGTTGTTTTGCCATAAATACTTTCAATTAGGAATTATGAGGTAGCAATTAGCAATTAAATTAAGTTTACTTGGATGAATTGCTATCTGCTGATTGCTGGTTGCTAATTTGATTCGACGACTGCCAGGATGTCGTATTCGGAGAGGACGAGATATTCCTCGTTATCGATTTTGATTTCGTCGGGAGCGTATTTTTTAAACATTACTTTTTCACCCACTTTTATCGACATGGGGACTCGCTCACCGTTGTCTTTAAGCTTGCCCGGGCCTACGGCGATTACTTCACCTTGCTCCGGGCGTTCTTTATCTACCGTATCCGGAATAATGATGCCGGATTTTGTTACCTCTTCTTTGGGAAGAGCTTTTACGATCAGTCGATCGTTTAAGGGACGTAGGTTCATAATTAAAATAATAAATAATAAATTAGTAAACAAATAACAAATAGCAAATGGCAAGAGTATTTTTTTGCTCTTGTTATTTCTTATTTGCGATTTGATGATTCTATTAGCAATCAAAGGTTGAGACTGCTAATTGTGGGAATATATTAACCTTACTCTATACTGCCGTCAAGTTTGGATTGTGAATTTTTCAGTGTGGGCATTGAGTTGGTATTTTTATTTGATATTAGCCAAAAAATTAATATATAGGCGGTTAGCAAAGATAGGAGCTGGCCGGGCCAAAAAGAGTATAAATAGTGGTCGAACAAAGAGATGGTTAACCAGGCTGCCAGTAAAGAAATTGCCAGTGATTTGTATATCGGACTCGAATACGGCCACGCACGCATTATTTGACGAAGTAAAAAAAGTATAAAGCCGAAGATAACCAAAGAACCGGCAGTGCCCCAATTGGCAAGGATCAGTATGAAGACGTTATGAGGAGGTTCGAGCGGTTTACTTAATCCCCCCTCACCCCCTTTATTTAAGGGAGCTGTTAATTTGGCGAGAGCGGGAAGTTCGGCATTGGGGCCGGTTCCAAAGATTGGATAAGCTTGAAAGATTCTGACACCATCCTTAATACTATCTGTGCGCGCATTGGTTGACTGCCTCTCCAAGCGAGCCGGCTCTGTGGTTAATCCAAAGCGTGAAGCCGCTAGATCCCAGTGGATGATTGTGAGTGGCAAAAATGTGAGCAGGATAACTGATAGAACTTTTAACCCCTCTGCCTTTTGAGTAGATCCCCGCAAAAAAGTTATTGCGATCATGACAGTCATCCCAACCAAGAGGGCGAGCCAGGCGGAACGGGAAAAAGAATAGAAGAGTGCGGTTGTGAAGATAGGGATTATTGCCAGAAAGAATAAACGCTTTAGATCTGCTTCGCGAGACTCAGCCTGATTTGCCTTATTATCGTGTTTAGCAAAACAGTTTAGCTGTGAGTATAACCAAGAACCGATTAGTATTCCAAAAACCATGAAACCGCCCAGGATGTTTGGGTGAGGAAAACCGCCGTATGCGCGCAGGAATCTCATATCAGCTACTTGGATAACCGATACTCCGAGTGATTTTGGATCTTGCGAGGCCATGCCAAGCAATGAAGTGCCGGGAACGTATTGAATAAAAAATTGCATAACCGCAAAAAGCGCGTGGGGAATCAAGCTTAAAATAATCCAAAATAAGACTTTTTCGAATTGAGTTTTGGTGCGCAGTAAGATTATAAAAAATGCGGTTAGTAAAAAAATCTGCAACCACCACATAGATACGGCTCGAATATCGATTGGATTAGTTATGATGGTTATACCGCTCAATATTGCGAAAAACCAAAAAATATTGGCGCTTAGTTTTTTAGGAAGGTTTGCTTTTGGTAAAAAGTATCCCAAAACAATGGAGGCGATCATGGGCAGCCAGGAAATGTAAAAACTCAGCCTGCCTTGCTCGAAAGGCCAACCGCCCAAAGAAGCGCTGGCAAACCAGCGAGCTTGCCAAGGCAAAATAAGAATAGTAAATCGCCAAGAAAAATCGTACAAAGTACGAATCGAAAAATATGACAAAATTTGTTTATGGTTACGGATCGATTTGGAGATCATGGCAAGTTTTATAATAATCATCACGGAAACGCTTGCGGTTGTCCGTTACATGGAATTTTAACACATTATCATTGATAACCACTCGCGTATCTTGATTTGCCATATCCGCTATTTGCTTTGGAAAGCGTACAGTTTGCAATTGCCGCAACCATTGTTCGATAACAGAAGCACTTCGTGCCGTCGCATTTGGGCGAGAGGCACCGGGAACAGGCCCCGTGTCCAATGCAACCCATCCTTGAGCAAAGGGGTGTTTGCGGCGCAAATTATGATTTTGCTCCCAGAGTTCCCCAAGAACGCCATCGTCGTATAAAGGCAGGAGGTTTAAAAACCAATAATTCAGGTATGGATCGCCGCCGGGAAGAGCCAAATCGGATAGATTTAAAGCGGAATCTGAAATAAAAAAAGACAGGCAAACCGGGTCTGTTTTAGATTCTCCCGGGCGAGCGTTTAACAGCTTAAACGGCAAGGCGGAAAAAAAACGAGTACGCCAAATTGAGCCCGCTTTGCAGATGATAAAAAAATCCAAATCGCTATTATCGTCCGCGTGACCCAAGGCTGTCGTATTACAAAGACAAACCGCTCTTACCCAAGGAAGTTTGGAAATGTAATACGCGGCGCGCCTGGACTTCTTTAATTTTCTGGGAAAGAAGAGCTCGTCTTCTTTATTTTTTGTGATTATTTTTTTAAATTCAGATAAAGCAAGTCTATTGTCTTCATCTACTACTTTTTGCTGTCCCAAAAGTGAGTCAACAGCCTGATTAAAATTTTCATAAACCACCGGCCTTTCATCAAAATTCAAGCCGCCCGGCAAATCCAAAATCAAAAACAACTGCAAGCGGGTTGGGGCATGCCCAAGGCAAGCTTGGAAGGCTAAAGTTCTTAAAATTGCCGATTCCATTTGTTCTTGCATATCTGGCCCTCCATGGGATTATTTTTAAGCAGTTTCCGGATTGCTTGGAGATATCACTGTATTTTTCGCGGTTCTTGGAAGTATGGTATCGGTAACAATAAGAGTATCTTTTTCCCATCTTACAACCTGATTCCATTTAACCATAAGCAGATTATCGAACAGACGGGGCAGGACATGCAAACTGCTTATATAGAAAGCATCGATCTTACCGGTTAAAATATCAATTTCCACATATACAACTTTGCCCAAATCGATGCCGGATTTAGTCTTGGCGGTTATCTTATTTTTGGGCTGAAAAGCAGGCATATTTCAACCGAGAATGCGTTAGGCGGCCTTTGTTTCGGGAGACTGCGGGCCGTTTATGGCAGGAGGAGTTGGTTTACGGTTTTGGATATATTGTTGAGCCACCGTAAGCAAGCTCATGACAAACCAATAGAGAGTGAGGCCTCCGGGGAGCTTGATGCCGATAATGAGAGTGATGATTGGCATCATGTACATCATTTGCTTGTTGATCATGGCTGTCATATCTTCGTCTTTGGCGCCCTTTGCTTCCTGAACTTCTTCGGGCGGACGTTTGGTAACTCCGGTCTTCTTAAACATTAGCCATGATTGCCAGAATTGTACAGCGGCCGCCAATACGGCCAAAACATAGCTGGGGTTGGCGAGGTCTACAAGGCCAAGAAGAGTTGTATTGATATGCCCCGGGTTGGGAACAAAAGAATAGAGCTGGGTTAAGGTTTCAGACTGCAATCCCACGGACAGAGCTTGATATAAAGCGATAAAAACCGGTAATTGGATTAACAAAGGGAGGCAGGATGAAGCCGGGTTTACTTTTTCTTTGCGATAAAGTTCCATCAGCTCTTTAGCTTGTGCTTCTTTATCATCTTTAAGTCTTTTGCGGATCTCGGCGATCTTGGGCTGTAATTCTTGCATTGCCCGTTGCTGTTTTAATTGCTGGGCGGTTAGAGGATATAAAATCGCTTTAACGATGATGGTGAGCACGATGATAGCTATGCCCAAATCAGCTCCGGGGATTGTATCGTAAAGCCAGATTAAAATGTTTAAAATCGGTCTGAATAATATTTCTGTATAAAGCCACATCATAAGATAGTAAAACGTCTTAACGCTTTAACGTCATAACGATTATAACGGACACAGATTGGAATATAAGACGTTATGGCGTTAATTTATTTTCCTAAGTTAAATTATTTTTCTTTAGTTTCTTCGGAAAGCTCGACGGATTCTTTCTCCGTTTCAGGCTCCGTGGGTTTTTCGACTTCTTCTTCTGTTTCTTCTTTTTCGATCACCTCTTCTTCCGGAGTTTCCTCGGATTTAGCACTTTCGACGGGCTCTGCTTCGGTATTTGTGCCATCTGTTTCGTTATTTTCGACGGCGGGAGGGGTATTGTCGGTTAGGTCGCCGAGCTCGGAGTCGGCTACCACTTCGTCGCTGTCGGTGTTAATGACAGTAATCTTCCAGCCGGTAAGTTTGGCGGCGAGGCGCACGTTTTGGCCGCCTTTGCCGATGGCAAGAGAAAGTTGATCGGGTGTAACTTGCACGACAGCCAAGTGTTCCGCTTCGTTAATTTCGATGCTTACGGCTTTGGCCGGGCTGAGTGAATTTAGGATATATTCTTCCACTTCGTCGCTCCAAAGCACTACATCCACTTTTTCGCCGCCCAATTCTCGGATGATGGTTTGGATACGGGTTCCGCGTTGGCCAATGCAAGATCCGATCGGGTCGATCATGTCGTCGTTGGTGGAGACTGCAATTTTTGTGCGGGAACCGGCTTCACGGGCAATGTCTTTGATTTCCACTACTCCATTGGCGATTTCCGGAATTTCTTGAGCGGCGAGCGCGGCAACAAGGCCGGGAGACGATCTGGATAAACGGATTTCGGGGCCTTTGTTGGTAAGCACGACTTCGCGCAAGATTGCTTTTATGCGAGTGCCGGCAAAATATCTTTCGCCGTCGATTTGATCTTCAGGCAAGATGATGCCGGTAGCTCGACCCAAGTCGATAAGTACAACACGACCTTCGCGGCGCTGAACGGTTACATTCAGGAGCGCGCCTTCGCGTTCTTTGAAATCTTGGTAGATCACGTTGCGCTCGGCTTCACGGATCTTTTGCATGATGACCTGCTTGGCGGTTTGCGCGGCCATGCGGCCAAAAGCGGCCGGAATGTTAAGTTCGACCCTGATTTCATCATCTATTTGAGCGTCCGGTTTTAAGTCTTTGGCATCGGAGAGCATGATCATGGTTTTAGGATTGAACATGAATTCTTCCTCTTCGCCTTCTTCAGAGTCCGATGTCCGGAGCCCGGTGTCCGGGGTTTCAGCTTTCGCGGCTGTTTCTTTCTTTGCTTCTTCTTTTTTATCGCTTGGAGCCGTTTTAAGAGTTTCCGGTTTTTTGCCGCCATGCGCCGCGTCGAAGCGTTCAAAATAGTCTTCGGGAAGTTCCATGTCTTCCACAACGGTTTTAACGTCAAAAATGCGAATTCCCGCCGTTTCTCCGTCGTACTTTTCGGGATCGAATTCGCATTTGATGTTTTGGTTTTTGTTACCAAAATCTTTGCGGTACGCGGCCGCGAGTGCCGCCTGAACCGCTTCCAAAACCGCTTCTTCAGTTAGCAGTTTTTCGTCGCAAATAGCTTTGATAGCTTGAGAAATTTGACTTGCCATACATTATTAAACTTTAAACTTTAAATATTAAACTTTAAATTTTGTACTTAATTATTCTATAATAAACTTTAAACTTTAAATATTTTTATTCAATGAATCTTGTGTTTTTTTGATTAATTGTTGATCTTGTCTTGCTGATAATTTTAATAAATTCCATACAATTGATTATTAAGTCGTCCGCTTTTTCTTTGGTAATTATTCCTGAATCTCTGAGTAAGGATAACCAATAAATAGTTTCTTCTGACTCTCTGTTAGATATCATCAATTTACTTAAAAATTCTTTTTCAGATTGCGAACCTATGGCCTCGGCGATATTTGCGCCAATGGATGTTCCTGAACGTAATAATTGTTTGGCTAAAACCGGTTCCACATGTTTAATTTCACGATATAACTTGATAATCTCCAAAGCAAATTGATAACTTTTTTCACGAAGCGGATTGGGCTTCATATTGAAAAATTAAACTTAATTTAATGTTTGTTGTTTGTTTTTTATTGTTTATATAAAATGACTCGTCCATCCGGAACGAGTCAATGGGCTAATAGTATACGATATACAGAAAAGTGTCAATTGTTGACAGTTTTGATTATTTTCACTATGCTCATTGGCGCACGTACCTTTGAAAAAGGAGAGCAAAATGACTTACCACAAGGTAAGAAGACAGCTTAAGAAGCGCGGAAATTCCGCGGATCCGAGCTTGATATGCCCTGTTTTGCCATTTGTAAAAATCAGCCGAGAGTCGTTAAGACTGCTAAATAATAGTGTCAGTATGGCAAAAAAAGGTTCGTTTATTGTTGTTTCGGGGCATCCCGGGGATTTTGCTGAAGCGCCGGCTTTTTTTCTTGAATGTTTGGCGAAGCTCAATTTAACCCGCTATGCCAATGTTTTGCCGGGAAGGGAACTCGAAATCATCAAACTTGCCGCAAGCTATAATGCCGAAGCATTGTTTTTCCCGGAAGCGTCACAAATACCAACGGGTGTTCAGGGTTTGTTGGTTGAGGAGCGCTTTAGGAAGCTTAGGTTGGTATTGATGTGCGTTGGCGACCAAAAAAGGATCAAGCCGAGCTCGCATTTTCAACCGGCTTTTTTAAACCGTTGCCACACTCCATTTTTTTGCTGGCCCACTTGGGATCGGAGAGTGGAAGACCATGAAATTATCATGTCAGCAATTATCCGAATGTTGGAAAAACAAAAGCATGTCCAAATCCGGCTGACAGATAGAGCCAGGCAAATGCTTAGCCTGTACAAATGGCAATCGGTTACTCATCTTGTCGTTGAGTTGGCCAAGGCCGTAGAACAACGCTTGGGTGAGTGCGGTACAATGCTCTTAGACGAAGATTCGCTCACAAAATCCCAAACTGCCGGTGAGCTCTCCGCCGTAAATACCTAAATCCCCGCGATTCGCGGGGATTTTTTTAGCATTGAGTGTAGACAAAGCCGGGGTCGCAACTTTCTTGGATGATGCCGTTGTATATCTGGTCGACGTAAGATTTGAAAATATTTTCCGAATTGTAATCGTTCCATATGGAATACGAACCGGATTGAATGATGTTTCTGCAACTTTCGGCCGAGTTCCAGGTGCTTTGCCCCACATAAGAAGCGTAAGCGTTTCCGTTATATAATCTGTACTTAACTCCCCTGTAACAATAATCGGGCCCGGGAGGCAAGCACGTGTTATACCAAGTGTTATTACCGCAAGTATATGATCCGGACCAACCCGATGGACAAGAAGGCTCGGCGCCGCTGCAGCATGTTTGGCTTAAAATCGGGTTGCCGCCGGAGCATTGCTCCGGATAAGTTCCGGTTACAGTACGGGTCTGGGTGCCGTTAACACAGGCACTCCAATCTGAATATAAAAATCTTAAACAGGTTGGCAATTCGCAAGATTGGCTGGTTACCGGATTTCCGCCGGCGCAACCATAAGGCTCTCTGCTTGCGATGGTTCTGTATTGCATGTTATTGGAACACTCACTCCAATCCGAATACGTGAAAGAGGTACAGGTTGGCTGAAGGTTGGGATAGACGTTGCACGGGCGCCAAACCCATTCTCCGGTAGATTCATTGCAGTAATCGATATATTCCCTGCCCCATCGGCCTACTCCTAAGCCATCCGGCGGCATTTGGCATACTCTCCAATCGGATTCTAGGTTTGGGCAATTGCTTTGGGGCGGTTGGCACTGATTCACCCACTGACCGTTTTGACAGATATAACTGCCGGAATAACCCGAAGGGCAAGCCGGAGCAGATCCTTGGCACTCAACTTGCAACGCCACGCATTCCTGCCAAACCCATTCTTCGGTTGTAGTATCGCAATAGCTAGCGTGTTGCTCGCCGGGTTGCCCCGCGGCTGTTGTACACGTTCTGTAATTTGATCCGGGGCCGTATTTTTCGATACAAGGATTGGTTGGCACGCCAACTGTTGGAGTACTTGGCTCGCAATCGCCAAAATTCCATTCGCCCGTAGCGGTGTTGCAGCTTACAGCGGTTTGAGTACCCGGAGTGCCTAGGGAAGTGGTGCAAGCGCGGGTTTGGTCGCCGGTGCATTGTTTGGGAGGCGGGGGCGGAGGAGGCGCCGGTTCTTCAAGATTCTCATAAATCCCAAAACATTCTTTTTCCGGCGCTTTGCAAGAATTTTGGCATTGAATTTTTGCTTTTTCCAAAAGTTCGTATCCGGCTTGGTCAAATTGGTCGATATTTCCTACACAGGCATCAAATTCTTGCTGGCACAAATTAACAGCTTCTTCGCATTCCATTAAATTTACTCGAAATAATTTTGGACTAAAGCGAATAGTGGTCAAATTTTCCGCGAGCATGATCTTAGAAAAATTCTGGCTAAACTGGATTTTCTTAAAAAAGCTTAATCCACTTAATCCGCTTGTAAAATTAAATTGCGGTATTATTTGGAATGTTAAAGCGTTAGCCTGTTTAATGCCGGATAAGGCCAACAAACCCGCGAAAAGCAAGCCTGCGATTATCGCCCGATTTATGGGTGATGTTTTTTTAATTTTCATATAGTACTTAATAACTATGGATTGATAAGTTGAATACCGCTTATTCCGGATCCGCTGATATTAAAACCACCCGTGTTGATTAACTGCAGTCCGCTATATAGCCCGGAACTCATGTTGACTTCTGTTTTGGTTGTATCTTCTATTTCTATAGCTCCGTCGTAGATAATCCATGGGCGCAATAGATCGTTTACCGGTTCCAGGGAGCATTCGTTGATAAGCGACTCAGGAGGAGCGCCGCCGGTCCAGCTCATCACTTCTTCGTTTATTTTGGTATTCGAACCATCGTAACACCCGCTGTAAGGATGCCTTATCAGCCTATCTTTGGCTGAAGATGATATTTGCGGACCCCCCGGATACGGCTCGTTATCTCTTGAGCAATCACCCGTACACCAACCCCAGTTATCCTTTACCTGAATACGAGGCGTGTAGCGGCATCGGTTTAGCTCGTTCAGATAACAACCACCGCTTGGCGCCAAATCGAATACGCATTGTTCATCATCTCTGGGGCAATCCGTGCTTACGTTGCATAGTTCATCAGGATTGAGTGAGCATCTGCCCAAGCTTCCGCAACTTCTATCGAATGCGGAAAGATCTTCATCATTACACCTGTAAACATGCTGGAATTCGAAATAACCTTGGCGGCACGCTTCCGTGCTATTTCCAAAGAATATTCGCGGTTCGCAGGAATCATCGTTTCCGCAATCACTATCTTCTCGGCACGTTTTATAGGATTGTTTTTTACAGTTGCCAAGCTCCATGCAAGCGCCCGCTCCGGCAGGGCAATCCGCGTCTGAACCACAGGCAAGCCCGGGAACGAATTCGCATTCCATGTTAGTGTTGCAGACAGGTTTGGCATTTTTCATTTGCGCGTTAGTGATTTCTTGGACACTGCCATCGCCCCAATCGATAAGAATGGATTTTAACGGACCTTGATCATGCATCGCCCAAGCGTAGAAACGGATAGTGGCCAAACCTTGACCGCCGCCATAGTAAACCAAACCAGCGGGTAAGCCGTCCAAGCTAAATGCGTCCATAGAAGCGATGGGCAGGGAGTTTGATTTAGTGCCGGAACGTGTCATGTCCGGAGCGGCAACTTGCGGAGGCCGCGGGCGGTACCAAGCGGAATATTCTTTGTTCAGCTTTTGCACCTTGCCGCCGGTTAGATACCAAAAAGTATCCAAGCCTCCAGTAACATCTGTGGCAGATGGAGCCGCAAGTTCTTCTTCGTCTTTATTAATATGATCTGTAGAAACCGGATCTGAAACATTATAAGTTACCAAGCAATTATCGCCCCCATCGGCGCACACATCGCCACGAGGAACATAGCCGGCGCGATGAGTACACATGTTATCGTCCAAATCCGGGTCTTCATGGTTTGGTATTCCTGATGGAGCTTGGCATTCGGGAATAGGCACCCACGCACCATCTATAAAGCTTGCGTTTGGCTTGCAATAATCCGATGGTTCGGCGCGTTCCGCGGGTGAAAGCTTGTCCGGGTTTAAGGAATCCGGCAGTCCCAAATTACAATCCGCTTGGCTTTCTTGAACTGTTCCATTGCGTTTACCACCCACGCATCGGCAGGTATTTCGATAATTTATGACGTTAGAGCAATTGTCGCATGTAATCGGAATTGACGTTTCTTCCACTCCTTGCTTAGGCTGGACGTAAGGAGCAGTCCAAGTGTAATTCTCAGGAGCTGTTGTACCCCATTCATTTGCTTCTTTAAAATAATCTTGGGTTAAAAAATCTAAATCTATATTAGTCTCCCAAGGCATTAGGAATGGCCTATGAAGCAAACCTAGCTCATCTTTGAATTCAGGTTCGTTTTCAAAGACGGCTTCGGGATAATCAGATTCTTCCGGATCATCAACTTCTACATACTCCCCCTCCTGCACCCATCCGGCATCTTCGTCAAATCTTAATCCTAAATAGTAACCCCATTCTAAATACTTTTCAGTTTTGTCACCTCCGATGCCCCCCGCTTGCCATTTTTCAGCATCAGTAACCTCGGGTTTAACGGGGAACGCGCCTGGAAAACCTAATGCTACGGCCTTACCTTGATCAGCAAGCGCAATATTCTCAAGCTCGCCATCGACAGAGTCCGTATCTGTTCCGCCTATTGGCGGTTCGCAGTGGCCCGGAAAATATACCGCGTATTCATCACGATCATCTTCTCTTGGAACAGCCGCTGGAATGGCTCCGGGGTACAGCTGGAGTCTTTCATTGTCGTGAGTTAAAAACGCACCCCAACCGGTTTTGCTGAAGAAATTTTCTTCCATGTCTATACCAAATTGTTTATTGTAAGCTTTTTGATAAGAATCTTTTTCTTCCTGAGTTGCTTCTTCGTCTAATAAATCTTTAAAAACTTTTAATAAATCGCGAGACATTCCATATCCCTCCCAATATTGATCGAAGAAATAACCATTATCAGGTAAGTCAACATCTATTGTTTCAGGTTGACTATAGGTTCCGTTATTTATTGCCAGGGGGTAAATTGTAGTAAAGAATAGTTTATCAGCGCGCCATGGGAATGAGTCGTTTAATTTTTTCTTATAAATACCAGCATCAATGAATTTTGCAACATTAATAGAATCTGGAATTGAATAGCTTAAAAAATTCCAGAAAGTCCAGGGTTTTCTGAAAGGATTGCCGTAAAAGTCACTCGCATGAGGAATGCCTTTAAGGTAATAAACGAATTGTCTCATATTTACCTTTGCAGATGTACCACCGTAATCTATTGAAACTTGACCCCTAGAGAGTTTATTACGAATTGAGGGGTCAACCGCAAAAGGCGCAATAGCAGCAGTGCGTTGTTGGGTATTCGCCGTACTATCTACGATAATGTCAAAATACTCAGCATAGCTGTTAGGCAATAATTGATAAGCTTTGGCACATAAATTTTCGCAAGCTTTGTATGCATCGTTTGCTTCATCGGTGCTACTGAGTTCCGTAAAAGCCTTACATAGATTGTGCCATATTTCATCTTTACAGGTGTCTACGCCCCATATACCAATTGCATCATCGTTGTGCCCAGCTTGTTCGAGCCTTGCAGGTTCGGAATATACATCGGGTACTTCATTTTTACCGTTAAATAGCGGCAAAGGCAAAGCTAAATCAATTTCAGGCGCCCTAGCATCTACAAGAACACTGCCTTCATCGTCATAGCTTATTAACTTAGCCCCCTCATCAGTAAACCGACGCCCTTTCGCTTGACCCAAATCTTCTGTTCCCCAGTACTCGAATTCTGTGAAAACACAATCGCTATTAGTTCTACAGCGAGAAAGCGGGTTAAAGCTTAAATCAGGATTACGCCCTTTGCAGAAGCCTGTGCCGGGGTATAGGTCAAGATACTGATCTTCAATTTGCTGTTGGCTTAGAGGGTCATTAGTTGAACAGTAGCCACAAGGAGGATATTCGACCTCTGGTGGTTGACAAGTAAAACAACCTGAACTGGATTGGTAATTGTTAATATATTCATCGATATCATCCTTTATTTGTTGATATTCGGAACTGCCGCATGCGGCGATTTTGAGGGGGCATTCAGAACTTATCTCCGCAGGCAAGGCACATCTTGCGCCCGCATTTACAGCATCAGCAGCACAACGGTATAGGCTTAAAGAACCGGCGGTTTGTTCCGTCCAATATCCCAATTCAAAGTCGTTAGGTACGTTGTACGTATCGTATAATTTATCAAGCGCTTCTCGAATTGGGTCTTCATCATATCTTGGCAATATTTTTAATGCGTCAAGAATCCTTCCTTGGGTAGACGCTAAATCTGTAGTTATCGGGTCATTTCCACAGGTCGCGGTGCCCAGATTTAAATCTATATTAGTAGCTCCACTAGCCGATATTGCTTTTATCATCATTTCGTATGCATCGTGCCATAAATCATAATGATTATCATAGAGCGTGGGTCCGTTTCCTTCTTTAAAACTAACAACATTGTTTCCGTTTTGTTTGGTTGGATATAAGGGATATGCGAAATAGCTGTCTCTATTTGTACACTTAATCAATCTGAAGTTCATAACATCATCCGCATCGTATCCGCCATTGACTTGAGAATTATCATCCTGATGGCAAAAAGCATAATTCAATGTATATCCAGAATATTGGATCCAGCATCGCCCAAAATCTTTTAGAGGAATGCTAAAATTAACTTCCTGTGCTCCGGGTGTTTTCTCACAAGAAGTGAGTAAAGGGATTGTTTCTTCTTCCATTTTTACCTCATTCCAATTCCAAGCGACAGCCGCGTTATGGCAAACGGGGTCGGTATTGCGTGCAGGATATGGATTTTCGCCGCAACGCAAACCACGGTTAACACCCGACAACGTGTTACAACGCCAGTTTTGATTTTTGATATTTACATCGATATCCGGGTCGCAGGTGGCATAATCACCGCAAACTTTTAACCCGTCATATTGGTTGGAGTTTACATAACAAGATTTACCTTTTTGTGAACCCTTAATACAAGTCCAGTCGCCGGATTCCACGGGGTTGGGGTCCCAGCGGTATACTTTGTAAACGCGAGCAAAAAGATTTGTAAGCGGAACCCAAGAGTTTTGTTGACTCAAAATAGCCGCCGTAGTTACTCCGGAATCAACAAAACCCGGCGCTTTGTTTAACGCACCTGATGTTGGCACGGATGCACCAAGCAGTATCGGGTCTGAACCAATTTCATTTGTGGCCAACGCGGCGCCATGAGGTTCGTTTCTGGAATCGTATGTTAGGCCCAGAACCGGCAACAAGAAATTACCCTGCGACCAAACTCGATCCATGAAAGCGGCTTTTTCACGAGATTCCGGTGCTATCACCTGGCCAACCTCTCGGCAAACATCTGCCGTTACGGTATCCATGCGCATATAAAGCCAGCCCGGGTCGTTACGGCGATCGGTAGGCAAGCAGGTAGTGAACCAAAAGCCGATAAATTGCCACGGGCCTTCGAAGCCCACATTTTTGGCCTCGTCTGCTTCGAGCCGATTATCGCGCTTGTTGACATTTTGGAAGACCGCGCGAATACCAAAATATGGGGAGCCGGCATTGCATTCGTGCGAGTAGTAAGATTTGTATTGGTCTTTAAAGCTGAAGGTTTCCATCTTATTGGAGAAGATGGCAAAAGGCCAACGGAATTGCTCTTGGTTATCGTTTTGGTAACCGGTTTCCCAATATTTATAGTAACAAGTGCCGTCTGTTCCTATAGCGCATTTCATTTTGACGGGGGTACCCTGATCATCGCGCAGAATCTTTTCGGTTGACCTGTCTAATATTCCCGGGAATTTGCTTTGGAATTGCGAATAAAATTGCTGGGAATTTTGCTGAGTTTGTTGCAGATAATTTTGACAGGAAAATTGAACCGCCATATCCGTATCGGTTTTTGATTGGTCTACGGTTGGATAGTCCATCCCAACCCATTTGGGGTTCCATTTACATGCCGTGCCGGCCGCGTAAGGCATTAAACTAAATCTAAACAAACCGTATCTGTAATCGTAATAATTTTCGTTGATCCAATTAATGCCCGGCCCGCTCGGGATAAAGTACTCCATGTAAGAATTGGTTAGGCTGTCGCCGGTCATAATCCACCTGCCTTCTTTATCGTTAAAATCAAGATCATCGTTATCATTTGGCCTGCCTTCGCAAATAGTTGCCCGCCTGCAGGCAAAACGAAGGTTCTTTGTTTGATTACTGGGTACAGTTTTTTGAACAGACGGATCCGGATCTCCATCCTCATCAGTAGTTATTACCAGTCTGTCTAAAGTTGCTTGAGGCGTACTGCCTATGAAAGTAATATTATCACTTCCGTCGATAGCTACGTTAGAAGCTGAGCTTTCTTTTGGAACCCACCATACTTCGTTTCTGGCAAACGCGAATTCCCAAAGTTTACCGGGCATCCAGAAGTCTTCTTCCCAGGTATTATCAGCTTCTTCGTCGTGGCGGATTTTAGTGGACGGTGTTTCTATCCTTTGCTCGTTGGCACCGCTCATGCAGTAGTATTCGCCACTGCCTTGCGGGGGGAGATAACTAGCTGTTGGAGCGTAATGCTTGGTGTCGTATTGACCGCCTATAGTAGCCAATGGGCTCCAAGCCAAACAAGGAGCGTTAGCCTGTGAAACACCTGACACCCTTGTGCGATCGCGTTCCAAGCAGTAAGCATATAGGCCGTTTTGGATTACAACATCTTGAATGGGAGAACAAATACCATTACCGCCGCATTGAGAAGCTTCCATATCAACTAAGCCTTGTGATGTGTTCGCGATTACTCTATCCGAAGCATCAACCGGCACGAATCCGCCGGGCACACAAGATTGCCCTTCTTTATCGCCGCCTACACATATTCCAACTGCCGGTGGTTTTCCATCTATAGAATAAAATTGCTCTACTCCGCCCTGATATCTAACCTTGCGATACGAGCATGAACAATCTTCTCCATATACGCAGGCGTTGGCCGCATCGTAGCCGTCTACCATTTTTTCAGGTACGGGGGGGACGGAATTGGAATTCCATTTTTCTACAAATTCGTTGGAAAGCGGTGAGCTGGCTTCGGGGTACAATTGGCATTCGGGGGCCGGCAGAGCGTTTTGCATTAAAGAATTCTGTCTGCTTACATTGCCCTCCATGAAATATTTATAAATTTCGGTGATGTCGCGTGAAACATCCTTGCCTTGTTGACCGCCCACCGCAAAAGATAATGCCTGCGGTTCGTTGATTGCCAGATAACAAACATCATCAACCAGGTAGCCGACACGCCCGGTCCTTGTGTCTTGGCATAAATCCAGATCAGGATAAGAAGGGTTGGCGGGCAGGTAGTTTATTGACGAGTTCGTATTGGCGGGGATGGCGGCAACCAATCTTTTATCGTATTGATAATTCTGTTTAAGGGCTTCGGGCAAAATGTCGTAGCCTATGGCCCTTGGGGTTATGTCGGGCAAGAGATATTGGTTTGGAATGGTATAACCCGAGTAATCCATGGCGCCATAGCCAACTTTACGCGAACTGTATGATTCTAGCGAAATAAACTGCCCTTCGGTGAGCAAAGGCTCTGTATCACGATCTGTGAAATCGGCGCAGTAGATATCATCATTGGCCGAACCATTGGCCTCACAGAGCTGGAGCTCGTTGCACTGGGTTACATATTTTTGCTGAGCCGGATCGAAAACGGTTTCACCGGTTTCACAGCCCATCCACCTGGCGCACTCTCTATCCAATTTTACTTTTATAACCACATTGGAATCATTCTCAGCCGGAAGGCATTTGCCCACAAAAGTACCTATTTCCGCGTCTCCGTTTGGATAATCACGTATTGGGAATGAACAATCCGTGTCGGTTTGGCAGGTGAAATCTTTAATTGTTTGTTGGAGTTCTCTAAATCTCGGCGCAATACTTTCTGAATAAAGCGTTTGGTTATTTTGGCCGAGATTATTTGGAATATTGGTAAAATCACCGCATCTTGCTTGATTTAAACAATAGGGATTACCCGGATCAGCTTCGCAATCGATGGGATTTTGCGCCGCTCCGCGTTCGTCGTTTACTTGTTCGTATGTGGCTTTGCTGTTAGCAAATAAATCGGTGATACTTCTATTATTAAACAGTACGCATCCGGCTAAGGGCTCCGCCGTGCCTCCGCAAGAACGGGTATCAATTTGCCTTGTATTGATTAGATAATAAGAACGGCCGTAAAGATTGTTAGGATCTGATGTGTCGTTCGGGTCTACAAATTCGGTACATTCGCTTTGGTCGACCGGACATTTGCTTACCCAACCCGCGAATGGATCTTCGCCGTTAAAATAAGCGCCAAAGACATCACCGTTTTTAAGATATGGAGCTTTGTTTTCCGCGGCACTGCCCGGGTAGCATGGTATATCGGTGCCGGAGCGGAACCAGCCTCCGTAGGTGCCGTCTGTGTAGATGCCGACTTCGGGGTTGGCGCTGATTGCTTTGCCGTCGCGCCATTCGCAGGTGTGGTCGCCCGGATCGCGGAAGTACTCGGTAACATTGCCTGATTGGTATTTTTCGCAATGTAATTCGTCTTTACGACAAGCGAGGTTCAGTGAACCGTCTTCTTTATAATACGCGTCCCAGTCGTGCTTTAAGAGAACTGTTTCGAATTCGTAGATTTGATCTTGAGTTTGCAGGAGCTCTGTATCCGCCGGGTCGACAGAATTGCCGGTTTCGTTTAGGCCCAATCTATCTTGGGTAAATTTGGGTTTGCCAAAAGCGCGGCAAGAAGCTTGTGATTCATCACAGCGGGCGCGGCTGTCGTCTATGGCATAGTAATAACGCCAAGGCGGGCTGGTTATGGACCAGTCGCCCAAGTATTGTTCTTCGTAGGCTTTGGCATCTGCGTCTTGGCGAGGAGACGGGCCGGGAGTGCCGTTGATTGTTCTGGTTTGCGGGTATGGGTTGCTGACGCTTCTGGTGTCGACAAATGCTTTGCAACCGATAGAATCAGCACGGCAGAGATTGGAAAATGATTTGGCGAAAATTTGATTGCCGTCGCGGTCTACATATTCAGCACAGCCAAGCATGGCGCGCGGTTCGGGCGTGCCTTCGGCCGTGGCGTCGCAGGCCGCGGGAATTGTCCAGCTGTTTTTAACCAAGAAGCGAATATCGTTTAACTGGTCGAGTTTGATAGTGTCCACAAATAACGACCCCAGAGAAGATGCTCCGTTAAAAGCAAGAGTCGCTGTTTCATCTTCAACTTCGAATGGACCGATTTCGAAACGTTGCCAAATTGTGGTGGGTTTAATGTTTCCGATAACCATTCCGTCGATGGAAACAGCCACATCGCCCGGCACCAAGGATTTTGCCCAGAAAGAGACTCTATATAATGTAGTGGTTGTGATTAGCGGTATATCTGTTTGTGCCTGAACCGCACTGCCGGCTGAGGAGTCGATACGCAGAGTGAAATCGCCCACGATTACGGATTCTTCGGAGCGGGAAAGCCCGGAATTTGCGGCTGAGCTGAAGGCGGAGGTACTGTCGCCGGCCACGAAATCTTGATAGTAGGTTTGAACGGCGTTTCTTCCGGTTGGGCCCAAGTAAGCGCGGCAGCCGCCGGCTACGGCAGAACAACTAAAGCTTTGGCTGGGCAGGGCGTAGTACAAGCAAGAAGCCGATTCGGGCAGGTATTCGTGTCCGCCGGTTTTAGCGCAATCAACTTGGGAAGAATCGTCTTTGCGGTACAGCGTGCAGGAATCGGAAGAGGATATGGTTTGTGAATAATAAGCGTAATAAACATTGCCGGCTTCATCATAAAATTGGCGGCAATCTTGGTCTAAGCCGGAAACCCAAGCGCCCTCGTTGCAATTAGCCGGATCTTTGATATCGCCAAATTGGGCGCCCTTGAGCATGATCTTGGGAGCATTGTCTGTGGTTGATGAAGCGATAAGCGCCCAGGTGCGCAAAACATATCCCTCGGCATCCGAACCTTCCCAGGTAAAGTAGGTTTTAGAGAGTTCGTTGGGCTTTTGGCAGGAGCGTAAAGAGCTGTAATAAGCCACCTGCTCACCTCCGGATTGCGCGGGCTCCAAGTTTGTAAACGGTTCACAGCCTACTTGCGCCAAACTGCAGGTGGTAGCGCGATCGGGAATTATGTAAGCCTTGCCGTTGTCTTCCGGATCATTAAACTCGGGATAAACGGGATTTTGCACCAAATCAAAAGCCGAAGCCAATTTGCGATATTCGCCGTAACCCGAGCAGATAGAAGGGCAGTAATCTTTAGCCGTGAGCGTGGCCGGGATTTCGGGGGCTGTTGGGTCGTCGACAGACGTGTAGCCTTGGCAACCGACTTCGGTTTGGCGGCAGACTCTGGCAAAACGGGCGCAGGCCGGGTTGTCTTCATCGTCATC
>CAYOMV010000015.1:0-21237 GCA_964405175.1 uncultured Gammaproteobacteria bacterium | reverse complement strand
ATGTATTGATATATACTTTTTTAAATGTTAATTCGCATAAAATAAGCATATGGATACGCAGAAAATTGAGTATTTTAAAGACCGTTTACTGGAAGAAAAAGCCAATATCGAAAAAGAACTGGCTGATTTAGGGTCTAAAGATCCTGATAAGATGGATGCTGATTATCCGGAATCAGGTTCAAATTCAGATGAAGACAATGCCGCGGAAATTACAGAATACGCGGATATTGTTTCAATAGAAGCAAGGTTGCAATCTGAATTGAAAGACGTTGATAAGGCTTTGCAGACAATTGAAAACGGCAAATACGGGATTTGCAAATATTGCGCTAAGGAGATCGATGAAAAGCGTTTGGAAGCAAGGCCGGCTTCTTCGAGCTGTATAGCTTGCAAGAAGGTTTTGACGCAGGAGATGTGATCTGTATTCGCGGGATTTGCATGATTTAAATTAAGGAACAATTTATTGTATAGTTTAGACGTCCCCTGTGGGGCGTCTTGTGTTTATGGGTAGTAGAGTCTATGATTATTTTTATGAATGAAAAAAATAAAATGATTTTGTTTGCGGGGGCGGGTGTGCTCGACACGTTAATTTTGGATTTGGTTTTGAAATACGCGGTTCGGTTGGATTGGATCGCGACCGCGGAGTTGATTCCAGGCGTGTTGGCGATTACAAAACATGAAAATTATGGATTGATAGGCAATCTTCCCATTCCATATCCAATAATAATTTTATTGACAATTGCAGCGCTTGGAGTTTTATTTTTTGGAATCAGAGGAGCTTATCGAGCAAATAGATTTTGGGAAGTTACAGCGCTTGGGTATGTTGGCGGAGGCGCGTTGGCAAATTTTATTGATCGAATACTCAATGGTTTTGTGTTTGATTGGATATTGTTATTTAATACATCGATAATTAATATTGCGGATATCGCGATTACCATAGGGATTATCGGGTATGTTATGGCGCATTACTATTATAACCGGCCTCTAGCTACTAGCTGCTAGCTTCAAGCTTCAAGCTAATAATCAGTACATAGTTCCTAGTACTCAGTACCTAGCAGCTGCCTCGTGATAAACGGATTCTCGTAATAAACGTTTGTTAGCCTCTGGCTTCCAATTACTAGCTGTTGGGGGCTGTATTACCATTAACTTGCTACATGTTATTTAGCATCATGTTGTGGATTGTTATCTTTTCATGACAGATGATTGTTGAATTTTGTTATTGTTTATGTTGTCTTTTTGTGGATTGTCAAAGCGCTTGCGCGACTGAACTGACTTGATACGATGTATATGTGCGGTGATGAAGCTAATTTGTTGCCGTTTTTTTATAACTAGCCGATAGCAGATAGCTGATGGCTGATAGCTTTATGAAAATAGTATCGTTTAAAGATTTAATAATTTGGCAAAAAGCGAGGCAGTGTACTGGTTTGATTTATAAATATTTTTCGGAGGTTCGCGATTTTGGTTTTAGGGATCAGATAAGGCGAGCTTCTGTTTCGGTGATGAATAATATCGCAGAAGGGTATGCTCGAAGAAACGATAAAGAATTGAAATATTTTTTACGAATAGCTAATACATCATGCGTTGAAGTTCAGTCGATGATTTTTCTTGCGTATGATTTAAATTATCTCAATAGTATGAATAAAGATGAGTTATTAGAAAAGACTGACGAGTTGCTAAAAATGATTAATAGTTTTATTAAAACACTGAATAAATGATTTCAGCCATCAGCTATCTGCTATCAGCTAAATAAGCATATGAAGGTAATCCCCACTACAGCAATAATCGGTTTGGACGCGCTCGGCGTTAGTGTTGAGGCGGATATGAGTTTTGCGAAGCCCGCGTTTTGCGTGGTGGGTTTGCCGGACATGGCTGTGCAAGAAGCGCGGGAGAGAGTTAGGAGCGCGCTTAAGAGTATCGGGCATGGAATTGGCAGGCCAAGGGTGACGGTTAATTTGGCTCCCGCGGATTTGAGGAAGGGCGGGTCAGGGTATGATTTGCCTATCGCGATTGCGCTCATGGCCCGCAACAACGAAATCGAAGAGCCGTCTTCAGGCTGGCCGGTTTTGGTTGGCGAGCTTTCTTTAAACGGAGAACTTAGGCCGGTTCATGGTGCGTTATCGTCGGCTATGTACGCGGCCGGTTGCGCCAATAAGTCGATAATATTACCAGCGGAGAATGCGAAGGAGGCTGCTTTGGTGGAAGGAGTGACTGTTTATCCGGCAAAGAGTTTAAGAGAAGTGGTGGATCATTTAAGCGGTAACAAATTGATTTTGGCACATGAAACTGTTCGGTTTGAAGATGATTTGGATATGGAAGCGGGATTGGATTTTTCCAGCGTGCGCGGGCAGGAGCAGGCCAAGCGCGCGCTTGAGATAGCGGCCGCGGGCGGGCATAATGTTTTGCTTAGCGGGCCGCCGGGCTCGGGGAAGACTATGCTCGCGCGCGCGTTCCCGGGCATAATGCCGCGGCTTTCTCGCGATGAAGCGCTGGAAGTTACAAAGATACACTCGGTGGCCGGTGTTTTGCCGCGCGACGGTATTTGCAAGGCCCGCCCCTTTAGGACACCACACCACACGGCCAGCGGGGCGGCTTTGGTTGGCGGGGGAACTGTGCCAAAGCCGGGTGAGATATCTTTGGCACATCGGGGAGTATTATTTTTGGATGAGTTTCCGGAATTTTCCAGGCAGGTTTTGGAAAATTTACGCCAGCCTCTTGAGGACGGGATGGTTTCCGTATCCCGCGCTCAGGGGAGCGTTACTTATCCGGCCAGGTTTACGCTGATCGCGGCAATGAATCCTTGCCCGTGCGGGTATTACGGTGACGCGGAACGCAGATGTAATTGCATGCCCCAACAGGTTGTTAAATATGCACGCAGAATCAGCGGTCCGCTTATGGACAGGATAGATTTAAAAGTAAGTGTTCCCAGAGTACCTACTGAAAATTTAATGAAGTTGGAAGCGGGTGAGTCGTCGCGCGAGATCAGGGAAAGGGTGCAGAAAGCCAGGGATAGACAGCAAGAACGGGCAAGGCAAACCTCTGCCATGACTAATGCGGAACTAACCAGTGAACAGGTACGCAAGTTTTTTGAGCAAACCGAAGAAGCCAAACAGATGATGAGGCAAGCAACCAATCGTTTTCATCTTTCAGCGCGATCATATTTCAGGGTGCTTAGAGTGGCGATTACCATCGCTGATTTGGCCGGTTCGGAACAAATCGAAGCTAATCATGTAGCCGAGTCACTGCAATATCGGCAACAGGAAGAGCTTAATAGCTGCTAGCTTCTAGCTTCTAGCTGCTACCTTAATATGTCTAATACTCCATTTGAAAAATTTCTTGTTTGGAAAAAAGCGAAGTTGCATGTAGTTGATCTTTATCGATACTTTGAAAAATGTCGGGATTATGCGTTTAAGGATCAATTATTTAGAGCAGCTCTTTCGATTATAAATAACATTGCAGAAGGATGTGAGTCCAAAACAGATAAAGAGTTTGCCAGATATTTAGGAATCGCAAAGGCTTCTTCGGGAGAGGTTAGATCTATGTTATATCTAGGCAAGGAACTTGGTTATTTGGATGATAAAAAGTTTGATACATTATGTGCCAATAATTATGAAATATCAAAGATGATCTTTGGACTAATTAATAAACTCAATAAAAATGCTATGAATTATCATTAAATTACATCTAGCAGCTAGAGGCTAGAAGCTAGAAGCAACGACTTCGTCGTTGAGCAAAATTTCGAGCGCGCAATTTAATTATTACATATATATGTCTTCAAACAATTCAACTAAAAAAGAGTATAAAAAAATGTCCTTTAGGGATTTGGTGGTTTGGCAACAGTCGTATGATTTTGCCAAGGGGGTGCATGCGTTAAGCAGGCAATTGCCTCAGGAGGAGAGGTATGCACTTACTTCCCAATTAACCCGCATGGCTTTTTCCATGCCGGTACAGATCGCGCAGGGACAGCGCAAGTGGGCCAAGACGGATTTTGTAAAGCATCTAAATTACGCACGCAATAATTCTTATGAGTGTGAAACGTATTTATTGCTGATCGGTGATTTGTTTTCGGAATTTAAAGAGGAGGCTGAGAAGCTTGTTGAAGCAAATAATATTATTCAAAAGATGCTTTCGGCTTTGATTTATACAATTGAAAATCCAAAAAATAAAAAATCCGAAAATAAATCGGAAACCGCTGATGAACCCGAAGTTGTAGCGGTAGCCTAATCAATTATTTATTATTGCGCGCTTGAAATTTTGCTAAATACAGCTAATTATTCTAAATTATGTTAACTCATGGACACATTAGTGGAAAACTTCATTGACAACCTATGTAGGTGTTGGTAGTTTTCTATTCGCAATAATTAAAAGTCGAAGTTTTATTTATTCGCTTAATTAACGTATTTTGTAGCTATTTGTCATTAGCGGAACCAGTTTTTAGCTAGATTGTGCGTTATTTTACGGGGGTTTCTATTCCTAGTAAAACACCATCTGCATTTTGGACTGTTGTCGGTATAAAAGTATTAAGAATTATTCGTGCCATAAAAAAGGGGCTTGAATATTTTTTCATAAAAATAGTTTACGAAGCTCTTAGGCCTATTGGACGCTTTGTTTTGCGTTTTTTTATTTTGCCTATCTACGGGCTGCTGGTAATGGGTAAATTGAAAATTAATCGTTTGGCCTTGCCTGCTCGTGGTTTTGTTTTGTTTTTGATTACAAATAAATATTTATTTCATTTTTCATTGATCTTGGCCGCGGCTGGAACTGTTTATACCAATCTTCAAACGCAACAAGTGTTGGCGCATGACGCGGGACAGCAAAGCTTGCTTTATACGATCATGTCAAATGGTGATACGGAAATTGTACAGGAAGATATTAATTATGATGAAACCATGCCGGAAGCGCAAAGATTGGCGCATGGTACTATCGAAGCTATCCCTCATATTGATTTTGATTACTCAGATCAAGACGATGCTCCGGCGTTGCAAGTTCCGCAAAGCCCGGGGACTTTGGTTTTGAGGCCTTTGGACTTGGAGAAAGAAGAAAAGCAGAATGTTGTAAAAAGAGTAAGAAAGGGAGTGGAGACATATACTGTAAAAGCGGGTGACACTTTGGGTACCATTGCCAGAGATTTTGATATTGATGTGGGCACCATTCTTTGGGCAAACAACCTATCGGAGCGCCAATATATCAGGCCGGGAGATGAATTAAAGATATTGCCTGTGTCGGGTGTTTTGGTTGCCGTTAAATCCGGAGATACTTTGGGCGGAATCGCGAATAAATATAGCGGGGAATTGGAAGAAATAATGAAAGCCAATGACTTGAAAGATGAAATTGTTCCGGTGGGCAAAGAATTAATTATTCCGGGAGGAGAGCCGCCGGTTATTGTGCAGGAAAGAACAATCGCGGTAAGCCGTGACAGATTGCGCGAACCGGGTGTTACGCAATACAGCGCACCGGCTGAAACGGCAGTCAGTGTATCTAAGCCGGCTGATAAGGTTGAGCAACAAATATCAACCAAACTTTTATGGCCAACGAGCGGGCACGTGATTACGCAATATTATGGTTGGCGCCATGCGGGTTTGGATATAGACGGTGATTACACATCACCTCTATACGCGTCTGAAGATGGTGTGGTTGAGGTTTCGGGTTGGAACAGCGGAGGTTATGGCTTGCAGGTTTTGATTAGACATCCGAACGGAATGAAAACTCGCTATGCTCACGCGTCAAAATTATTTGTTAAAGCGGGTGACTCTGTAAAAAGAGGGCAGGTGATTGCCATGATGGGTTCCACCGGACGCTCCACCGGTTCGCATATCCACTACGAAGTGTATGTAAATGGCGTGAGGGTGAATCCGCTACTATATATTCGGTAAATAACCAATAATCAAGATAACAATCATCAATAAATAATCAAATTACAATCACCAAATAACCAAATTGGTGATTTTTTGTATTGATTATTGATGATTTATTGGATATTGGTCTTCGACTCCGAGGTCGCTCGGACTCGAGGAGAATTTGGTTATTGGTTATGTTTATTTGGTTGATCACGTCTTTCGCGAACGACGTGATTGACAAAAAGCGTAAATTTGTTATAGTCCAGCAATTATGGAACCAATTATTACTGAATTACCCGGCTCTAAAATTGAATTAAAATTCACTGTTACGCCGGAAGAGGCCCAGCCTTTTATAGATGCTACTCTTACGGAAGTAGGTAAAGATAAACAAATACCCGGATTCAGGCCGGGCAAAGCTCCCAAAGAAGAGATAATCAAGCTTATCGGCGGGGAGATGCAATTGTTGCAATTGGCTTTAGAAAGAATCGTACGCACAAATTTTGTGAAGACGGTTTTGGATAAGGGTTATGAAACAATCGGTTCGCCTGAAATCGCGGTAGACCAACTTACTCCGGGGCAGGATATTAAGTTTACTTGCACGGTTGCTTTAATGCCAAAAATCAATAAAGCGCATGAAGTGAACGAGCCTTTTGTAAATATCAATGTTAAAGATGTTAAAGAAGAAGAGGTGGAAAAGGCGATAGAGGAACTGCGCGCTATGCGCCGTAAAGAGGTTGTGAGCTTAAAACCCGCGCAGAAAGAGGGAATGGTTTTGGTGGATATGGAAATGAAGAAGGACGGTGTTTTGCTGGAGGGCGGACAGGCTAAGGATTACAGAATCTACTTAAACGAGAATCATTATATTCCCAAACTTGCTGAGCAATTAATCGGAGCAAATAAAGGAGATAAAAAAACTTTTACTTTGCCGTTTCCGGAGGATCACTTTGATAAACTTTACGCGGGCAAAGATGTTGATTTTGAAGTAGACGTTAAAGAAGTTTATGAAATCCAGTTGCCGGAAGTTAATGATGAGTTTGCAAAAGAGTTGGGTTTGGAATCCGCGCAAGCGCTTAAGGATTTGTTACGGAAAAATTTGATCATGGAAAACGAGAGGCGCGCGCTTGAAGTTGCCGAAGTTGAGTTGCTCGAGACTTTGGTTGAAAAGAGTGCGTTTACCGAAGTGCCGGAGATATTGTTAAAAGAAGAAACGCGCAGAATGTTTGAAGAGATGCGTCATGACATCGAACACCGCGGAGGCAGAATGGAAGATTATCTGGCCAGCATCAAGAAATCTTCGGATGAGTTTAAATTGGATATGCTGCCTATGGCGGAAAAGCGAGTGAAAACAGCGGTCTATGTTAAGCATGTCGCCAAAGAGAATCAAATAGAAGTATCCAATGAAGAGTTGGACATGGAGATCGACAGAGTGTTGGACGCGGCCAAGGATCAGAGCAAAGAAACCAAGGAGCAGATCAGCTCGCCAGAGTATCGCGACTATGTGGGTGCGATGATGCGCAACAGGAAAACTTTGGAACATCTTAAAGAAAAAGGAATTGTAGATTATAAAGCCACGCTCGAAAAGTTTGCCAAACAAGACGCGGAACACGGGCACGTGCATGGGCCGGATTGTAAGCACAACTAACAGCTTCTAGCCTCTAGCTTCTAGTTAGTAGCTAGTGGCTAGCAGCTTCCGGATGTTTGTTGGGATAAAAAAACCTCGGGGTATGTTCCGGGGTTTTTAGGTTTTTATTTTGGCAATAAGTGATTCGTAATTGCAGGGTAAGTTGGCCGCTTGGGCGAGTTTAGCCATAAGGTGGAATCTTAACCACTGAGCCACGGTGAGTTGGTGCCTCTTGGCAAATTGCCTTAGGTAGCGCTCTTGCCTTGTTTCGTGGTAGTCCGATAGAGGAACTATTTCCATACCGTTTTCTTTGAGTGAGCACGGATTACTTTCAGGAAAGAACATTTTGCCTCGGCGCGGTCCCGCGATACATATTAGTTTATAGCGATGCATGAGCTCGTAGAGCATGTATGCAAAATCATTTTGTATATTAATAGAATTACGCATCTCATCTGCTTCGAAATAGGACCCGCCCATGTTTTCTACGACCAAAATTCTTGCGCCCCATCTATAACAATAAATTTCTACGGAGTAATATCCCTTGCCATTTAATTTTACAACTTGGGCATCTGATTTTTTAGAGGTTAGAAAACTTTTTAAATTACGTAAAAGTTCGTAGTGAACCGAGTCTACATTGTCGGGTATGTCTAAACAAGGGTTTGCCCATAGGTCCAAACGGTTTAATTCTGAAATTTGGAATAGAATAGCGGGGCAGTGGGATGGTTGGTCTTTTAACCAACTGCCAAAACCTTTTTTGTGTAAATCGTGATATACGCTTTGGCTTGTTTTGCTTACTGTACGTAAGTTTTGAGTCAGTAATTGTTCAAAATCTATTTGTGCAATGTGCATTTATATTCTCCTTTAAAGTTTTTTTATATTACTAACTCATATATGTCAATGAAATTAGCTATCTAGCATATATTGATATATATAAAAAATTAAGCTTCAGTTATAACAATAGTTTTGCGATTTGCGATAAGACTTTTGTGTTGACGAGCTGGCATGAATGTGTAAATATCATAAAACCGGAAAAGGAGAGAATGGCGATGGAAGAGTACATTTACAATAAAAGATTCGGTAGCGCTACGGTGTTACATACTGTATTGGATAATGGCATGAGTATATTTACTTCACATTTGCAGAGCAGTTTTGTAACTGCGCAAATCATTTTTCCGTCGGGCGCGTGTGAGGACGGAGCGTATCCGGGAACAGCTCATTATTTGGAGCATGTGTTAATGAAGGGTCCCAACCGAGACGGTATTCATCCTGCAATATTGCCTTTGTTGCCCTTGGGAGTTGAGAATAATGCTTCTACGAATTTTGTAAAAATGGATTTTAAAATGTTTGGATTTGCCGGGGATTTTGATAAGTTTCCAAAAGCCCTGGTTGAGATAAGTTGTAATCCTTACTTTACAGAAGAGCAGGTGGATCGCGAAAGGACTGTAATTATTCAAGAAGCTATGGAGCATCTGCATGGCGATAGATTTGATGCCTGGTTGAGGTCGAGGGCATTTCCCGATAACAAGCCCCTGCATAATTCAGTGTTAGGAAGTGTTGAAAGTATAGAAATTATTGATAGAAAGATATTGTACGGCTACATGGATAGAGAGTTTGATCTTTCTAGAGCGGTGTTTATTGCCGCCGGAGGCATATCTCACGAAAGGCACGTTGAGTTGGTGAGGGAAGCCGTGGCCAATTATCCGGTTAGAGCCGATTTATCGGTTCATTCCGCTCGGAGACCTTATGCTTTTACATCATTTGATGATGAATATTTTGATTCAAGAGTTGATAGCGCAAGATTGCATTTTGTCTTTCCTTTACCAAATGATAAAAGAGTTCAGTTTTTAATCGGTTTGGCAGCTGATTTGTTAACCAGGGGTAAATCGAGCTTGTTGTTTAGTAAGTTAAGGAATGAGCATCGTTTGGTCTATGGCGTTGATACAAGTGTTGTTGCTCATCCCTTCAACTTTTTTGAAATCGCAACTCAATGTTCTGTTTCGGATGTCAATAGAGTGATTTATTACGTAAAAGAAGGATTGGAGCAGTTGTGCAATGGAGTTTTTGACAGGGCTTTATATGATTTGATCTTGAGAAAAAGAGAAATGTTTTTTGTCATGCGTGATGAAATTGTGACCGGCGACAGGCAGGTTGCGTGGATTCAAGATATGTGGCAAGAGGCCTCTTATGAGGATGATGATATAAAGGCTTTGTTGCTTACAACAAAATTAGAAGACGTTGCCGAGGCGGCAAGAATGTATCTTGCTCCTGATAAATTTAGCTTGGCAAGGGTTATGCCGACAAAATAACCATTACCTCATCATTCGAGATGAGGTTTTTTATTTTACTCCGATTACTTTTATACCCAGAAGGATTTTGATGGGCGGGAATTTGCTTAGTAAGCGGCGGATTTTTTTGGGGAATATACTCAGAAATGACTCTAGAGCTATTAAAATCGCAGTGGGGCAGGGGAGGTGGTAGCCTTTGGCGCCGATGAGATTGTATATTTTGCGGAAACCGGTTTGGCGGAAGAGTTCGCGCAGTTCGCGGTTGGTGTATTCGTGTAGATGAAAGCCAGTGGCCGTATCATCGAAATATTTGGAGATATCATGCGGGCCGTTGAAGCGGTGGGGTGTCTCGAGGACATATCTCCCGCCTTTTTTGAGAGTTTTAAAAACATTTCCAAGCTGTTCAACTGCATCATCAGGATGGAGGTGTTCCATCAATTGGGTGCTGTAAGCGAGGTCGACGGAGTTTGCGGGCGCGGGGATGGATATACCGTCTGAAATTATTAGTTTAATATTTTTAGGCAGGGGGCCCAATGCAGTCGCAAACTCTTTAGAAACATCAATTGCCAATACATTTTTTACAAACTTAGAGAGCTTTTTTGCTAAAGCCAAGTTTCCGGCTCCGATTTCCATAAAAACAGAATCTTTGTTTAAAAATGGGCGGAGAGTTCTTGTAACCGCGTTTAGATATTTGATATTAACTGTGCGGGGGTTGGTTTTTAGTGAAGGGACTTTAGAGTAAAGCTCGTCATAGAGCTTGCGGTAAAGAAAAAGGCGTTCGGACTTGGGGGCTTTGTGCAGTTTGGCGGCTAGGCGCTTTTCGAGTTCGTAGTGCCTTTTGCGGTCGGTTGTAGCGGTTTTAGACATGCCCAGATTTTACCACGGAGTATTACGGCAGGAAAATTTACAGACATATCCCCAAATTCATCTTGACCGAACTGTAAAAACATGTAACCGGTATAGTATGTTGGTTAACGCAATGCAATATATATATGTTAGATGAATTAAAAAAATATTTTGGTTATGATGAGTTTAAGCCGTTGCAGAAAGAGGTGATAGATCATGTGATGGCCGGGCGAGAGGGTTTGGTTTTGATGCCCACGGGCGGAGGGAAATCGCTTTGTTATCAATTGCCGGCTTTGGGGTTGAGTGGAATTACAATTGTGGTTTCACCGCTTATCGCGCTTATGAAAGATCAGGTGGACGCTTTAAGGTCGAATGGTATTCCGGCGGCGTATATTAACAGCAGTCTGGATTATAATGAGATTGCGGACATAGAATCCGCGGCAAAGAGAGGCGAGATTAAGTTATTGTATTTGGCGCCGGAGAGGTTGGCTATTCCTCGCGTACAAGAGTTTTTAAGAACTTTGAGGGTGAGTTTATTTGCGATTGATGAGGCGCATTGTATTTCCGAATGGGGGCATGATTTTAGGCCGGATTATCGTAATTTAAGAGCGGTGAGGGAGCTTTTTCCGAATGCGCCGGTGTTGGCGCTTACGGCGACGGCGAATAAGCGGGTAAAAGAGGATATTATAAACCAATTACAGTTAAGAGATGCCAGGGTTTTTCAATCAAGTTTCGATAGAGCCAATTTAAGCTATCAGGTAATGCCTAAAAAGCAGGTGCTTCAAAAGTTGCTGGGATACTTGAAGTCAGACCCGAATCAATCGGCTATTGTATATTGTTTGTCGCGCAAGCGGACCGAGAAGATGGCCGCGGATTTGAAGGCGCATGGAATAAATGCGGCTTTTTATCACGCGGGTATGAGCTCGGATAGGAGGTCTCGGGTGCAAGAGGCGTTTATTCGTGATTCGGTAAACGTGATTTGCGCCACTATCGCTTTTGGGATGGGAATTGATAAGCCGGATGTTAGGTTTGTGGCGCATGTTGATATGCCAAAGTCCGTAGAAGGGTATTATCAGGAAACCGGGCGCGCGGGTCGAGACGGGCTGCCAAGCAAGTGTGTATTATTTTTTTCCAAGGGAGATACTTTTAAACACGAATATTTTATTCGCATGATGGAAAGCTCCATTGAACAAACAAGAGCGAGGAAACAGATACAGGATGTTGTGAAGTATTGTGAAATGAAGTCTTGCAGGAGAAGTTATCTTTTGGAATATTTTGGCGAGGAATATCACAAAGATAATTGCGGGGGATGCGATGTTTGTGTGCCGGTTCTAGAAGAGAAGACGGTTACAGTATCTCAAACTTTTGAATATGATAAGGAGCTGTTTGAGATTTTAAGGCAATTGCGTAAAGAATTGGCAAGTGAAAGAGGTGTGCCGCCTTATGTTGTGTTTGGAGATAAGACTTTGCAGCAAATGTCTCGATATTACCCGCAGAGCGAGGATAATTTGGAAAAAATGTTTGGGGTTGGTAAGGAGAAAATAAGGCAATACGGTGAAATTTTTTTAACATACATCAAAGCTTATTGTGAGGATAATGATATAGCCGAAAATATGCCGGATACGATTCAGTCACCAACAGTCTTTAAGACTTATTTTAAGGAAAGGAGATTTTGATTGATTTATGCCTAACTCTTGCCAAGCTTAGCATTATCCTGTATAACTATCATCACATTCGAACATAGAATATCGAACTTCGATTTAAGGTGAATACAGCAAAGGGGTTCGATTATTGATTATTGGTATTTGGTGATTGATTATTACAAGTTTATGGTGACTATGGTGTAATGGTTAACACAGAGGATTGTGGTTCCTCTGATACGGGTTCGATTCCCGTTAGTCACCCCACTCCCCGTCGCTCCACGACGCCTTCGGCTATGTGGAGCTATGGGGAGTGCCCCCCGAAGCTCCGGAGCGCGATAGCGAAGGAGCGAAGGGGGGCCGAACCAAAAAAAACCTCCGACAAAACCGGCGGTTTTTTAATTTTAATATTTTTAGATACATAGATATCCCCTTGACCAAAGTTCCAAAACATGGAACCGAGTAATATATGCACTATGTTTACATACTTCAAAGTCAGAGATTTGGTACATATTATTTCGGTTCAACATCAGACATCAATCGCAGATTGCATCAACATCATTGTGGCGAATGTGTTACGACCTCGCGCGGTGGACCGTGGAAGCTGATTTGGTATGCGGGATTCTCGTCAAAGAAGCTCGCAGAGGATTTTGAGAGGTATCTCAAATCCGGATCGGGATACGCTTTTTCGAGGAAGAGATTGATTTAGCAGTATCCCTCGTTCAAGCGAGGGATTGTGCTTTATTTTAGTTTTGTTGGAAGCGGACGCAGAGCTCGGGTCTCCAGCGAGGGAGATTTTTTTCAGACCATTCTATGATTCCGCCATTGATGCTATGAGCTGATACGCCTTTGGATCTTAATAAGTTTGCGGCTGTAATACTCTTAGCTCCTGTTTCACAGAGGACGCAGACCTGTTTGTTTTTGTAACTTGACTTAATTTGCTCAGATTTAGTTAATAATTCGCCATAAGAAACGTGTATTGAACCCGGCAGATGATTATGCTGAAATTTTTCTTTGGTTCTTATATCAAGAACTACGGAATTTTTTTGAAGTTTTGGCGTTTGGCCATTGTTAACTTTGCGCCAAACCACATCTTGTTGTTCGGCGTAGATTATTTTGTAAGCGTCTTCCGGATCTATGAGGGTGTTTTGCGTGTCAGCGATTTTTTTGATTGATGTTTTGGGTACATCGTTTAAAAGCAGTTCTTGATTTTTAATTTTGGGAAAATGTTCAGAGTCTAAATATTGAAAATATTCTTCAATATATGGGTGCGGTAAATCAGGACAGATAAAGACTGCAATAATTTCACCATCTTTATTGCGAAATTGATCTAAATGTTTATCGCAGGTATTTTTAAAAAAGTTTAATAAACCCGCTAAGGCAAAGCCTGAGCTTGGCCCTGCCAATAAACCATTTCTGCAAAGATTTAAACTAGTTTCATAAGCTTGTTTTGTGCCAACTACTTCTACGTAATTGATGATGTCTTGCCACTTAAACGCGATTTGTTTTAATAAGTTTTTAGTTCTGACACCGGGAACCGGATTGTTCATTTCTCTAATTATTCCTAAATTGAATAGTGCTTTATTCTTTTGTTTTAAGTAACTACCTGTGCCGACCATTGTTCCTGTGGTTCCCAATCCTGCACAAAAAATGCCGATTTTGCCTTTAGTTTGCTTCCAAATTTGAGGCCCTGTCCATTTATGGTGCGCTACAGGATTAGCTTCATTGTCATATTGCCCGGGATTCCACCATCCTTTGCGTCGGCTTTTAATTTTTGATTTATAGATGCCGCTGGTTTTATCTGCCGGATCCGGGCAAATCGGCTCTTCGTTGACGATGGGTTTGATTCCAAAAAAGCGCAGTAGCTGTAATTTGCCGGGTGAGACTTCATGTGAGCAATAGGCATGTGTGTTTATATTGCCAAAAGCCCGAGAAATAATTCCCAATGATTGAACAGTATTGCCTGAAGAGTTCTCGATAATATTTGTGATGTTGCTTAAAGATCCGGACTCGTCATTTTGCAAAATCATGTTTAAAGCAGGCAGAGATTTTACATTACCTAAAGGTAAAAAAGTCATCATTTTTGCAAAGATGCGTATACCTTTTTTGCGATAAGGGTTTAATGAGTCAGGGAGTTCGACAAGAGGTAGCGGTGGATGATTATCCGGATTGAAAAAGCTTTTAAGAGATTCCTTGCCTGAAAATACATTTAAGTCGTTTTTCATATTCGTTGCGACTTGGCAGCCTCTTTTATATCGAACTCATCATCAATTTGGCAGGAAAGATCTCCAAATCTATCTTTGACAAAGCTTTGTGAAACGTATTTTTTGTGAAGATCGTAAAGTTTTTTAAGTCTACGATCCGGATTGAATGCAATATTATTTAGTTCTTCCAGGATGATATTAAATACTTTTTTATTCTTAGCTTCTAATTTATCGAATTCAATAAACCCTCGGTTTCTATCTTGTTCCTCTAAATAATCGGATCGATATATAAAGCCTATAAGATATTTTTCCGGGATATTATCTCGTAGATATTGTTCGTCTTTTTCGGATTTAATTTTGTTTCCAACTACGCGCAAGCCATGATCACAATCTGCCGCATTGCATAATTTTGTGTAATCATTAAATACTTCAATGCCTCGCCAAGTGGGCTCAACGACTAAGGCATTGAGATCAAACTGTGCGTGCAGTGTTGAGGCGAAAGCGTCCGTACCGGCAACCATATCCGCAACGACAATAGATTTGTCATCATAAACATGGCTTAATAAATATTCTAAAACCGCCAAGTCATTATGGTAACAGCTGGCTCCTATACCGTGTTCATCATAAGTCCCGGTTACAATAAGGTTGATATCATTACATTTAATGGAATAATTTTTAATCATTGGATCTGAATTGATATCGGGAAATATTAATTTTGAGCCGGTTCCCGGTGGAGTGGTTTTTTTAATTTCAGCGAGTTTATTGATTGTATTGTTATCACCTTTTAGGTAATTCCTAATTTTTTCTGAATTATCCTTGTTAGAAATGTAGTATGAATCGATAGAATCTTGGTTTCCTAAAAGTTTAGGTAGATGAATATTTAAATCCGCGTCTATTGCTAAGACGTTATTATTTTGATTTGCGTACTGAGCGAATAAGGCGGTTAGTGTGCTTTTACCAGAGCCACCTTTGCCTACGAATGATATCCTCATATTATTTGCATCTGTTACAGAGGCCTGAAAATTCTAGAATATGCTCGGTGATAGAAAAATTTTTAGGTGATTTGCGCATTACTTCTTTGTTAAATATTTTTTCATCCAGATAAATTGGTTCAATTTTTTTGCATTTACTGCAAATTACGTGATGATGGTGTTTACTATGCGATAGTTCGTATCTTTTAATACCATCTGGAAGTATTATTTGTTTAATAATATTTTCATCAATTAGAAATTGTAGTTCGCGATAGATGGTCGTTCTGTTGAATGGGGTTTTTTGTGAGTTTAAGTATGTTTTAATTTGTTCTTCGTCTACTGGTCTTTTTGCTGTGGCCACACAACTAATCATACCTTTGCGAACAGGTGTTAGGCGAAAGCCTTTGTCTTTAAGGATGGTAAAAATTTCCTGAATGTTCATAGATTGATACCTTAATGCAACAGTGTTGCATTTGTCAAGGTTGAAGGTATATTTTTTACTTATAATACTTGACACGCGTATTTTTTTTGGTAAGCTCGGTTGGCACATTGAAAGGAGAAGGCTGTGAAGACTTTTTATCAAAGATCACTTGCTGGTGGATGATGTAACGCGGTTTATTGATCGGTTGATTAATGAGCACAGCGTCGCTTGGGAGCATATCAAAATTGTTCCCAATAATCTCGGAAATTTCATTGTTTTTTATCATGCATCGGTTAAACTGCACTAAAGAATAAGGCGTAAAGTCGCTTGAATACATGCAATCGTTAGCGTCACTGCACCCCAACATGCATTGGGCGGAGAGTTGGGAGGAAGTAGTGGAGTGTGTAAAAAAATTTGCTAACAGATAGTCGCACTTTAAGCTATTTTGCTCGATCGTCTTGACATAGACGGTTTTTTGTTATATTGTAAATATAATATGAGAAAACAATATTTACATTACTTTCTATTTTTACTGGCGGTTTTAGTTTTTCCAAAAAATGTGTTGGCGCAAACTGTTCGTGCTGGAGATTTAATCAAGGCATCGAGTTCGGCTGTGTATTACCTTGGATTGGATAATAAACGATATGTTTTTCCTAATGAGAGAGTTTTTTATTCTTGGTATGATAACTTTAATGATGTTGTACAAATTTCCGATGAACAACTGGCAAGTTATTTATTAGGCGGGAATATTTCTTATAAACCGGGCAGTAGATTACTTAAAATTCAATCAGATCCAAAGGTATATGCTGTCGCAGCAGACTATCAGGATAATGATGCTTATAAGCCACGTGTAACTGTTTTGCGGTGGATAGAAAATGAATCTCTAGCGCAAGAATTTTATGGCGAAAATTGGTCGGAATCGGTTGATGATGTGTCGGATTCGCTATATTTTTCATACGAAATTGGAAAACCAATAAAACAAGGAGATATTTTTTATCCGAATGAAAGCGGTTATTTATTGCATGATTTATACGGTCAGATAATGCCATCAAAGCAAGTGTGTGAAGATTGTATTTTAAACGTATATAAGAATTTTTCTACAAAAATAATTACCGGCTCTTATAAGGATGGCAATGTGTATTGGAGATCGTATCCCAATAGTGTTCAAATAACAGGCGTAGCCATCGAAGGAGATCCGGAAATTGATATTACCGGTTTATCTCTTTCTTATAGTTATTCAGGTATGCCTTTTGAGAACGTAGATATTGAGGTAATGAATAGTGGCCGTTATTATGGCGATAGTTATGGTAGTTCGATATATCCTACCTTTGGCACAAGCAGTGCAAGTCATTCAATTACAGAGGTAGATTTTAGCATGAATATGTATTACGACGAGCAACAGAGAAATATTAGCTTTTATTTTCCTGACTTTAAAGCTGAACCAAATACGAGTCATCAATTTATTGTTACAGAAGTTAGAGGTATAGATAAGTATGGAAATGAAGTAAAACAATCTGTTAATGTTCCTTTGGATGTGATCAGGGTTGTTGAAGATTAAGCGGCAAATGTAAATTTTCCCTCGAACTTTCGGGGGATTCTTTATATAGAACTTGATCTTTCCGCGCCGGCTCTGCCGCGCGGAATCCTTATGCTAAGATGTGTCATGTATGCGAAGGGTCAAGACGTCAGAGCATAATGCTTATCAAATACATTATCATTTTGTCACACCGGTCAAATACCGAAAAGCTATCTTTGGACGTCTTGACCGTGAGCAGACATTGCACATCATTACAAAAGCAATCGAAGAGCGTTATTCCTTTGTTTTTGAGAAAGTCGGTATTGATACGGATCACGTCCATTATCTAATCAACGCAGCGCCAAAGTTTTCACCTTCAGAAATCATACGCATCATTAAAAGCATTACGGCGAAGGAATTATTCAAGCAGCATCCCGATCTGAGAAAAGAACTTTGGGGCGGGGAACTTTGGACTGATGGTTTTTATGTCGCGACGGTGGGCGAAGGCGGGAACTTGGACGTGATACGTGATTATGTCGCCAAACAAGGAATTCCACCATCAAATCTCAAGCTCTTCGATTAACCACTGATACCGCGCCGGCTCTGCCGCGCGGAGGTTCATTTGTTCGATTATCGGGGATTAATAAACTTAAGGTGAACTACTTGACTGTTCGTGGCTCTGATTTGAATTAGGCTCATCGAGCGGTGAAGTCATTTATTTATGCGATTACAAAGCACTGCCGAGCAGATCGCAAAGTTGTTAGGAAAAGACATGAAATGTGAAAGAACAGCCTCAGAATATAGTCAGTTAATAATACTCATGAAACAATGAATTAAGTTGCTTAGTAGGTCGTGTAAAGCGTCTTTTTTAATATGGCAGTTAAGTCCTTGATTAAATTCCGGTTTTAAGCTATACTCACGTGACTTTTAATGTATGGCAAATATAAGAAATATTGCGCTAATTGCGCACGTGGACCACGGTAAAACAACACTTGCTGATGCTTTAATTAAACAGAGCGACAGTTTTAGCAATCAAGTGCTCGAAGGCACAACGATTTTGGATTCCAATGAATTGGAACGCGAGCGCGGTATTACCATTTTGTCTAAAAATTGCGCGGTGGTTTATAAAGACACCAAGATCAATATCGTGGATACTCCGGGGCATGCGGATTTTGGTGGAGAGGTGGAGCGCGTGATGAATTTAGTGGATGGCGCGTTGCTTTTAGTTGACGCGAAAGAGGGTCCGATGCCGCAGACACAGTTTGTTTTGAAAAAGGCGATTCAGGCGGGGCATCGTATTATAGTTGTAATTAATAAAATAGATAAACCGGATGCAAGGCCGGATTGGGTGCTTAATCAGACTTTTGATTTGTTTGTGCAGTTGGGAGCTTCGGATGCTCAGGCGGATTTTCCGGTTGTGTATGCTTCGGCAAAGCAAGGCAAGGCGGGTCTAACGGAAGAGCTGGAATCCATGACAGATATTAAGCCCTTATTTGAGACTATCTTGAAAGAAATACCGGAACCGAAAAATGATAAAAGCGGTCCATTGCAGGTGAGTGTCGCGAACGTCTCTTATGATAATTACCGCGGGAAGATGGGCATTGGGCGCGTGGTGCGGGGTATTTTTAAGCCCGGGCAGGTTGCTTGGATCAATCGGGATGGTAAGGTGAGTAATATTAAAGTTACTGCGTTATATTCGTTTAAAGATTTGGGCAAAGTTGAAGTTACGGAAGCTGAAGCCGGGGATATTGTTACGTTTGCCGGAATTGCTGATATACAGATCGGCGAAACTTTGGCGGATCCGGCCAATCCCGAAGCTTTGCCTGTGATTGATATTGAACAGCCCACGGTTAAAATGGGGTTTGGCGTAAACACTTCACCTTTTTCGGGGAATGAGGGCGAGTATACAACTTCTCGTAATATAAAGGAGAGGTTGGAGAGGGAATTGCAAAATGATGTGGCGCTACGTGTAGAAGAATCCAATGATCAAGGAGAGTTTATAGTGTCCGGACGAGGCGAATTGCATCTGGCGATTTTGGTGGAAAAGATGCGTCGTGAGGGTTATGAACTGCAGGTGTCGCGTCCGCAGGTTATTTTTATAGAAAAAGAGGGTGAGATTTTGGAACCGTTTGAGTCTGTGACGATTGAATGCCCGGATGATGTCAGTGGAACTGTTATTGAAGAGGCTGGCAGGCGCAAGGGGGATATTTTGGATATGAGGATGGAGAATGGTACAACCTTTATTGACGCCATCTTTCCAACGCGCGGATTGATCGGTTATAGATCAAAGTTTGTTAGAGCTACCAAGGGTCGCGGAATAATGTATTCCAGATTTTTGGAGTACAGGCCCAAGCTGGGAAATATTGAATCCGCGCCGCATGGCTCGCTTATTGCTTTTGAATCCGGGACGGCAATGACTTACGGTTTGTTAAACGCGGAAGAACGCGGTCAGTTGTTTATTACGGCCGGAACTCCGGTTTATGAAGGGATGGTTGTAGGGCAGAATAATAAGCCGGAAGATTTGGAGGTTAATGTGTGCAAAGAAAAGCATTTAACCAACATGAGATCTAAAGGCGATGGGGTGGCGGAGGCGTTAGACGCGCCCAGGATTATGAGTTTGGAAGAAGCGATGGAGTATTTGGGGGATGACGAGCTGTTGGAGGTTACGCCAAAGTCGCTTAGGATCCGTAAGAAGTTGCTGAAATCGCATGAGCGCAGGAGAGCGGCAGCCGCTGCATAGAATGACGAACCAACCCTAAATCCCACAGCTAAGCTGAGCTTTGCCTTATCAGGGACTTGTTGGCTGGTGTTTTTGTAGGGGCGAACCTTGTGTTCGCCCGTGTTTTTATTACGGAATGGGCGAACACAAGGTTCGCCCCTACGATAATTACGGAGCTTGTTGGGTCTTTATGACGTGCATCTATTATGATTGGTTTTCTTCTTGATTTTTTATTGTGATTTTGATACAACGGGTTTGGTTCTTTTGACTTTTACCACTGAAAGGAGGGTCGATGGAAGCTATTTCAGGCTCTCTGCATTGGCTGGTTGCCATTGTCATTTTAGGAGCGGGAATTTCTTTCGCGCATAAATGGTTGCCCGCGATTTTCCTCGCGAAATTGGGCAGCTTGCCGTTTTTTTCCGCGAATTGGATAACCTCTTGGAGCATCGTGCTCTGGTATCCGGGTTTTGTGTTGTATCTCAATGGCTATTTTTTGCAAGGCTTGTTGCTGATGGTTGTTGCCGGAGCTTATGATAAATTGGATGGGCATGTGGCCCGGGCTAAAAAGATATGCGGTTTTCCAAGAAGTGTGGCCAGCGTGCAGATAGGCAAATGGTGGGATCCGTTAGCTGATAAAATCCGCCAACTGCCGGTTATTGCATACATGATGGCTGCCGGCGTGTTTTCGCCGTATATCGCATTGCCGGTAATCTTGATTGATGTTGCAGGTACCTTTGTAAGAGAGCCTTTCACGAATGCTCCATTCAATAAGTACCGTGTCTTTCAACTTATTAAAAATAACTTGAGGCAGACAGAAGCCTCCAGGGTCGGTAAAGCCAAATCATTGTTTCAGATTTTGGCCCTGATCGCGGCAATGCCTTATCATCAAGGCTGGCTGTCTCCCGGGGTTCTTCCGGATATTGTCTTGGGCATCGCTTTGCCCTTGGGCATTCTGTCCGTGATAACCCGAATCAAGATTCATCGCGACGTGGATAAAGTGGTAGATGATGTACACTCTGTCTTCGTGGCAGAGGAACAATCTTAGGGCCTCTCAGTGAGAGGTTTTTTAATAACAAAAACCCGCTATTAGCGAGTTGCAGTGAAGCGGGATGTGGCAAGGCGTATCAGTGATGCTTCGTCGTCGGAGCTTGTGTTGAGGCGTTTGGCCAAGGAGTTTAGCATT
>CAYOMV010000014.1:0-22182 GCA_964405175.1 uncultured Gammaproteobacteria bacterium | reverse complement strand
GCCCTTGTTGCCGCGCGATGGGGATGGGTGGCGCCGCCGGTAACGCTTGTTCCGCCCGATCCGCCGGACGAGTTGGAATCATCATCCGGCCCGCACGAAGCCGCGCCTGTGAAAACCATGGGTACGCCCAAAAGCAAAAGAGCAAGATGTTTGCTGTTCATGTCCCTGTCCTTTCTGGATTGTGAAGGTCCGAACCTTCTTGTTTTAGTATAGCAAAGCGCTAATATAAAAGCATTCCATAATTATAAGTTTTTGTCAAACCCTTAACAGTTCAATTTTATTGCATCTCTTTTTGCTTATTGCAGGGCGTTTTTGGCTGTAGTCAACTCTTTTTCCAACAATTCATGTCTTTCTTGTGCCAAAAACCATTCACTCTCATTAGCTAATATTTCCTCTTCCACCTCTTTTAAGCGCTTGATTTTCTCAATATCAACCTTATCCGTATTGCCCGCGAACCAGCTTAATATATTTTCCTTTTCTAAAGTCAGCCTGTGCGCGTCTTTTTCCAGTTTTTGCAATAAACGTTTTTCTTTTTGCATTTCCGCGTAGATTTCGGATTTTTCTCTAAAAAAAGGTACTTCACCCTCCGGTTCCTTGATTTCCGAATTTTTTAAAATCGAAACATCATTATTACTTATTTCATAGATATAAATCTCGTAGGAATACGGGTAACAATTTGCCTTGCCGTCTTTAATTTCCAAAATCTTATCCGCGATTTGCGATACAAATGTTCGGCTGTGGCTTACAAATATTACAGTCCCTTCATATTCGGCAAGCGCTTCAGCCAACGCCTCTACCGTGTCAAAATCCAAATGATTGGTGGGCTCATCCAAAATCAAAACATCAAATTTGCCAAGGCAAATACCGGCCAAACAAAGCCTCGCCTTCTCTCCGCCCGACAAAACTCCAATCGGCTTATTCAAATCATCTTTGCCAAACAAAAAATTTCCCGCCATTTTATAAAGATCTTCGGGCAAGATCTCTCCGGCTAAACCCATTAGATAATCTTCCGCGGTCCCCGTGCTTGGCATCATTTGCGGAACATGTTGGGCGTAATAAGCAATTTTCAAGTTGTGCGCCCATTTGTAAGTACCGTAAACAGGCACAAGTTCATCTGACAGCGTCTTTAGCAACGTGGATTTTCCTTGCCCGTTCTCGCCAACAACAGCTATATGGTCTCCGCGATTAATATACAAATTGATATCGCTTAAAACCGGATTCTCTTTATCGTATCCCACGCTTAAATCTTTACACTCGAGTGCCCAAGAATTTTTCTGCGGAACATGCGGCAAGCGTATCCTCGCGGTCCTTGTCGAATGCTCTATATCGATGGTCTTTAACTTTTCCAACTGCTTCATTTTTGATTGCGCTTGCGTGGCTTTTGATGCTTTGGCCCGAAATCGGTCGATAAAATCTTTTAAGTGTCTTTGCTGAGCTTGTATTTTTTTATTGTAGCGCCTCTCCATCTCCAGGCGAGTTTCCTTTTCCGCGAAATAAGATTCGATATTCCCACGAAACAGTGTAAATTTTTGATGCTCCAATTCTAAAGTATAATTACAAACGTTTTTTAAAAATTCACGGTCATGCGATACCACCAATATTGCACCTCTAAATTTTTTTAAAACCTCCTCAAGCAACAACAGCGTCTGCAAATCCAAGTAATTAGTAGGCTCGTCCAAAAGCAACAAGTCCGGTTCGCGCGCCAAAACACCCGCCATTCTAATCCGCATCTGATACCCTCCGGACAAGCTCAACACTTCGGCCGTGAGCTTTTCTTTTTTTAAATCAAACTTTGCGGCCATCTTGGCGCACTCCCAAGCTTCACGCCCCGAAACTCTAACCAAATATTCACTAACCGTTTCACCTTGCTTAAATTCCTCATTTTGCTCCAGATAACCCAGCTTCATATCAGGATAGACAATGATCTCACCCTCATCAACTCTCTCCTGACCTAAAATCATTTTAATCAAAGTCGTCTTCCCCGATCCGTTTACGCCGATCAATCCCACTCTCTGCCCTTTGCAAATCGTAACGCTCGCGTCCGAAAACAACTTCCGAGTCCCGAAAGTCTTGGATAAATTATTAATTTGCAAAACAGTAGACATGCACCCGAGTATGACAGAAAGCATGATAAATTTCAAACATTCACTCACTGTTTAATTTCCCTCTACAAAGTCAAAATCTTTGCCTTGATCCATGATATGTGGTATGTGTTATGTGCCACGATTGAGTTTTTATATAAGAATAATAATCGAGTTAATCCTTAAATCAAGCGAATCGCGGTTAAAACAATATAATAAGTAATCCTGTTAATCCTTGAGCGTTAATCAAGGTACATCCTGGTATGAAGATAGGCATAGTCGGCCTGCCCAATGTAGGCAAATCAACATTATTTCAAGCTATAACCAAAAAAGCGGTAGATTGCGCTAATTTTCCGTTTTGCACCATCGACCCGAACGTTGGCGTTGTCGAAGTCCCGGACGACCGCCTCAAACCTCTTTCTGATATCTCCAAATCCGGACGCATTGTTCACACAACAATCGAATTCGTGGACATCGCGGGGCTGGTCCGCGGCGCCGCCGAAGGCCAAGGCTTGGGCAACGCCTTTTTAGCCAACATCCGCGACACCGATGCTATCGTGCAAGTCCTCCGCGTCTTCGAAGACGACGACATTATCCACGTGGACGGCGCTATCGACCCTGCTCGTGACATGGAAACAATCAACATCGAACTCGCCCTGGCCGACATGTCCGTCGTAGACAAACGCCTCGAGACAGCTAGCAAGCAGTTAAAGTCTGGCGCCACCAAAGAGCTGTCCATCCTCGTCCCCGCTTTGGAACGTGCCAAAGCCTCGCTTGCCAAAGGCGAACCTCTCCGCGATCTCAACTGGACCGAAGACGAACTCAAAGCCATGAAGTCTCTCTCGCTTCTAACTCTAAAGCCCATGATCTACTCTCTAAACGTCTCCGAAGCTCAACTTCAATCCGAGTCTTGGACTTCCAGATTCCAGATTCCAGATTCCAGATTTAATGAGCTTGTTCCAATCTGTGCCAAAATGGAACTCGAATTCCTAGACATGTCGCCCGAAGAAAAGAAAGAATACCTGGATGCCGTGGGCCAAGAGCGCTCCGGCTTAGACGAGCTAATCATCGCCGCCTACAAATCACTCGACCTAATCACCTTCCTCACTTCAGGCGAACTCGAAACCCGAGCCTGGACAGTCCGCCGCGGCGCAACAGGCTCTGAGGCTGCCGCTGTTATCCATACAGACTTTGAAAAAGGCTACATCCGCGCCGAAGTCGCGACCTTCGAAGACTTCGTGGCCTTCGGCGGCTGGAACGGCGCCAAAGAAAAAGGCAAAGTCCGCATCGAAGGCAAAGAATACATCGTGGCAGACGGTGATGTTGTGTATTTTAGAGTAGCTGTCTGAACCACGATTCGCTCGATTATTTGATTAACACGATTATATGACGCATGAAGATATTACACGCAAAATTATCGGATGCGCCATGACTGTTCATCGATCCCTGGGGAGTGGTTTTCAAGAAGTTGTATATCAAAGAGCGCTGGCCGTAGAAATGAACTTACAGGGCTTAAAATTCGAAAGAGAAAAAGAGTTGCCGCTTATATATAAAAATTATAAGGTCGGAACCAGGAGGGTCGATTTTTTTGTTGAAGAAACTGTCATGGTTGAACTAAAGGCTCTTACCGCTCTTGAGGATGTTCACTTGGCTCAGGCTCTAAATTATTTAGAAGCTTATAAAATCGAAGTCGGCTTATTAGTGAATTTTGGGAGCAGAAGCCTTGAATTCAAAAGAGTACATAAAAAATTCAGATAATCAAGCAAATCTCTGAATCATGTGAATCAAGGTTCAGACTGTGCTATAATATCCTCAAATTACTATGAGGTCTTTTTTCTATCGCGCATTCATTGTTTTAATGGTTGGTTTGGTTTTAACCGGCCAAGGTTGCACCAAGGGTCCGGATAGAGCTACTCAAGAAGCGGCTCAACCCAAAAAAATAGAAATCTGGGCAGTCATCGACGATCGCGACGTCTATGCTCCATTGTTAGACGCCTACCGCCAAGCTCACCCGCATATCACCATCAACTACAAACGTTTTCGCCTCGAAGAATACGAAGATTTGCTCGTTAACGCCATGGCCGAAGACCGCGGGCCCGACATTTTTCTGATACACAACACCTGGGTTGGCAAATACATGTCCAAGATCGAACCAATGCCCGCCTACACTGAAATGGTCTACACCATAGTTGAAGGAGGCTATACTAACCGCAAAGAAACTTTGGTTTTACAAAATGAAAAAAGCATAACCCTCCGCGAGCTCCGCGATGCTTACCCGGACGTTGTTTATAAAGATGCTGTCCGCCGCATCAACACCGCCGCTCCCGGCGACAGGCCTTTTTTGGAAGAAAAAATCATGGGCCTGCCCATGTCCGTGGATACACTGGCTCTTTTTGTTAACCGAGACATGTTAAATACCGCCGGGATCCCCACCATTCCTTCGGCTTGGGATACATTCCAGGCAACAATTAATCGCCTGGTCAACATCAATACCGATGGCGAAATCCTCCAGGCCGGCGCCGCTTTGGGCACAACGGAAAACATAGATCGCGCCACTGATATCATCTCGATCCTCATGATGCAAAACGGCACGCAGATGGCATCAGACGAAGGCTTCCCCACTTTCTCGCTCATGCCCGAAGAGCTCTCGGCCACGCGCGACGAGCTCCCCGCCATCCAAGCCCTCCGTTTCTATAACGACTTCGCCGACGAAACTAAAGACATCTATTCCTGGAACGACGAAATGCCAAATTCTCTAGACGCTTTTGTGCAGGGCCGCTTGGCATATTTCTTTGGCTACTCTTATCACATCCCCCTAATCAAAGCCCGCGCGCCCAAGCTCAACCTTTCCATCGCCCGCTTGCCTCAAATCACAGGCAACCCCGAGGTTAACTACGCCAACTATTGGCTCTGGACGGTAAGTAAAAAATCCGAAAACATGGAAACGGCTTGGAACCTTTTAAACTACCTCGTCAAAGAAGAAAACGAAAAGCAGTATCTTGATTTGGCCGCCCGCCCGCCCGCTCACCGCTCGCTCATAGAAGAATATCTCGATGATGACGAGATCGGAGTTTTCGCCTCCCAGATACTAACCGCCGATTCCTGGTACCGAGGCTACGACCCCCAAGCAATGGAAGAAGCTATTCTCCAGCTGGTCGAAGACCTTAAACAAACCCCGGAAGACGACTGGGTAAAAGTTTTGCGCACGGCCCAGCAAAAAGTAGACCAAACATTAGACGAACCGCGCAATCCTTAAAAGAGTTATGCGAAAAATATTATTACTTGCATTATCACTCGGCGTCTATGTAATCTTAGGTGGATTTGATATCTCAACTCCATCTGTTTTTGCAGCGGAGTGCATACCCGCTTCTAGCGCAAAGACAGATTGTAATCCCACGTCGCCAAAAGACAAGACCTCGTACATGTGCATGCCTGAAGGAGATGAAGATGCTTGTAAAGGCATGGGTGGGACACTGGAAAAAGATCTCGCGGATTATCCGGGTTGCGGCGGAGGCCAGGGCTGTTGCGTTGCTCCCATTTGTGAAGATGAACAAGCCGCCCAAGGCAATCAACCCATTCCCCAAACCGGCTCTACGGAAAAATGGGTTTATCAAACACCCGGAGGTTTACGCTTGGTTGGGTGTACTAAAACCGGGAATTGCGAACTCGTTGATATTGTCCAGCAAGGCATCTATGTCGCGGATTTTCTAATCGGCCTATCGGGTGCGCTCTTCCTAATCGCCTTCATCTGGGGCGGAGCTATGTATCTTTTATCCTTCGGCAGGCAAAATTGGGTCACCAAAGGCCGTGATGCCATGGTCAAATCCGCTATCGGCATTGTCTTTATCATAATGGCCTGGACTATCGTCACATTTGTCGCCGAGTCATTGGGTTATAAAGGATTGTAATTGTATGAGATTTCTTAAAAGTTTATTGAACGCAAAAACCGCCGCGATTACCGGTTTGCTATTCGTAGCTGTATTTTTTGCTCCCTCAGCAAACGCCGCCATCCCCGCGGTCTGCAAAGGCCTGCCATGGTACGGGCCGACACAAGCAGACCCGGCAGCCGGCAAATGTCCTGCGGAACAAAAAGAAATACCCCAGGCTTCCGCCGGGTGCGCCCAAGGTCAAGAACTGGTTGCTTGCGGTAAAAAAAGTTTGGCCGCCAATGATCCTGTATTCGGTTGCTGTGCCACATCTTATAAAGTTGATACTGCCAATAAAGACAATTGCACAACCATCGAAAAAGTGGAATGTGGCTTGGGCACCGGGGGAGCAACAGTAGGCGAAGGGGGATTGTATTCTTATGTCTGCATGGATGATGCTTCGGAGTGTACAATCGGCGAAGTATTGCCTGGGTTTGGTCAGTCTGTTGGTTGCGGCGGCATAACCGGCGCTTCAGTCTGTTGCAAGATGCCTATTTGCAGTAAAGATGACGTCAGCGCTTTGGATGAATACGATTCAGCAGCCCCAAAAGCACCTTCATCATACAAACTATCCAACCCACTCGGCACAACCAACCTCAACCAAATCGCGCAAAATGTTATCAATGTCTTTTTGGGAATAGTGGGAGCTCTGGCGCTTTTGGTTTTTGTTTACGGAGGCATTTCTTACATCATTGCCGGCGGAACCGAAGGCAAAGTACAAAAAGCCAAAGATACTTTAAAATACGCTGTCGTAGGGATCTTTTTTATCATGTTCGCTTATGTACTCACCGATACATTTATACTGCTTTGGACTAGCGACTTAAGCACTCCCACCGTAAACCAACCGCAAGAGTTTTTAAATCAACCCACGGAAGCCCAACAAGAAGTAACCTCCATCAAAGAACAACAAGACGCGGCCAAACAAGCGGAAACCGACGCGATCAACCAGGCAAAAAGCACCAAGTCCGATGTCTGCGGCCAAACCCCGGCAACTCAAGGCTATTCATGTATGACTTTATTGCCCCAAGAGCAGACTGATTACGACTGCCTAAGCAGTTATTGCCAGTCAAACCAAAGCGCCAGCTATTTGTGCTGTAAGAAGAAATAATATGCAGTTAAAAATCAATTCCTTCCAATTAACGTCAATTTTTGCAGTATTGTTTTTTTGCATCTTTTTTACCATTTCATCGGCAAATGCCGCTCCCGACTGCCCCGGTACTTGCCGCAGTTTAATTGGTGGATGTCAAACAAATGAATTTCCTATCGGCACAGGAATTGAATACTGCCCGGGCGGTGAAGGTTTGGACTTGTGTTGCGGCACAAAAGCCTCGGGTCAACCTGGTACAAATCAAGATGACTGTGCGGGGTTTTGCGTCCCTGTTAGTCAGTGCGAACCCGGTACATGGCCGGCCCCTGCTTTGAGTGATTCAAGCGCCAAGGGTTCCTGCAAATCTACTCCAAATTCAGTTTGTTGCGGACAACAAATAGTCACCCCCACAGGCCAAGCTCCGGACGCAACCTCCACCGGTGATACACAAAGCGAGACACCTAAAGATCCAAGTATCGGCGCGGGTTGTGTTGAAAAAACTACCGGCCTCATTGTTCCCTGCGTCGCCCAAGGCTCCCCTTCTCAAGTCGTAGTCGGCATTATCCAGCGTGTAATCAACTGGCTCTTGGCATTATCCGGAACATTATTTTTAGTCATGTTTGTCTGGGGCGGTGTGCAGTACATTATCTGGGGCGGAGATTCTTCCAAAGCCGCCAAAGGCCAAAAAACTTTAGTAAACGCCATTATCGGTATCGCCATCGTCTTGCTTTCATACGTAGCCCTGGATTACATTTTCGGTTCCTTCATCACCGCCCTCGGCAAATAACATAGGTCATGCATAACAGGAAGCAATTATTATTTATAATTTATTATTTATTATTTTTTTGAAATAAGTTCCGTATTCAGCCTTAGTATGGTATAATTGTGTATAAATAAAATATGAAAGGAGGTGTAACAAAATGAAAATTTCCAAAAAAATAACAGCTTTCTTGATAGCCTTGGCAATCATGCTTCCTGTAGCCGGCGTATTGGCTCAAAAACCTCAACTTACGGCAAACACCTTGGGAGTTGGTGCTTTAGACGAAAGTTTAGCGCTTTCCGGAGGTGAAGGCAGTGATCTTCGCCAGACCATAGCGAACATCATAAACGTGGCTCTCGGTTTCTTGGGTATAATCGCGGTTATCATCGTTCTCGTTGGTGGCTTTAAATACATGATCGCCGGTGGAGACGAAACCAAGACCAAAGAAGCTCGCGGTTGGATCATTTCCGGTATCATCGGTCTCGCTATCATTTTATCAGGTTGGGCAATCACCAGCTTCGTAATCGGTCAGTTAATTGAAGCAACGCAATAACCTTTATTCCTTAGTTATGGATTTCAACAAAATTACAAATGCTGTAAATATTGTTAACGCCAAAAAAGCTATTAGCTTGCTGGTCCTTTCATTTATGCTTGGTTCGGCTTTTATCGCCGCTCCAATGGCAAACGCCGGGCTAAACGAAATGAGGTCCGGATTGGGAACCGCGGCCGGTGATTTAAAAACCGAACGCAGCGTACCCGAGGTGGTGGGCAGCATCATCAATGCCGTTTTAACACTTATTGGCGTTTTGCTTCTACTTTACTTAATCTATGCGGGCTTCCTTTGGATGACAGCCGGTGGAGACGAAGGCAAAGTCAAGCAAGCAATATCAATGATCAGAAATGCCATAATCGGCATACTCATCATTACACTGTCATTTGTAATCGCTGACGCCGTGTTAACAGCATTAACTCAAGGTATCGGCCAAGGTGTCACAACCGGCACTCAATAATCTTAGTGAGAATAAAGGTAATTTCGCAACTATGAAAACATTTAAAAATATTTACTACACCGTAGCTGCCGGGGCATTAGCTCTGCCGGCAATGGCTTCCGCTCAAGGCGTATTTGATACGGCGCAACAAAATGTAAAAGCCGTAGGAAATAGCGCCGATGTCGGCACGGCCGCGGACGCCAGTTTGCCTGAAGTGGTAGGACGAATTATCAATGTGCTCCTGGGCTTCATTGGTATCTTGCTCCTCATCTATATCCTCTACGCGGGCTTCCTTTGGATGACAGCCGGCGGAGACGAGGGCAAAGTCAAAACAGCTACCACCATGATCAGAAACGCCATCATCGGCCTTCTCATCATCGTCGCGGCATTCGCAATCTCCAACTTCGTTTTGGGATCGCTCATCAACGTCGCGTCATAAACTCTCTGCGCAGGGAGAGCAAAAAACCCCGAGTTAATCGAAGGGTTTTTTGTTACCTGTCTGAACCACGATTTACACGATTAAATGAATCCCTTGATTACACCCACCCACAATTCCAGTATTTAAAATAGGTCAGATTAAATAATCATGGTTCAATCCTTAAATCTTGCGAATCAAGGTTTAGACGGTATACTATAATCGCATGAAAACCAAACTCACTTTCCTATCTCTGCTGATCTTCTTCATCGCCTGGTTTTCTTTTATCACCCCGCAAGACCGCTTCGCCGACCCGGACGTCTTCTACCACATAACAACAGCAAAGCTTATATCAGAGCAAGGTCCGCTTACCGAATTCCCTTGGCTCGACCTAACAGCTCTAGGGTCAACCTACGCGGACCAACATTTTTTATTCCACGTTTTACAAATCCCTTTTTTACAGTTCCTCGATCCGCTCGACGCGGCCCGCGTCTCCGCAATCACCTTTGCCGTACTTTGCTTGCTCATCATCTCAATTGTCTTTTACAAACTAAACATCAAACTGTGGTGGCTCTGGCCCATATTACTAACCCTCACCCAACCCTTCACCACCCGCCTCATCCAAGGCAAAGCCTCCCCCCTCGCAATCACATTGTGGTTTCTCGGTATCGTAGCTTGCATATCCCTGAGACCTAAGTCTCCCCCTGACAAGGGGGAGGTTTGGAGGGGGTTAGTCGCTATTTGCTCAATTAGCTTCCTCTTCACCCTCACCCACGGCGGCTGGATCCTCCTCCCCCTATCCCTCCTCCTCATCCTCCTCGGAGATCTCATCTATCGTCTTGCGTTATACGTAATACGTAATTCGAAATACGAATTTCAAAATTCTATATTCCATATTCTGTTAGCGAGCATGGTGGGATCTCTGGCAGGTCTCATCCTGCATCCCAACCGCGAGGCGATGTTCAGTTTTCTCAAAGTTCAAATCTTCGACATAGCCATAGCCGCGCCGTCTGCCCTCCGCCTGGGCACTGAATGGAACGCAAACAACATCGCCGGCTCAATCAGCATGCTGGGTGTCTTCGGCATCATCCTCCTCCTAACCGCCCTCGCTCATATAATTACGAAAGATAAAAATCCCAACCAAAACATTGTACCTTGTACCTTGTACCTTGTACGTTCACCCCTGTTGCTCTCCCCTCTATTATTACTGTTATTCGTAGCTTCCCTCAAAAGCCTGCGCTTCACCGAATACTTCCAACCCTTGCTCGCCCTCGTAACCGCCCTCCTCGCCTCCACGGTCAACTGGAAAGAATTCCTAAATAAACTCACCCTGCCATCAGCAAAATACGTAATACGTAATACGTTATCCGATTTCCTGCTTCCCTCTATCATCGTACTGTCTCTGCTAATGATCATAATCCAACACATTGCAACCGCCTACACCAACATGCACCGCGCCCCGCGCTTCCTGCGCGATCAATACCAAACCCCCATGTCCGCCATCTCAGCCATAGCCGAGCCCGGCGACCGCGTCTACCATTCCATGTGGGATGAATTCCCCATACTTTTTTATCAAGATCAGCGCCTGCGCTACATCTCCGGCCTAGACCCAACCTTCCTCTACAAAGCCAGCTCCACACTCGCCCTCGACTATCAAAACCTGGTCTTCAACGCCTCCACCACCCAAGCCGAAGCCCACTCCCTAATCCACGATCGCCTGCAAGCGGACTTTATCCTGATCGACCACGACCGCTGGCCAGACTTAAACAAACTGATTTCTTCAGACCCGAGATATCAAATAATCGCCAACGGCAACGGAGCAACTGCCTACCAAGTTATCAAGTCCCCATGACAAGGCAAAGCTCAGCTTAGCTGTGGGGATTGAGGGGGTTGCGTCTTCGCCAGCCTCTTTCCCTCGCAAGCGGGGGAGAGATGAGGGAAACTGTCACCCCTCTGACAAAACTTTTTTATCTCAATATAAATAAATATCGAGCACAGCTCGACTCCTGCATTGGTAATTGGTATTTGGAGTTTGGAATTTATCGCCGATTGGTTGACAATCGGCGATTTTTATGCTATATTTACACGTTCTTCGGAGTGTTTCCGAAGATGCTGTTTTGACAATCTAAACCTCCCTGTAAAAACGGGAAGGAGATAAGATAATGGCAAAAAATTCCAGAGCTCAATCTACTACTAGAAAGGCAAAGAACATGGGAATCGGAACATTGGGCGCCATGACACCGTTCATCTTTGACATCGTGGGCCCAATGATCGCGGCCCAAATCCGAGACGGGTTGAGCAAGGGTGGACTCGATGCTGTCAAAAGCTGGTTCACCGGTGACAAAGTCAGCCTTAGTGACTTGCAAAGAGGCTTGGATATGTTGCCCGCCGAAGAGAGGGTACTCATCGAATCCAGGCTCGCGGAGCTTAACGAGCAGATCAACTTGATTCAGCATTCCTCGCTCACCGAAGAAGAGAAGCGGCGCCGCATCGAAAGCATTTCTCGAATGTACATGCGAGACATGCCCATGGGGCCAGCTGGCAAAGCCACCGGGAGAATTCCCGAGGCACCGGCCAGCTTGGGAGAAATCATGTCTACGTGGAGCCCGGAAATGCACGCACTGCAACGTGAATGGTTTAATCTGCTCACTTCCGAGGAGCAAGAAAAGTACACCAAGCACGCTGCGCATCTAGCACCCGCTCTCGCGGCTCAACTTGCTTCATTTGTTCCGGCCAAGGATAACCAACGCCGAGCTTCACAACTGACTGATGTCGAAGCCGCTCTCAGAGGGCGTTCGCTCGAACAGTACAAGTTGTGGTATCGTTTTTTGGATTCCGACGGTCGGCAAGAGCTTGCTGACATGGCTAAGAGCAAACTACTCACAGCCGCCATCATCGAGCGTGTCCTTGAACTTGCCGAGGTGCCGGCTGCAAAAATTCCGGATTTCGAAGATTTCTTGGACGAGGCAAAACTCCGCAAGAGCCATGACGAATTCATTCGTCATCTCGATCCGGGCAATCGTAGGGAATTTCGCGATTTCCGCGACCGCCTGCACCCGAATGTGCTCAAAGAAAAACTTAGCGGAGTTCGTTGGACGCCGGATGTGGCCCGTGATGTGTTCATCGAGTTGGAAAATATGGCCGGACGCGCCGGGACATTTGGTACCGCTGAGGCGCAAACGGTTCTAGACATGATCCGCGACCGCCAACTCGGAGCCCCGCTCTCTGATGACAGCAAGCCAAAGCTGGATTCTGATCAGGCCAAAATAATCTTTAAGTTGATCAAAGGCAACATCCCCAAACCCAAGCAAACGGTTGCGGGTAAGGCCAAAGAGTACATTGAGATCGCAAAAGATTTGGCCGGCCAGGCGGATGAGGGCATCAAGAGTGTTTTCCCCTACGACAACCTCGTCCTCCCCGACTTCACAGATGAGCACGAGCTCCCCAAAGACTATGTCGCAAGGCTAGTCCAAGAGGGCGCGCTCGAATCCTATCGCGAAGCCGGAGAGGCAGACGACGCTTTTACCCAGCGCCTGCTTGCAGACCGCAAGTTCATGGGCAAGGTGGATGCGAAGGTGGATGAATCAATCCGCCTGCGTAAAATCGCCAAAATTCGCGGGTCATCAACCGGGAGCATTTTGGCTAACCTGCGCAAGGCAGGGTCCAAACTTCGCTCTTGGATCATGATCCGATAAAGGAGAAAAAAAGATGGGCAACCTTCTCGGGTTCATCATCCCGATCGCTCTGGCTATCACACAGCCCCAGCTTTTCGGGATCGCCTTCAAAAAACTACGGCAAACCGCCGTCGCGGCGCGCCAGCATGCAACAATCTGGAATGACACATTCCAGTCGATCCTGGTGCGCACGTTCTGGAAGCTGGCTCTGCTTGGCATGGCGGTGGAAGTCGTTTTGGCTTACCTGATCCACCGCGCCATCGACAGCAGTGAGTTGCCTTGGTACGTGTGGCTCGTGCCGGTCTTCCTGACCGTCGCGCAATGCCTTTGGGCGGGTTTCAACTTTCTCGCCGACGCCCGCGAAACGGTCACCGAAACCGTTCACGGAAAGACCACCACCTCGAGCAACCCTGTATATCCGTTTTGGACCCGCATGAGCTCGCATGCTCACCCGCTTGCGTGGCTCGCCTTCACAGCATTAGGCTTTCTGGCGCAAGGTGGGCTCTTGGAGTACCACGCGCTCGTAAACTCCCCGGGCTACAGCTACGGAGAACAGCAGGTCATTATCCTGCTGGCATTCCTTAGCAAAGTCATGTACGGTGTGATGGCGATTGCCGTATCCAGCATCTTGGCATGGCTCGTCGTCAAGGGTACGCGCTTCCTGGAGCGCGCCTCAACCCTCATCGCCAAGCTGATCGTGAGCATCGACTTGAACATCGAGTTCAACAAGAATGCTCTCCAAGAGATCGGCGGAGAAATCGATTTCTTGGATGAGGAAGAAGTCGCGAGCAAGATCAAGTATCTGTTCACGGTCCTCTTCACACCGATCATCATCTTCGACCTCGCGATTTTCATCTGGCCTAGCCAGATCTTGGCAATCCTGATTCTCTTCGGGATCATCGCCACCGGGCTCATGGAATTCGTGTTCGGGAGCATGGGGCCATTCGCCAAGCAGATCACTTGGAACGAGCGCGTAAGCAAAATGCAGCTCGCTTTCAAGGTTTTGCCCATCGCCGGCATGCTTGCCATCGCCTTGGCTTACGGCATGCAGACGGCAACCGGGCGAAACATCCAAGTGGAACTCGAAAATCTGTGGTACGGAGTCACCTACATCCCGGCTCCTCCGTGGTGGGTTTCGCTGGGATGTGGCTTCTTCGCTCTGTTTGCTTACGGCTTTCTCAAAAAAGCCTTCGTAACAGCAAACGAGTTTGTGAAGGGGGAAGATGCCAAGTCTCCAACCATAAGCTCTCCCAAGAGCATCCTGGGTAGGTATGCCGGTTCTTGGCCCGTATTCTTGCTTTGGTTGGCTTCCGGTGTGTTGGCTTTCTTTCTCTTCTTCACCGCCTTCTACAGCCTATTAGGCGGAGCGTACCAGTTCTCAGCCGACCCCAACCAAAGAGCCCTGGATTTGAGGGCGGTCAAGGTCAACGGCCGAGCCCTTCCTCCGATCACGGATGAGACTTGGCATGTTGTGGCGCAAATCCCGCATGCCAACGGCAACGTGAGCTTGGAGTTCGACGCCCCCGAACCTGTGGTCGGCGTCGTGGAATACTTCAAACCTCGTAAAGCACTGAACGACGAAGTAAACGAGTCGTTCGGTATCGTTGCCTCAACCGTGCCGAATCCCGTGTCCGGCTTTTATCATCACGTCGCAAACTTCCAAGTCCCCCTGGACTTTGCCGGAGAGTATCGCATCGTGATGAATTCGCCTCATTACATCAAAAATGTGGAGGTGAACAATTTGCCGGCAAAAGCCAATCCGCACGAACTCTGGGCTTTGCCCGCGCCCGAACCGTCGGGGCGAGTCACCGCGGAGTTTTGGACCAAGGAGGAAGCGTACGGAGTGGTGGAGTTCTCTCCGCCCAGAGCCGCCATGGCCGCCGGCATCTACTTCCCGATTTCGGTCCAGACCACCCCGGAGAAAGTGGGTGAAGACGAAAAAGGCCGGGATGAGTACGCGTACCGTCATAATGTGGATTTCTACGTGCCCGCGGATTTCTCGGGTAAGTACCGCGTCATGATGCGAAACGCGGACAGGTCTCCGCAGGCCAACCCATACTACGGCAAGGTAGTGCGCTCTGGTGAGTTCGATCACACCTTGCCCGAACCCCCCGGCTATTGGGCCAGTTTCTGCGCCTGGTGGTCCGACCTCTGGGACTGGGATGATGATGACGATTACGATCCGCCCAAGAGAGTAATCGTATACACCGCCCCGGCTCCGCGCCCTGTCTACGCGGCACCGCTGGCGCCCAAGCCGTGCAAGGTCAAGCCACTCAAAGTGGAACCCGCCCTGCGCGACCAAATCGCCGCCGCCCGCAATCGCTGACTCTCATGAAGCCTCCCTCTTAGTTTAAGAGGGAGGTATGGAGGGAGTTGTTCTTTAACCTCAATCTCAACCCCGCTCTCTAGGAAAGAGCGGGTTTTTTTATTGTCTGAACCTTGATTCACTTGATTTGCACGATTCCAAACCGATTATCTGTGAAAATCTGAATATCAACTCAAAAACATATAATCAAGTTAATCTCAAAATCAAGTGAATCAAGGTTCAGACAGTCTTGACAAAACCCCATATTTCTGTTACGTTTTTAAGCATACCTTCACAAATTTTCATCAACCCGTAGGGATAATCCTAGTCTGCCTCACGTAGCTTTAGCGAAGCAGGGTGATTATCCGTGTAAGGAGTTCCAGATGAACCGTTCAACGCAAATGTTTGTTTCTTGTATCTTGATTATGTTTGGTATGTTTGCGACAGCGTGCTGGTCCACCAACACCATGAGCTCCGAAGTCAACGGCCGGAAAACCATGGAAACCCGCGCCGAATACGGCCCTTGGGGCTCTGATCTGCATGTCAAACGCGACACCAGCAGATACGAGAACTACAAGGCCGAAATCGGTGACATGGGCGGCGCGGAAGACGACTACGCCCGTGAACGTATCCACGCCGAGGAACGCACTCGTGTATGGGGCAACACTCCCTATGCCGGGTTCTATAACCAATGCGTCGGCTTCTACGGCCAAGGCCATGCAGGCTACTGCGACGACCGTACGCACGAATACCAGCGCTGTCTGGAGCGCATTGGCAACCTCCCCAACAACCGCGAGCGCGAGCTCTGCCTGGACCAAGTCATGGTTCACGAACGCCGCGGTACCTGGGGCGTGCCCGCCCCCTACTACGGAACGGGCAATTACCTCTACGGCTGGTAATCTAAAACCAGCCATCCTCAAAGGTCCCCCTGGGCCTTTTTTGCTTAAATTAGGCAAAATATTGCATATAACCCTTGACAAAATGGCTTTTTTATGCTATATTTACACGTCAAACAGATGGGAATCCGCCCATTTTGCTGGCATTCGAACCATAAAAAACGGCACTATCAGCGCCTAAAAAACCCGTAGAGACGTGCCTATGGCGCGTCTCCAAAGGAGAGAAAATCATGAACCGTTCAATTACATTCTGCATCCTTTGCCTCGTCGTTTCTTTGTCCGGCTGTGGGTCTGCCGGCGGATCCCGATCCGTCCGGGTCGAGTCACCGGACGAGACGTACGAAGAAACGCTTCAGTACGACTCTCGTGGTCAGCCCACGCAGACCGTCACCCACAAGATCCATCCGCAAACCGGAGCCGCATACGGCTCATACAGCGGGGTGGTCGGATACGGTGGAATCGGTATGGGCACGGGCAGTGCTCACACTGATGTGCCGTCCGACGACACAATCCGCTGTGTGCGGATGACGAGCGGCCCACACGCGGGCCAAATCTTCTGCCCGCGCCAGCAAGGCGTGGTTCCGTTCGTCCGCTCCAGCGTGGAGCCGGGCGAAGCAGCAGAAGACCCATATAAGCGGCAGACCGTGAACAACGCTGCCGCCATCGAGGCAATCATCGATTGCCTGAAGAGTGGACAAACCGACTGCCGCTGAGCGCGGCAAGGAGAGCATCATGGAAAAAAAGTTTTTCTTTTTTGTCGCGCTCGTGGCTATCTTCACCGGATGCCACGCGCAGGGAAACGCAAACGTCGCCGGGCTCACTTCGGAGCAGATCCGCTATTCCGGCGGACACTACGATGAGTCCGTGGCGAAGAGCGAGGCGTCGGCCAAAGCGGAAACCCAATCCGCTCCGCCGCCCACCTCAACCGTGTCGCCCACAGCCGAGCCCGCGGCTCCGCCTCCTGCACCCCGTGTCGAGGCTCGCCGAGAGGAGAAGGTGGAAACACGCTCCGCTCCGCCTCCGCGCGAAGAGCCCGCTCCCCTTGCCCCTCCCGAGCCCCCAAGAACACCTCCAGTGTTCAATGCGGGTGTGCCCGGAGGACCAGGTGTCCCCGCCATGTTGCTGGAGGGAGACTACCAGATCGAGGAGTTCCGCTCCCCGGTCCACAGGTGGACACCCGGGTGGATGTTGCGAGTGGATAACCGCACGTCCGCCTACCAGCTGATCAGCTCGGCTGGCGCGGTGTCCATATTCCGCATGACCGGGCAGTGCGTGGACGGCCTCACCGTCTCACGCGGAAACTGCCCGTTCGTGGCCAGGATCGACCGGGATTCCAACGCCCCGGTCATCCTGCTAAAGCCCGGGCACAGCGCCCAGTTCGTGGTGGACCAAAACATGTGTCCGCCCAACGGCGCTCGTTGCCGGGTTAAGGTGCGGGCCGCGGGTTACGGAACGACCCAGCCCCGCACCAAGCGCCTTCCGCGCACGCGGAACGTTGCGCTCTACTTCACGGGAGAGGATCGGATCGGCCAGTTCATGGCGATCCGCTAATCTCCCGCAGACAATCTGTATCCGCCTCGTCGCACTCGCGTCGGGGCTTTTTTATACCGGGATTTAGAGGACGCGCGGGATTAACAAGATTGTAACCTAGCGACCAGTATAACAATCCTGTAAATCAAAAAATTCCTGTAAATCCTGTTACAAAAAACTTCTTCCGATAAAACGGAAGAAGTTATAAACGTATACGATCGCCGCCAAGCATGGTTGCGACGATCACATAGTTATTTTTCTCATGTCGCGCGTTTCGCGTCAAGAAAAAACAGTGGATAAAAAAAATAGAGACGGTTCGAGCTTAGTCGATAGCCGTCTCATTTTTAATCAATGAACATTATATGTTTACCGTTGGTCCGGGTGGTTGTTCATTATTCTTTTTTTGTTCATCTTTTTTCGCCCAAGGAAAATTATTATCATTGGGTTTTGGAGGCGGAGCTTTGGGCTTAATCAATTCCTGCGGTTTATCTTTTTTTATCCAGGGCGGATCTGATGCTTTATTATATTCGGGACGCTTGCCCTCCTTTTCTTTATTGGCAACAGGTCCTTCAGGTGCTCCGGGTTTCTGGAAGGTAAACGGTTTAGGTTTCTGGTTCTCATTTTTTGTAAAATTAAATCCCGTATTCTTTTTAGTGTCGTCTGTTTTTTGATTACTCGTTTCCACTGACCTGGTTTTTTGATCTTGCTTAAACTCCGATTTTTTAATTTCAGGTGACGCGCTATCTTTTTTGGAATCTGTGGCGGCCGTCTTTGGCTCAACTTTTGGTGCCGGCGGATAAGCGGGAATATCTCGCATCGGCGTGCTTGCGGTAAACGTCTGCTTAAAATCTTTTTTCTTATCATCCGACGGCATAAACGAAGGCGCGCTGGATTTTTTACTTTCAGAAGACGAAGAAAAACCCGATGGTGGCTTGGGCCCCGAACTGTCTCTCCATCTGGAAATTATCAATATGATTATTATGATCAAAATAACCGCGATAAAGAAGAAAAGCAATATCTGCGACGCCAAAGATAAGTTTGGAAAAAAGTTTTTTATGTTATTTATGGTGGAAGATACAAAAGAATTATTGTTGTTATTTGCATCTCCGTTTGGGCTTGCGGCTCCATTACCGTTATTATCCGTTTGCGACGCGAATCTCGAATCCCATCCTGCCAAAAGTGCTCTATCTGTTTCCGATAAATTTTCATCTTGCGCCAAATTTTCCGCTTGGCTATCTGCTATGCTTCCATCTCCCAGCTTTGCGGAGATCTCCTTTAAAAAGTCATTATGCTCTTTAAGAGCGTCATTTCCATGGGTTGTTCTTTCCGCCGGGCTAATCATTAATAACTTTTCCAGTGCCTCCTTATATCTATCCGGCCTTTGTTTAAGCTCCGCGCACTCTTTATTTTGCTCGGTCGGCACATTCCAATTATCACTCCAAAGTTTCATGGCAGTCTTAAGCCTTTCTTGTCCTTCTGGCGCTTTGCCGATTACTCCCAAAGTTACCGTTTCATACATATTGATCCACCAGCTTTGCAATGGCATCTTAACTCCGTTGCAAGGAATCATATCCAAAAGGCCTTGGCGCATCATCTCAAAAGATTTGGCATCACCCTGTGTCTTTTGGAATCTTTCATTACCTCGGGCAAAATATTCCAGAGCTTCCAAATTGGCATAATGCCAATAAACATCTTGCGCGGCCGATGGGATTAAATTGGCAAAACCGTATGAAGCTTGATTGTTGGCGTAATTCAAAGGAAGTAAAGTTTCGCTTTCAACGCGCCTTAATTCCATGTTCCAGTTAAAAGGAGCAAATGGAGTAATGGCTTCCAAAGTTCCGGATGGTATCTCGCCTCTCCAGCCCGAAGCTGTACTGAATAAAAAAGGCATTTTATTTGCTCCAAGCGGCTGCAACACTCTTACATCTAAAATCGCTTCAGCGTCTTTGACCAATTGCAATCTAAAAGTCGCCGCCGGAATTGCCTCTTCCATGCCGGCTAGCGTGACACTCTTCTTTTGCCAGCTTTGTTCACGTCCATTGATAAAAACACTGGCTACAATCGGCTCGAGATTATTAGCGGCAATAATCGGTATCGCGATTTCAAAATTTTGCGTTGATCCAAAGTTGTGTACCTTGGCTGTCATCTGAACCGGTACCATGCCGGCGCTTTTACCCGGCTCGTTCATTTGGTCGAACCGGTAGGTCGCTTTTACATCCTGCAGTTGAACGTCCGTGCGTTCGGTTGGTCCGAATAATCCGATGGAGGGCATGTCCGCGGCTTTTACCGCAATAGGGAAAGCTATAAATAGCGCCAAAATGGCAAATAGGGCTTTTTTCATAAATCTATCAATTAAGCATTGTTTAGCTTATTTACTCAAATAAAGTCTGTTTCGTCAAACTCCACCGTCAATTCCCGTCTCGCATAATAAAAAACGCTTATTTAGCGTCTTTATTACAAATGAATTTCAAATTACACGGTTTCTTCGGAATCCTCAGTTTCCGGCCATAAATTTAAGTCATTCAATGTTTTATCTGCCAAATCTTCGGCTTCATCAATATCCAACGTATCTTCCAGTATCAGATAATTGATCATTGCCGCTCGGCATTCTTGTTTTGTCTTAATTTCTCCTCTTTCATCAAAACAAAGATTTTTTAAGGTTTCTTGTTCAGGCATAATAAATTGATTATACAAATATTGCCAAAAAATAACAATCAACCTCACTGATCACTGTCCCCTGATCACTGTCCCCTGATCACTGTCCCCTGGTCACTGTCCACTGTCCACTGGTCCCTGGTCACTGCCCCCTGTATACTATCGCTGTTTCAAATAAACCACATTCGGCACCGAAGCAGAACTGATCTCCAGGCTGGTTTCCGTGTCTTTATAAGATAACCCCGTCGACGGTCCTCCGTCCAAATTTATCGCGATCGCAAATTCTTCGGGCTGTTGGCTCAACCAAACCGCGCATTCATATAAAGACGGTATACCGGATTCGGTTATTATAATGTAAGGAATGCCGTTTTCATCTTGCGCCAAAATTGTTCTATGAGCATATTTCTGCGAGTCTTCCGCAATCAGCACTTTGCCGTTATTTACCAATGTGGGAAAACTCAAGAACGCCGCGACATCCGGAGTCGACTCTCTTTGCCATCCGTCGGGCAAATACGAAAGCTCTAATTTATCATTTATAATCTGAACCAGCCCCGTATAACCGGCGGATTTCATTTGATTGTCACGTGACGGCCAAGCGATTCTACTGCTTGTAGTGCCTGCTTCGCTGTAATAACCGGTAGGCCTCATCTGCTCGTCAAAATACGAACCATTTATCACTAAATTGGCATTCAACTTATCCCGCCAACTTGTTACGGTTTTCGGTGCTTCCGGTTCATTGGCCAAGCCCCAGATGAACTCGGTTTCATCGATCTTTACAACCAAAAAAGTAACCGTTCTTCCGTCGTTATACGTAACACTTCTTCTATCCATAAAATCTGTCAGCGGTTGCGCCACTTCTTCTTTGGTTTCAACTCCATGATTCACCGAAGCGGGGAATTCTTTAGGGCTGTTGCTTACTGTTGTTTCGCATCCCGCGCCCGTCAGCAACAAAGAAAAGAGCAGTATTATCATTACAGCGCTGTTAGCGATTCTATGTTTTATAAAAATATATTTCATAGCAAGGTTTTTAGCATAACTTATTTTCACAAAATTTTAAACATCAATATCCTTGACAAAAATACATTCATATATATAATCACCGATTGGAGGATTGCATGAATCAGCGCGTAAAAATCACTCAAAATTTAAGAGCCAAAACAAACATGTATGGCGGAGCCACTCGATCGCTCTTTCCCAAATGCAAAGCATTGCTAAAAGCGGATAAAACCAGGTGCGAATTGGTTTTGGAATTCGGCAACGATCAAGAATTTACGGACTATGAATCGCTAATGGATTACCTTGTTTGTTCGTTATTTCCTCAATTCAAAGAGCCCTGCTTGCGGTACTATAAAACAAGAAAAGATTCTTTGGACCATTTTTTGCATAACGGAGAAGCCGAAATTATGGACGATGCCCTGGTAGTCGCGGTTGAGCTTCTCTATGCCGGCCATGTAAACAATTTACGCATAACCGCGCCGCAATTGCGAGTCTACATACAAGAAGTTTCCCGGTAATAAAACCGGGTTTTTTATTGACTCTTCAATAAAAAAAGTTTAGTATGGGCAAAGCCGTCAAAACACTTTCGGAGAGATGCCAGAGTGGTCGAATGGGCCGCACTCGAAATGCGGTGTACCGGCAACGGTACCTAGGGTTCGAATCCCTATCTCTCCGCCAACAAAAAACGCCGCAAGGCGTTTTTTGCTTTTAAACCACCGACTAAAAGTTATTATCTGTGTTATAATTAATATTATAAAATACTCCGCAACAATTGCGTCAAAGTCATCTAAAAATCAAATTAGCTAAAATTAATTACTAGTTGCTAATTGCTAATTTCCAATTGCTAAATATGAAACGCACGCCAATT
>CAYOMV010000013.1:3104-22885 GCA_964405175.1 uncultured Gammaproteobacteria bacterium | reverse complement strand
TTTGTTTATCCCCATGTTGGGAGGAAGCGGAGCCGAAGTTTGCAATCTTATACAGCTCTTACAAGATAAAGGAGGAGTTATACTGGGTGGAGGAATTGTTCTGGGTATTTTGATGATCGCTTCTTGGATTTGGATGATTTATAAATCCATACAATATTCACAAGCCATGCCGGCACTGTTAATGGACGGAAGCAAAGGTATGAACGCACTTAGAGAATCGGCTCGTATAGTTAAGCATAGATGGTGGGGAATGCTATGGAAAAACCAGCTTTGGGGCATGGTAATTAGCATAGCGATGTTTGCTCTAATGATGGCCGGTGGAATTATCATATCCATACCGCTTGTTCTTTTAAGAACCAGCGAATACGCAGGTGCCGTGAATCAATTATTATCCAGTGCGGCACAAGGTGCTCTATACATGTTAATCTACCCGTTGACCATCTTCTTCATGATCAAGTTGTATAGAGCTTTTAAGAAAACCGCTAAATAAGCTACTAGCTACTAGCCTCTAGCGGTTAGCTGTTAGATGGTAGTTTTCGCCCGGGGGAATCTCGGGCGTTTATTTTTGACGTTAGGCGTTGCTTGGATTAGTATATCTATATTATGAAAATGATACCGATTATTGGATTGGAAATTCATGTTCAATTGAATACAAAGAGTAAAATGTTTTGCCCCTGCCCCAATGTAGACGACGGCGCTGCGCCAAATACGGCCATCTGCCCCGTCTGCACCGGCCAACCCGGAGCGTTGCCCGCTTTAAATGAGGAAGCGCTAAAAAAAGGCGTATTAGCGGGGCTGGCATTAAATTGCAGAATACCGGAAACGAGCGCTTTTGACCGTAAAAATTATTTTTACCCTGACTTGCCCAAGGGTTACCAAATTTCACAATTTCATATGCCCGTAGCTTTAAACGGTGATGTATCTTTTGAGATCCCCGAAGAAGAAGCGATGGCTGGTAGGAATTTAGTAAAAATAGGAATTACCAGAGCACACTTGGAAGAAGACGCGGCCAAAAATTTTCATGCTCCGGAAGGCGTGGATGGAAAGCCGGCTACTTTGGTCGATTATAACAGATCCAGCACTCCTCTTTTGGAGATTGTAACCGAGCCGGATTTCAGGTCGCCGGCCGAAGCAAAGTATTTTTTACAAGAACTTAGAGCTATAATGAGAGCCATAAAAGTTTCAAACGCGGACATGGAAAAGGGGCAGATGAGATGCGACGTTAATATTTCCATGATGGAGGTTGACGCGGAAGGGTTTCCGGTAAAGACTACGCTAAACCCCCGCACCGAAGTTAAAAATCTAAATTCTTTCAGGATGGTGGAAAGAGCTATTGCTTATGAAATCCAGAGGCAGAGCGCTCTTTACGAATCAAATACACCGCCAGTAGAAGCTACGCGAGGATGGGATGATGCTAAAGGCGTAACAGTGGAACAACGCACCAAAGAATCAAGCGCGGATTACAGGTATTTCCCGGAACCGGATTTGCCTCCGCAGGATTTGAAAGAAATCCGCGAAGACATGAAAAATCGCTTGCCCGAACTGCCGGCGCAAACCAGAGCACGGCTCATGCATGATTTTGGTTTTTCCAAACCAATAGCGGCCTATTTTGTGGCTAACCCGGGTTATGTGGAATATGTTGAGCAGGTTATGGGCGAACTGGCGGCTTGGATAGAAGCTTCGGATGATACGCTCAAAAGCGGCGCAGATGCTTTGGCGGACAGAAAAACGATTTTTGCCAAATTGGTAGGCGGTTGGCTCACAAGCAAGCTCGCAGGTTTATTGGCGGAAAGGAATTTGAGTTTAAACGAGGTTAATATAACCCCCGAAAATTTTGCCGAGTTTATCCATCTTTTGGAACAAAAGACAATTAACAGCGCCAATGGCCAAAAGTTATTGCAACTCATGCATGAAACGGGCGGAGATCCATCTAACTTAATGGAGACACATAACTTGGGGCAAGATATGGGTGATGATGATCTGGAGCGGACAGTGAGAAGGCTTATAGAGGATAATGCCGATAAAGCCGAAGAAATTAAAAACGGCAAGCTGCCGCTAATCAAATGGTTCGTGGGGCTTGTAATGCGCGACACCGAAGGCAAAGCGGATCCAATGAAAGCTGAGACGGAATTGAGGCGACAGTTGGATGTGTGACAATAAAATCTAGACTTAAAATCTCAAAACTGTCTAAGAAACAAAATTCGACCTACTTCTTCGAGAATTTAAAAGTTTACGTTTGTATCTTGTTTCTTCGAGATTTTAGAGAGTTTAACCAAAGTGATACCAAGTTTTTATCAGTTCCAGGGCTTCTTTTTCTGTTTTGGTCCAGTGGATATTTGGCTGTTTTTTGAACCAGGTTTCTTGGCGTTTGGCGTATTGGTATGTGGCGCGCTTGGCAAGGGCAACCGCTTCTTCGAGCATGATTTCGCCCCGAATATAGCGCGCCATTTCACGGTAGCCAATGGATGTCATGGCTGGCGCCTCCCAGCTTATGCCCATATCATGCAACCTGCGCACTTCTTCCGGCCAGCCCTCTTCCATCATGCGGTTGATGGATTTGTCGATGCGTTTTTGCAACTCCTCGCGGGTAAATTTAAGCCCGACCTGGAAAGCATCGATTACGGGCGGCCGTTTGATTCTTAGCTGGGAAATCGGTTTGCCGGTGAATGTGCAAATTTCGAGGGCTCGTATTACTCGGCGGGGATTTTTCAGGTCTACCGATGTTTCGGCGTCCGGGTCCATTTTTAATAAAAGGCCTGATAGTTTTTCCAGCGGTTGCTTTTCGTAGGCTTTGCGCATGCTGTAGTTGGGAGGCACTTCGGGGATGGCGAAGTTATCGACCAAGGTTTTAATGTACAAGCCAGTGCCTCCAACAATAATCGGCAAATGGCCTCGGCGGGTTATGCCCCTGATAGCTTTTAAGGCGATTCTTCTCCATTCGGCGACAGATATTATTTTATCAGGCTTCATGAAATCCATAAGATAATGCGGGATTTCGGGATATGGTGATTCGTGGCCGGGTTTATCTTCGGGGTTAATTCCCAGCTTCTCGTAATCTCTGGAATATGGAACTCTAACCAAAAATGCGTCGTGCCCCATAAACTTACCACGGCGGCCGGGAGGCTTGCCGGTTCCGATGTCGAATTTTTTATAAATTTGGCGGGCATCAGCATTGATTATTTCACCGTTTAATTTTCGGGCGACTTTTAAGCTTAAGCCGGTTTTTCCGGAAGATGTGGGGCCGAGTACAATAAGAACGCGCGGCAATGATTTTTTATTCTTGGCCCCGCTTTTTTTAACAGAGTTTCGCATATTAGTCGCCCATGTAATCGGGATTTACGGTTGATTCGGTTGAGGTCGCCAAAGAATCCGAGGTTTGCGGTTTTTGGATTTGATTAGCCCGGCACTCCAGATTAAATTCCACGTCTTTAATCTCATCGCAGGCAACTTCCCGTCCCATGACTTCGGCGTAAGCGTTTAAACAAGTAATCCTTTTGTCTCCAGCGTCTTTACAGAGATTTGGGTCTTTGGCGCTTGTGGCTTTATCCAAATAACAAGCAAAGACATATTCCGCGTTGGAACAGTCTTGGTTTTGATCTATGGATAAATTCTTTTCAGAGCTGAAGCATCCGGCGCCCAGTAAAGCCGTTAAAATAAGTAGAATTACCGGTTTATTTTGCATAAATCAATTATATCACGGTTGCTCGGAATTTTGCACAATATCCCCCTCCAGGATCCAAGTCATGGGATTAGTTATTAAAGCATTGATAGTCTGGCCCGGTTTGATATCCAAACCATGAGCTTTTATGCGTGCTCTTTTGAATTCGCTGTTAGTACCCAAAAGCCAATCATTGTTTACTGCTTCCACAAATACTTCGGTATAATCATCATGATATTTTTGATTCTTCTTGAGAGTTATTTCTTCCATCAAGTTTTGCAAAGCGTTCCAGCGTTCTTTTTTGATCTCGGGCGCAACATCATCGGCAAACAATCTGTGGCTCAAAGTGCCCGATCTGGGAGAGTATTGAGCGGTGTAGGAAATATCAAATTCCACTTGCTTATAGAGATCCACGGTGTCGTTAAAATCTTTTTCAGTTTCCCCGCAAAAACCCACGATTATATCCGTGCCTATTGCAATGCCGGGGCGGGTTTGTTTAATACTGTCTATTATTTCAAGATATTTTTCGCGCGTGTATTTGCGATTCATTTTGCGCAGTACTTCGTTGGAGCCGGATTGGACCGGAAGATGGATGTAATTGACCTGTTTTGGAAGAGTGAGCGCGTGAATAATTTGCTGATCCATCTGCAGAGGATGAGGAGCTGTCCAGTGAATTCGGTTGATACTGTCGATTTGGTTCAATTCCCATAAAAGAGCCGCGAAATGGTTTTGATAGGGATTTGCGGATTGGAAGTTGTGCGGGTCATCAGCTTTATAAGCGTTAACAACTTGACCCAAAAGAGTAATCTCCTTTACTCCGCGAGAGGCGAGATGGCGGACTTCTTCCAAGATATCCAAAAGCGGGCGATCTCGCATTAAGCCGCGGGCGTAGGGCACCACGCAGTAAGTGCAAAAATGGTTGCAACCGGTTTGGATGGAAACATATGCTTGGATATTGGATTGTCGCAAGGGATTGATTTTTAGATAATCTTCGGCCGCGTCTCCGGATATAACCCATTCCGGCCTCAGCTCGGCAATCCAACGGGGCAGGTGCACCATTTCCGCGGTGCCAAAAAACAAATCCGCTGTTTTAACTCTGGCCCGGAGCTTACCATCTTTATCACGCCCGGCCATACAACCCGTTACAGCCACAAGCAGATCATCGCCTTTGCGCTTGCGCTCGGCGTATTGTTCCATCAGGCCCATTATGCGCTGTTCGGCATGCTCGCGGACAGAGCAGGTGTTTAGAATAATCAAATCAGCACTTTTCTCATCTTCAGCCATTGTAAAACCCACGGAAGATAAAAGCCCGGCCAAACGCTCCGAATCGTTGGTGTTCATTTGGCAGCCATATGTTTTTATGTAGTAACAGGGCTTTTCCATATTTATGGATACTATAACTTCAAACCTTCTAAGTCAATCTGATGAAGTATAAAATCCATCAAGTCCGTCATGCCCGTCAAGCTGAGTTGATTAGCCTGAGAGGCTTTTGTATTGATGGACTTGATAGACTGAATATTGATATAATCGGCTTATTATGCCGGATACAAAGTTAAACCCTGAGCAAATTGAAAAAGTTCAGGAGATATTAAAAAAATACCGCGAGGAGGCGGATAGGATTTTGGAAGAACATCATGCCAAAGTTAAACAAATCCTGGCCGAGCAGGACGCAAAAAAAATGGAGGAACTGAAAAAAACAATTTCGGGAACCGAATAATACCCGGTATCCGCCCGCTATAAATATGCACGGGCTAATACAAGATTCGCCCCTTCGTTTAGAGATTTAAAGCTCACAAGCTTCTATTTCCATCAAGCGATTGTACTTTTCGACCCGTTCGGAGCGGGATAGGGAGCCTGTTTTTATGTATTCGGAGCCGGAGGCGACGGCGAGATCCGCGATTGTTGTGTCGTCGGTTTCGCCCGAGCGGTGGGAAATGGATGTAGCGAAACCGTTTTTATGCGCCATAATGATGGCTTCGGCGGATTCGGTTAGAGTGCCGATTTGGTTGACTTTTATGAGGATGGCATTGCACGCTTTCTCGGCAATAGCTTTTTTAAGCCTTGTGACGTTAGTGACTAGCAAGTCATCTCCCACGATGTGGGATTTTTTAGCGAGGCGGGACAATGAGCCGGACCAGGCCGACCAATCATATTCCGCAAAAGGGTCTTCGATGGAAATAAGCGGGTACCTTTTTTGCCAAGCCAAGTAGCGGCTCAAAAGTTTGTCAGCTGTGAATTCACGCCCGCCTTCGGCGCGGAATGTGTATAGGGCTTTAGACGCATCATAAAACTCTGAAGCGGCGACGTCCGTAGCCAGGCCCATGTCTTTGCCGGATTTGTAGCCGGTGGCTTTGATGACTTCGATTAAAAGATCGAAAGCGGCTTCCACGTTTTTAAGTTTGGGAGCAAATCCGCCTTCATCGCCGACCGTAGTGGCGAAACCTTTTTTGGATAAAAGACCCTTCAGAGTTTGAAAGACCTCGGAGCCCATGCGCACGCGCTCGGCGAATTTGCCCTTAAGCGGGACTATCATGCACTCTTGGACGTCCAGACTCCAATTGGCGTGCGCTCCGCCGTTTAGCACGTTCATTGTTGGCGTTGGAAGCGAGGCTTTATGCGGGAAGTTGTAGAGCTTGCGTAAGACCTTCCAGAGCGGTTGGCCGGCGGCGACCGCATGAGCTTGTGCGCACGCGAGGCTGACGGCAAGGATTGCGTTGGCGCCAAGCTTCTTTTTGTTGGCTGTGCCGTCGAGTTCTATCATGACATGATCGATATCTTTTTGCCGGCGCACATCGATGTTCTTGAGGATTGGAGCTATTTTTTTGTTGACGTTATTTACGGCTTTACGCACGCCTTTGCCATGATAGCGCTTGCCGCCGTCGCGGAGCTCGAGCGCTTCGTGAATGCCGGTAGACGCGCCGGATGGGACTTTGGCCTCGGCTGATGCGCCGGATTTAAGAGTTACTCGGCAGGCAACCGTTGGGTTGCCGCGGGAATCGAGGATTTCGCGGGCTGTTACGGATTTGATGGAGTAGTCGGTTTTCATAATTATAATTTCTTAGATGACTTCTTTGCAGGCTTTGTCTTGACAATTTTCTTCTTATCCGAGGCTGATTTTTTAGGCTTTGTGGTTTTTACTTTCGCAACCTTACCTGCTGTGCGAGGTTTAACAGGAGTTTTTTTAGCCTTGGGTTGTTTTTCGAGCAGTGAGGTTATACCGGGGACTTTTCCATTATTCGCAATGAATTCCAGCAAAGCACCCCCGCCGGTTGAGATGTGGTCGAACCATTCTTCCATGCCGGTTGCGAGCGCTACGGGGATTGTGTCTCCCCCGCCTACGATGCCGTATGCCTTGCCTTTAGATCTAGACGCAACAGCATATCCAATAACCATTGAACCGTGTGAAAAAGACGGCAGTTCGGTGATGCCGACAGGGCCGTTCCAGAGGATGGTTTGCGCGTTTTTTATGATAGCAGACCATTTTTGCATGGTGATCGGGCCGATGTCGCCGATTTTTTCGGACTTGGCAATATCTTTAATCAGAGCGCGGCGCGGTTTTACGCCCTCTTTAATTGCTTTGGCGGCAAGAGCATCATCGGGCAGATGGATTTTTTTGTTCTTGATGAGTTTGCGCGCGAGCTTGACGCTCCCCTCTTCCAGATACGACTTGCCGACTTCTATGCGTTTAGCTTTTAAAAAAGCATGCGCCATGGCTCCGCCGATGAGGATGTGGTCGGCTTTTTTGAGGAGCGCGTTTATGACAGGGAGCTTGGTGGATAATTTAGCTCCGCCGACGACTGCGACAAACGGTTTTTTAGGCCTGCCGAGTATCTTGGAGGCGGCTGCTGCTTCTTCTTTGAGTGATGGGCCGGCATAGTGAGGCAAGAGTTTGGTGATAGCTGAGACTGAAGCATGTTTGCGATGGCAGGAAGCAAAAGCGTCGTTTATGTAAAGATCGGCGAGCGATGAGTAGAGGGCGGCTAGTTTTTTATCGTTTTTTTCTTCGCCGTCGTAAAAGCGTACGTTTTCCAACAAGACAACTCCCCCGTTTTTGGTGGATTCAATACATTGCACTAGGGCGATATAGCCTTTTTCGGTTTGGATGTCTTCACCGCAAAACATTACCGGGTCGGCCAGATAGCCTTCGGCAAACGGCAACAAACGAACCGTGGAGAGCTTGGCGTCTTTGCCTTTGGGACGGCCCAAATGGGTTAAAACGATAGTGATTGCCCCTTGGCGTTTTAACCATTTGATCGTTTCAGCGGTGCGTTCGATTTTTAACAGATCGCCTTCGGTGGGAACTTGGTGCAAAGGGATATTCCAATCGACTCTTAGCAAGACTTTTTTACCTTTTAATGATGCCTTTTTATCTAAACTGGGAAGTGATTTCATACTAAACCATTATAACATAAAGAATCGAACTACGAATTACCCCGCCTTCTTCGAAATCACGTTTATCACGAGAATCCGTTTATCACGACTTCAACGTCGAACGTCTAACGAGGAACTACGAAATCGCGTTTGTAACGAGAATCCGTTTATTACGAGCTAACATTACGATAAACGTTTAGAAGCTATAGTAAACCGGCATAACCCCAACCCCTATTAGGGGCTTGTTTACAGAGTTTCCAAGTCTCCCTAGTAGGGAGACTTAGAGGGTAAAGCTGTTAGTACTTAGTGCTAAATACCAAGTTCGATGATTACTATTTCCGGAGTTGAGAACAGCCTGGCGCGTACGCCGACCTCACCCAAGCCTTGTGAAATTATGGTGGGAATACCGCGGATGATTTTACGGCCAAAGTCGGCTTTGCGGCCAAAAGCGGAGGGAAGTCGAATACTACCGTAGAAAGGCACCCGTATTTGCCCGCCGTGAGAATGCCCGCAGATAACCAAGTCCGTATCACCTTCTTCCATGTTTAAAATAATATCCGCTTCGTGAGACAAGGTGATATGCGTTTGATTTGGAGAAGTTTTTTTGAGAGATAATTTGGGCATACCATAAAAACTATCATCCATTCCCGCGATGGAAAGTTCTTTACCCTGAACATTGATGCTGATACCCGTATTGGTTAGATCATGAATTCCAAATGCTTGCAGAGTATCTTTGATAAAACCCGGTTTATCTTGATAGTCGTGATTACCTAAAACAAAATAAGAACCATAGGTGGCGGATGTGTATTTAAGCGGTTCTATAGAAAGGCAATGATCGGAATCGTGAACCACCATGTCTCCGCCGAGTAAAATTATATCCGGGTTGATATTTCTTACTTTTTCGGCAATTTTATCCGCCCATTGCTTACCCTTGATTTTACTGAAATGCAGATCACTGATAAAGGCTATTTTGACCCAAACATCGGCTTTTTGCCCCACAGCCTGCCGATATGTGGAAATTTTCAAACGTTTGGGCGCGATTAGTATTCCGTAAGCCAGGACAATCTCGCCCAAGATCATTACAATCGTAAGATAAATCCAGTTGCCGCCCAAAAGCAGACCCAACCCTGCCATTACTGCGCCAAAGACCGCAATTAGAGCCATTAAAATATCAAAGACAACGAAATTTTCGATTGATTGTTGCAGGTCGAGCGATTTCATAACAAATAAGAGCCCATGATCAAAGCGGACAGGCGGCAGGAGCGATAATTTTTATCGAAACTTAAAATTTCTTACCGAATTTGAGAGCCATTTCGGCAAGGCGGTTTGAATAACCCCATTCATTGTCGTACCAAGCCAAAACTTTTACAAGATCGTGATCGATAACTTTTGTCATGCTTAGATCGATAATACTGGAATATGGATTGCCGATTATGTCGGTTGAAACAATTGGTTCGTCGGTAACGGCAAGGATGTTTTTCCAACGGGGCTGTTTTGCGGCTTTAATAAATGCCCTATTTACTTCTTCGGCAGTTACTTTGGTTTTTACGAGAGCCGTGATATCTGTTATCGATCCCACTATAGCGGGGACGCGGATGGCTATACCGTCGAATTTTCCGTCTAATCCGTCGATAACTTGGGTTGTGGCAATGGCGGCGCCGGTTGTGGTTGGAACAATATTTTGTGCGGCCGCGCGGGCTCGGCGCAAGTCTTTATGAGGGCCGTCTTGAATATTTTGGTCGGCAGTATAAGCGTGAACCGTGGTCATGCCGGCCTTTTTAATTCCAAAAGCTTCCTTTAAAACCTGCATGGCAGGGGCTATGCAATTGGTAGTGCAAGACGCGTTATTTATAACACGCGCGTTTTTCTTGATATTTTTTTCATTGATACCGATAACATGCGTGGGCACGCCGTCTCCTTTGGCCGGAGCACTTATGATTACGGATTTAGCGCCGGCAGTTAGATGCTGGCTCGCTTTTTCCAGGTCGCGGAAAATTCCAGTACACTCCAAAACCACATCCACTTTAAGCTTTTTCCAAGGGAGCTTGGTGGGATCTTTTTCGGAAAAAACAGGTATTATATTATTGGCAATTTTTAGGCTGGTTTTGGTAAATGAAACTTTTTCCGCATATCTTCCATAGGCGGTATCATATTCCAACAGATGCGCCAAAGTTTGCGTATCGGTTAGGTCGTTTATGGCAACCACGTTAAAACCAGCTTTTTTTAAACCTGCTTTTAGGGTATTACGGCCGATGCGGCCAAAACCGTTTATTGCAATTCTGGGCATAACATTATTGTGCTTGAGTTTATCTTATTTGACGTTAAATGATATTAATTGACGGTTATTTCACGTTCTCCGCTGATCACGAGCTCTCCGGTTTCACTATCTTTCTCGTATTGAATAACGGCCACGGTGCTTGAATCCAGCCAGGTGATGGTGACATTACCGTCTTTATCTTTATAAGAAATCCCGCCTGAGGCGCGAGCCAGTGTCTTTGTTTCATCTTCAACCACATCAACTAAGGTTAGTGATCCTTCAGCATCTTCATTTTCCGAATAATAGACCGCGTATGCCATGTCCGGAGAAAAAATGGCTTCTTGCGGAACGTTTTCGGTTTGATAAATAACTTTGCCGGTTTTTGTGTCCACGATCCAAGCGCGGTTGTCGCTTGTATTTTGTTTACCGCCATAAGCCCAAGCTCCAAAAGCGATGCGTGAAGAGTCCATGTTGATAGCAATAGGTTGCAACAGCTCGTTTGTTAACGGCGCCCCGGCAAGATTGCGCACGCTTGGCACTATAACTTCTTTGGAACCGTCGGCGTTAAGGCGATATATCATTATATCGTCGCATGGCCCGGTAAATTTGGGGCGGCATGGGCTGTAGGCCAAGCGCAAACCTGAAACAGCAGATTCACTGTAGCGAACCTCGGGCTCCATGTTATCGCTGTCCGAAGTTACCACAATCTGCTGTTTGGAAAGCGTATTGTTTAAATTATTGGCAATAGTAATAAGTTGTTCTTGTTTGGAATTGACTCTGTAGAGAACAAAACTCAAGATAGCAACGCAGATAAAAAGGATAAAAACGGCAAAAATGAGGCCGTTTTGTTTTTCCTTTTGTTGCCGAAGCGATGGTTTGGTATCGCTTTTTGTTCGTTTGACGGCTTTTTTAACGGGCATAAAGTCTTATAATATAATTGTTACCCCTAAATAATAACACAAAAAAGCGCTCCGGACTATCCGAAACGCTTTTTTTTAATTTCTATATTTCCTTTAGCAAGCTTTGGGCGCGGCGCCGATCTCCCAGCGCACGAAACGAGAAATAACTATCTTTTCGCCGATGGTGGCTATTTTTTCGTTTACCATCTGCTCGATTGTTTTGTCTTCATCTTTGAAGAAGCTTTGTTTAATCAGGCAGACATCGTTTAGCCATTTGTCAACCTTGCCTTGCATGATTTTTTCTTTGATATCATCCGGCTTATTGTCGTTTGCCATTTCTTGCGTGAATAATTCTTTTTGCTTTGCAAGTTCGGCTTCGGGCACTGTCTCAGGGGAAACGTAAAGCGGACCCATAGCAGCCACCTGCATTACAAGATCGTTGGCAAAAGCGATAAAATCATCGTTACGGGCCACGAAATCGGATTCACACTGGAGCTCTAACATGGCGGCCATTTTTTTATTGTGATGAACGTAGGTTACCAAAATACCTTCCGCGGTTTCTCTTTCGGCTGTTTTCTTTGCCGCTTTTAATTCTCCGCTTTTGCGCAAAGCTTCCATGGCTTTTTCCATGTCGTCTTGGGCTTCGTCTAAAGCTTTTTTACAGGCCATCATGCCGGCGCCCGTTTTGGCGCGCAGTTCGGCCACTAATTTTGCGTCTGCCATACTTTCTAAATTACAATTAATAATTAACAATGAACAATTTTTGAGCCCGCTTTGGGCAATAATTATTCATTATGAATTTGATTTATACTTTCTTGGTTGCTTTTTGAATAAGAGCTCCGCCCAAGCGTGAACGATTGGAATCCCATTCGGTTTTACCTTCTTTACAAGCTCCGGCGATGGCGCCGACAATCATGTCAATCGATTTTACGGCGTCGTCATTGGCCGGAACCGGGTAATCGATTTTTCGCGGGTTTACGTTTGTGTCGCAAACGGCAACAATTTTAATTCCTCGGCGCAAGGCTTCGGCCAAAGCTGTGTTATCTTTGTGAATATCAGCGATAAAGATGGCTTCGGGAATGCGGGCCATATCTTGAATGCCACCGACTCTTTCTTCCAATTGTTCGATTTGTTCGCCGAATTTCTGTTGTTCCAATTTGGTATATTTTCCCAGCTCGCCCTTTTCGTGTTTGCGCTTCAAATCTTTAAACTTTTTAAGCATCTTGGCGATAACGGAAAAGTTGGTAAGAGTTCCGCCGAGCCAGCGCTTTGTGACATAAGGCATCTTGGCATCTGAAGCGTACTTTTCGATTATGGGCGCGGATTGTTTTTTGGTGCCCACAAAAAGCACATTGCCTCCGCGGCTGGTGACTTGTTTGCAATAAGCCATGGCGGTTTCCAGAGCTTTTTGCGTTTCTTCGATGTTAATTATATGAATGCCGTTTTTGGCTCCGAAAATATATTTTTTCATGTTCGGATGCCATTTGGACGTGCGATGGCCAAAATGCACGCCTGATTCGAGCATTTCGATTAATGTTGGTACTTTAGGCATATGTTTTAATCAACTCATTACTCACCTATGATTAGAAACTTTATCAATCAACCCTACCTTTATTTAATGCGACACATAAATCATTCACAAATATTTACCAAATTCTCACAAATTTTTATCATGAGTTATACTTGGTTATATTTGGATTGACTTGGTGATAGTACTTTTTATTTAAAAAAGTAAAAACATTAAATAATGGATTGTTGAGCAGGTCTCTAATTGTAAAGGTGGTTGTGTTGAGCCTTAACCCTCTCCTTTGCTTTGCCGCGGGGATCCCAAAATGCCACTTTTGAGACAGGCTCCCGCGAAAATACGGCAAAAGATGAGTCGTCGTGAATAGACTGTGATTTAAAAATGCGCCCTTTTACAGGCGCAATGAGTATAACAGGGGGCGGTTTTTCCGTCAACCCTGCAAATTTTATTCTTCGACGCGGACCCGGTAGGCCACATTTTTGTCGAATTCTCCATTCACGACGAGAATGTCTTCCAACATTTCGCTTTTACCGCCGTCGCGGAAGATTTCGACCATGAGTTCACCACTGCATGTGTCGCGGGTGAAGCCTTGGCAAGCGGACTGCAATCCTTCGCCTTCCGGGACCATGATCATGAAGAATACGTAAGAATTGACCGGGACCATACCCAGCGAGCATTGGAGCTTTTTTTCCGTGTCCTGCAGTTTGGTTTTGCAGGACACGGGCTCTGTGCCCGTGTTTTCATAAAGAAGCTGATAGAAGCCTTGCACTTCCATCCCCTTTTCTTCGGCTTCTTCGTTGAGCTTGTAGGTCACGAAGAATTCGACCTCTTCCAGCCCATAGCCAACCGGGCAATCACAGACATCGCCATTACAGACACAGTCTGATTCTTCGCCGCTGTCGCAGGCGGTGGGGATGCAGAGCGCGAATAGGCAAAGAAAAATGCTTTTGAAAGAGTTCATGAAGCCCTCCTTTGGGGTCTTTGTTTAGAGTTCGAATAAAGAAAATTCACCATATTTTAGCGAAAATGTCAATACCCGGTAAACGTCGAACATCGAACGTTCAAAGTCCCACGTCGGGAAAATGGCTTAATGGGGCTAAAAAGAGTTCATTTACGGAATGATTCTGATGATTATCCGGTTAATTCTGAAGAGATAATACCCGAGGGATGATTTAGCATGAATGTAAAACCAAAAAGAAAAGAGCTCCGTAAAACGAAGCTCGAGATGAGTGAGAGCGGCGCCCAATATGAACGCTACTCGACGAGACAGGAGTGATTTACCCACGGTGCATCAGCATAATCCGCGTTGCCCGTGAGTACACCTTTGCGATTGGCACAAACTTCGTTCTTGCCTTTGCAGACAATGACTGTACCAAATGGGCACTCGTTCTCTTCACACCAATAATCAGCGCCGTCCAATATTGCCGACTCCTGATCGTTTGTGGGAGACGGGTAGCTGCCCGGAGCAAACTCCAGAATGGTACCATCAACCACATCGGGGATTTCCAAGGTGACCTTATTGTCCCCGGCAGTGCCGTGAAACCACAGCCCCCAAGGGATATCCGCGTCATCCCCCATCCAGTTGGGAAAGTTGATCCAACCGGCCACGACAACACCGTTGCTAGGGGAAGAAAGAGGGCCGTCCAAGTAGATTATCGTTTTACCGGGCTCGCCGTATTGGTCGCATTCGACCGAGAACGGAGCTCCGCCGGAGCCGGCTGATCCCGAGGACCCGGATGAACCGGCTGTACCTCCCGCTCCTCCGGTGCCGGATGAGCCGGACGAACCGCCAGTGCCCGAGGAACCGGATGAACCGGCTTCACCGGCTGATCCGGCCTCGCCGCCAGAGCCTCCGCTTCCGCCTTGGCCTGCGGTGCCGCCTGTGCCTCCGTCTTCTTCGGGGCAGATGCATTCGCCGAGTTCGTTGTCGTCACCGCACTCGCGGTAGCCGCCTTCGCAGACGTCATCGCAAGCAACGGTGGAGTCCGGATGCGAGCAGTACTCGCCCGAATCGAAGTCCGAGGGCTGATTGCCGCCAAAGACGGCGTCTTCGCCCGAGTCACATCCTGTTGCCAGTACCAGAAAACCCAAAATCGTCAGTGTCTTTTTCATGGTGCCGTCTCTCCCCTAGCTCCAAATGGAGCTTAAAGTGACTCGTGATTGAGTCTAAAGTGCATTTTTCGGGTTATTTGCCTTTTTGAAGGGCTTCTAACCGATAATTCACTTCAACATAAAATAACGTTTATGTCAACACAGAATGACTATTTTAGGCCTATTATAAGACAATTTAGCTAAAAATAAACTAAAAATAAAACCCCGGTTTTCACGGGGTTGAGGTTTTCAGACAATCAGCCGGTTAAAGGAATCATTTTCTACCGAAAATCTGTGGCCGGCGACTTTTTGCGTAAATACCACTTCTTTTAAGCGCTCCTCGACCAGAAACCATACTTCCTCGCCGAACTCTTCAATAATCTTGGTGCGTACAAGCAAGAATTGGAATCCATTGCGGAAGTTGGCGGTAAGCTGGCGCATAAATCCGGGGCTAACGGTTAGGATGGTTTGGCCGAGCTCTTGAATCACTCTTTCCTCACCCAGAAAACTGAAAGCTTCAAAATGGTGCGTGGAACGAACAATTTTTTGCTCATCGATCATATAACTGGATTCGGGTCTCTGACCCGATCCGATAATGTAGTCGAAGATGACCGCTTCTGTATACGAAAGAGGGTCGTAAGCCATTGAGCCGGTATCGGTTATTCGGTCTTCCATGTATCTGTAAACAGCGAGCGGGGTGCAAGCAATCCTGCCGGAAATTGCGCCCGAGCCATGTCTGATTATTTCCCGGCGAACAGCGGCCGGGCTAATATGCAAGCGCAAAGCATCGGAAAGTTCATAGGCTAAGATTTGGCGCTGGGCTTGTCCGCTTAACGCAAACTCAACCCCGTCTTGTATACCTCCTTTATCCAAGCGCAGAGTTGCCATCAATCCATTTTCCAATTCGCAGATATACTCTGTTACGGTGGGGCGGTGTTCGGAACCGGAACCGAACCGGCTTAGGCGATGAGTGATTCTTTTAAGATCAACTATCATCCCCCGAGTTAAGAGTTTAACAATTTCCTTGCCGCGGGTCTGCCTCACGCGGCCCGAAAATTGGTATTTGATTTCTACGGGCATTCTTGCAAGGCCTTTCTTTAATAAGGTGCCAGCTTGGATAGTATACGAACCGTTATTTTTATTCAAATGAAAAACCGCCAAGACGGCGGATAGAGTTAGGCGACCTGCACGGATCCGAGCGGTTCGCTTTGGAGCGTGGCTTCGGGATGAAGGAACATGTACGAACCCGCGCAGAACACGTCTTCGAAGGCCGAAAGGAAATGCTTGTCTCCTACGCAGAAGCGCTTGCCGGAGTGGTTCACGCCCTTGTCGGTGAGGGCCTCAAAGAAAGGACGAAATTCGGGATGAATATCTTCGAAGATGATGCTTGTGCCGCTTTGATTCAGACGCGCGACAGCTTCGGGAATGTGCGATCCGGAAACAGGAGCAAAAACGAACATATCGCCTCCTTATTCGCGTTAGGTTCTAATTTGATAGTAACCATTATCAACGAAAAAGTCAATATATGTTTAGCTTATAGCTTCTAGCCTCTAGCTTCTAGCAGTTCGACGTTCAAGTTCACTCGTGATGAACGTGATAAGCGGATTCTCGTGATAAACGAGACCGTTCGACGTTTGACATCATTAATTAGGAATTAGAAAATAGCAAATAGCAATTAACAAAGTTAACCTCGTGATGAACGTGATGAGCGTTATAAACGTGATAAACGTGATGAACGAGACCGTTCGATGTTAATAAAAGCCCCGCGGTTAAACGGGGCGAGAGACGAGGGGCGAGATTCGAGAAGCTACTCCCAGACAATGCTCAGATGAGCCGTATAGGTTTCGCTGTCCGAGACTTTTTTTGTTAGTTTGCGGAAGTGGGAATCCTTGGGTGGATTCTTTTTCGCCGCGTCTTGGTATTCGCTTACCATTGCGCCGTCATGCCAGATTTGCCAGGTGCCTTCGCAATAGGCTTGGTCCGGATCGCTTGATGCTTTGCAGAGGTATGCCTCAGGCGCATCGCGATACACAGAGCAGTCTTTGACGGTTTCCGGAGGTGCCAGCATTGGCTGGATTTCCTGCATGTATGTGCCTTTTGGCAATGGGCAGGATATCGCGTTTTGATTTGTTTTTTCCGCGATGCAGAGCAACTGCCACTCCGTGTCATGAAAACCCTGCCAACCAGCCTTTCCGTTATTGCCAAAGTCGGTCCATCCATAAAGCGATACATGATTGGTATTGTTTGTTGTAGGAGGTGTATAGACCAGATAGATGCCCTTTGTTGGCACATTGGCAGAATCGGCAACAAAGACGTTTTCGGGCACACAGCTTATCCAAGAGGTATACATACTCTCCATACATTCTGCGACATCCCCGCAATTCAGAATCTTATCGCCGGGAGCGGAACTTGCGTGTGACGTGGTTGTTTCTGGACTCGCGCTTGCAACCTCTTTCGTTGCATCATTGTTTTTGCATGACAGGCAAAAGGCGGCGACAAATGCGAGCGTCAACATGAACAAGTACGACAATTTGATTTTTGATTGTGTCATCACTGCTCCTTTTTTTGCAGTTGAAAGGTTCGGATGAATGTTATTTATAGCAAAAATTAACCTTTTTGTCAATACCATACCCTTCCCTGCGAGACTAGCTTTTTTTAAGCTTCTAGCCTCTAGAAGTTCATCGTTCGACGTTCAAGTTAACTCGTGATAAACGAGACCGTTCGACGTTTGACATCATTAATTAGGAATTAGAAAATAGCAAATAGCAATTAACAAAGTTAACCTCGTGATGAACGTGATGAGCGTTATAAACGTGATAAACGTGATGAACGAGACCGTTCGATGTTAATAAAAGCCCCGCGGTTGAGCGAGGCGATAGCCGAGAGGCGGCTAGAGATTGCAAACGATTTTTACGTCTTTGCCCGAGCCTTCCGAGGTGCCGCCCGTGATTGTGCCGTCGGACTTGAGGCGGCAGACTTCGGTATGGCCGGAGTAGACGGTTATGTCTGCATCGAAGCATTTGCCAAGATCGCAGATCGTGTTCTTCATGTCTTCTCCGGGGGCGTCGGCAACGCCGGGCTGGAACTTGATCACGTCACCGGGCTCTACCGAGGCATGATCGAAGCCACCTGCAGGCACGGGCCAGCACGCGTTGGGGCCGGGGCATGGGAAGCAGGCTATCTGGGGCGCGCCGACCGGGCTCCAACAGACGGATTTGAACGGGATGGCTCTGTTCGGTTCCGCGGAGACGATTTCCGCCTTGATGACCAAGCTGGTGGCGAGGCCGCCCGGGAGTTCGGCGCAAAGCATAACATTGCCGGTTTCCGTAGGTAAACCAAAGCACTCGACCGGCGAAGGCGCGTCGGCTTCCACCGCGTCTTCGGGAGCGTCTACCGGCGCGTCGGCTTCCACGACATCATCAGGCGCGTCTACCGGTGAATCAGCTTCGACGATGTCTGCGATGACATCGAGCGGGGCGTCGGCTTCGACGACGTCATCCGAGGCGTCAGGTTCTGCGGTGTCGGCTTCCGAAACGTCTTCGGGGGCATCGGGCGAAGCATCCGGTTCGGCGTCCGCGTCTGGCGTTGATGATTCGGGCCAGGGGCTTGTTTCTTGGTCGCTTTGGTCAGCTCCGGCATCCCCTGTGCCGGCAGGAAAGGCGGCCGTACCTTCTGAATCTAATGAGCAAGCCATGAATTGCAAAGATACAAAGAGCAATAAAAGACAGTACTTTTCTTTGTTTTCCCTCATTTTCCCGCCTTTCAAAGGGGCTTTACAGCCCTGTTTTTTGTTTGGGTATGCTTTTTATTAAAGCACTTTTTTCCCATTTTGTCAATTCTTTAGCTGTGTTTACGGGCTTTTTTAATAATATTGCGAATACGCTTTCTGGTGCGTTTGCGCGTGTGTTCATGGAGCTCCACCCCGATATTATAGTGTTTACAGACATGAGAAAGCCAAGAATTGGAGCGGTGCAGCCAAGTATAAAGCTCTTCACTGGTGATAAAAATTCGGCCACGGGAAACAATGTCTTTTTCAATTAAAAAAATAAGTTTTAAGATATCCATGGCCAGTTTGCGTTTTTGCCCGGGTTTGGGATAAGCGTGCGCGGTTTGGCTTTGGTTGATTTCGATAGCCTCTAAAGAGGCGGGGTTCCAGCCATCCACTTCCACCCGGTACGAAATCTGTTCTTCGTTGATGTAAAAAATATGCCCCTGAATAAATCCTTCGGGCAAAAGCAATGCTTCGCTTTGGCGGAGATATTCGGTATCACTCATGATTATTCATCGTTGCCCATCTTTCCGCTTTTAACCGCGGCGATAACTTTGTCCAAGTCGCCGTCTAAAATTTGATCCATATTGTGCCAGGATTTTTTGATGCGGTGATCGGTAATGCGGTCTTGCGGATAATTGTATGTGCGAATTTTTTCCGAGCGGTCGCCCGAACCTATTTGACCGTGGCGTTCGGCGGCCAATTCCGCCTGCCGTTTCTGCTCCTCGGCTTCCCAAAGACGCGCGCGCAGAATCTGCATGGCACGTTCTTTGTTTTGAGTTTGCGAGCGCTCGTCTTGGCAGCTCGCAACGGTGCCCGTGGGGATATGGGTAATGCGGACGGCGGAATATGTAGTGTTCACAGACTGTCCGCCCTTGCCTCCTGCGCAAAAAGTATCAATGCGCAAATCTTTAGGGTCGATTTTGTATTCTTGTTCTTCGAGTTCGGGCAAAACGGCTACAGAGGCTGCCGAGGTATGGACCCGGCCCTGCTTTTCCGTGACAGGGACGCGTTGAACTCGGTGCACACCCATTTCATATTTTAGTATTCCGTAGGCACTTTCTCCCTTTACTGTGAAAACAACCTCTTTGTATCCGCCCTGTTCGGCTTCGGAAGCGGACATGAGCTGGGTTTTCCAGTTTTTGTTTTCAGCATACCGGGAATACATGCGGAAGAGATCGGCCGCAAAGATAGCAGCTTCTTCGCCGCCC
>CAYOMV010000013.1:0-3094 GCA_964405175.1 uncultured Gammaproteobacteria bacterium | reverse complement strand
CACTCCGGCACGTATTTCGATGATTGCGTTGGAATGATCGTGAGGGCCGGGCGGGATCAGCGCCAGTTCAAATTCTTCTTTAGCCTCGAGCAAAGCCTCTTCCAAGCCGGGGATTTCCGCCTCGGCAAGTTCGCGCATCTCGGCGTCGTCTGACTGTAAAGTTTCCTTTGCTTCGGTTAAATTTTTTTCCGCTCTTTCATATGCTTCGCCTTTGCTTACCACATCTTTGGCGGAATTATAAGCACGCGAAGCTTCTTTCAGCTTGTTTTGATCGGCCAAGATTGCCGGGTCTGACATCTTGCTTTCCAAGTCTTCCAAGTTGGCTCTGGATTTTTTAAGCTCTTCGGATAAATTCATATTACAATCGTACAACGTACAATGTACAACGTACAGGGTTATGGAATTTGATTATATTTAATGTAAAATAAAAATACTCCCGCGGCGGTTGAGTCTAGAGTCGAAAACAAATAATCGACGTTAAGACAAAACCGTTTGGGGAGTATTTTTTTTGTTCTAAGCTTCGATTGAAAGCTCGATGTTTTTAGCTTTTTTCTTTTCAGCTTTTGCCGCAGCGCGTTTTTCGGCTTTCTGTTTTTTGGTTTGCACCTTTTCTTGCTTGGCTTTTTGCTTGGCCTGGAATTTTTCTACGCGGCCTTCAGTGTCTACCAAGACTTTTTTGCCGGTATAAAAAGGATGGCAACTGGAACAAAGCTCAACATGGATTTCTGGTCTTGTTGAACCAACTTCGATAGTGTTGCCGCAAGCGCAAATAATCTTTGCGTCTTTATGGTATTCCGGATGGATATCTGATTTCATAACGCGTGTACAATACCAGAACTTGCCGGACTTGGCAAGATCTCTAATATAGACTAGTATTTGGCTATGTTAACAAAAGATTTCTACTATAATCTACCGCCTAAAAGCATCGCGCAGGCACCCGTTTCCCCCAGAGACCATTCCAAGCTTATGGTTTTGGATTGCGCTCGGCAAGCGATTATACACCGCAAGTTTTATGATGTTTGCGACCATTTAAATGCCGGCGATCTTTTAGTGGTAAATAACAGCAAGGTTTTCCGCGCCAGGCTTAGCGCCGCAAAGGGCGAGGCCAAGCTGGAGATTTTTTTGCTAAGGCCGGATCGTGGCAATTGGTTGGTTTTGGCAAAGCCGGGGAAAAAATTGGCTATTGGAGATAAGATTCTTTTTCAAGACGCCGTGCAGGCGGAAGTCGTAGAAAAAAAAGATGACGGCACGGTGGTCATACAATTTAATATTGCTGATGAGCAGGTTTTTGAATACGCGGAAAAGTTTGGCGAGGTGCCGACTCCGCCATATGTGAAACAAGCTCCTGCGGATGCTGATGATTATCAGACCGTATATGCCAAGCACACAGGGTCTGTGGCGGCGCCCACGGCCGGGTTTCATTTTACTCCGGAATTGATGGACAGGCTTCGTGATAAAGGAGTGAGGATCGCTTATGTAACTTTGCACGTGGGATTGGGAACCTTTAGGCCGGTAATGACGGAAAAGGTAGAGGATCACAAAATGCATGAAGAGTGGATTGAGGTGAGCGAAAAGACGGCTGATCTGGTGAATCAGACAAAAGAGAGTGGAGGTAAAGTTGTGGCCGTGGGGACGACGAGCGTACGGACGTTGGAGGCGGCCGCTCGCAAAATACCAATTACACCCCTACGCTCAAAGAGCTTCGGGGCGCAGGCCAAATACCAATTACCAATTAAGGACGTAATTAATTCTTATAGTGGGTTTACTGATTTGTTTATTAAGCCCGGGGATGAGTTTAAAGTTGTGGATGTGATGATTACTAATTTTCATCTGCCGGAGTCAACTTTGATTATGCTGGTAAGCGCTTTTGCACAGAGTAAGATGAGTGAGACGGATGCGGGGCGACATTTTGTACTCAAAGCCTACCAAGAAGCGATCAATAATGACTACAGGTTTTACTCGTTTGGGGACGCGATGATATTGAAATAATCAGTTACCTTGCCACGGGTGGGAGTAAGATTCATGACGTCGAAAAAAAAGTGACCCCGAAGCCGAATGGCTGCGGGGTTATTTAGACAAGCAAGGTGCACCTCCTTTCGATTGTTTGCGGTTAAGGTTGCGGTTTTGCCGGCTAAGCGTAAACTTGGAGCCGGCGACCTGTACGTTCGGCGGGCAGCTTGCACTGCCCGCACACTTGCTTCGCCCGAAGGCGATGATGTTGACCAGGATAGCAGATTCCGGGGTTTTTGTCAACCCCTTAGCCGATGTCAGTTGACCGGACCACCTGTACTGTGGTTTTTTTTAAGCTCCTCTTGCCTTAACATAGCCTCTAAGCCCTTCATATAGTACAGGCCGTGCCACGCCTCAATATCTCGGCGAAAAACCGCTGAAAGGCGAGGGTGATAGCCAAGCAACACATCGGGCAAGATGCTGAAAATACCGCGCACAAGTGCTTCTTGCTCTAACAGATACTTTCGCATCTTTTCTGAAAATCGTGGATCACGTGCAAGAAAGTAAGCCATGACATAGGCCTCGTCATAGTCTACCAGACACTCGTTGACCATGGTGCCATCAATAATGGCTTCGAATGCCGGATCCGAGAATCTGCCTTTCGCGAAATCTTCACGGGAACCCGTGATGTAGATCGCTGCAAGATCCTTAGAGGACCCCATTCGTTGCATAGTTAGTTGAATGAGATGCTCAACTTGTTTATCACTTAGTGATGCAAGCCAAGGAAGAGCTTTGACGTGCGGGCACTCATTCAAATTTCCGAAAACAATTTCTTGCCACTCAGGAGTTCCTGGTTCCACAACATTACGATCAACGTCGTAACGCTGAGTCAGGAACGCGATAGCTGAAAAATATTGACGGCTTTCTTCTAAAAACTCGGCATGATCAACTACCCATGGCGAAATGGGAATTGACTTTGGCAAAAGCTCACTCACACTGAGATATGTAATGTCCATGTTGTCTCCTTTATTTTTAACAACATGATAATTTAACATATATTTTGACATTTGTCAACCCGTCATCCGACTGCCCGCATTCTATACTCAATGCACCACCCATCGATCCATTCAAAACTCCGCTCAGT
>CAYOMV010000012.1:3672-24085 GCA_964405175.1 uncultured Gammaproteobacteria bacterium | reverse complement strand
AGCCGGTTACGGAGATGGTAAGAATGGTAAGCCAAGATGAGATCCGCAATACTCCCGTGCTGAATATCTTGCCGATTAAAAGCCAGCCCAAGCTCACGGTAATGCCGGTTAGCGATGAACAGTGGGAGCTTATTTTGAGGATTGGGAAGACAACACTCTAGAAAAATCTCTAAACTTTCAAAGAAACACACCTTAACCAAGGCTACGGGGTGCGCTGGCAAGAAGAAACAAAATCCAATACATAAAATTCAAAACTTTTTTGGATTTGGGATTTCTAACCTTTTTGTTAAAAAGGATATTTTTATGTATAAAAAAATCCCTTTATTTAGGGATTTTTTGTTTATTAAGTGACTTGGGTTTTTTATGAACTTGCTGATTATTTTTGTGACAATTTCTTCATCGTACTCATCACCGTATCCGGCGTGAGTGAGATCGAGTGGATTTTTTGCTTAACCAGAAACTTGGCGAAATCCGGGTAGTCGGAAGGGGCCTGCCCGCAGATTCCTACCGGTATACCGGCTAATTTGGCTGTTTTTATGACTTGGGAGATTAAGCTTAATACAGCGGGGTTGCGTTCGTCGTATATTTTGCTTACCAGGGCAGAATCACGATCCACACCCAAAGCGAGCTGGGTAAGATCGTTAGAGCCGATAGAAAAGCCATCGAATAATTTGGCGAATTGATCGGCTAAGATTACGTTGGAGGGAATTTCGACCATCATGTAAATTTTGAGGCCTTTTTTACCGCGAGCCAATTTGTTGTCGCGTAATACTTTTAGAACCATCTTAGCCTCTTCCACTGTTCGGCAAAAAGGAATCATGATTACAATGTTTGATAAACCCAAAGTTTCACGCGCGTGCCGGACGGCCGCGCATTCAAGAGCAAAACCCAGCGCATAATCAGGATCGTAATATCGGGATGCTCCGCGCCAGCCCAGCATAGGATTGGCTTCGTTTGGTTCAAAAAGTTCCCCTCCGATTAAGTTGGCATATTCATTGGTTTTAAAATCGGAAAGGCGCACAATAACCGGCTTGGGATAATATGCCGCCGCGATCTTGGCCATGCCCTCGGCCAAAGTGGAAACGACATATGCTTTGGGCGACGAGTATCCTTTAGTGAGCTTGGATATTTTATTTTTTGTTCTTTCATCAAGCTTGCCGGGCTTTAAAGCGGACATGGGATGAACTTTAACCGCCTGGCTTAATATGAATTCCAAGCGCGCCAAACCCACTCCGTCGACCGGTAAAGAGGCGTAGTTTAGAGCCAAATCCGGATTACCGATATTAACCATTATTTTAACCGGCATTTTTTTAGGCCTTTTGAGCCGAATCTCTTCCACTTCAAAATCAAGAATGTTTTTGTATACATGGCCTTCTTCCCCGTCAGCGGCGCTAACCGTAACTTTTTGCCCGTCTTTAAGTTTACTAAAAGCACTTTCAACTCCAACTACGCATGGAATACCAAGCTCTCGGCTCACAATAGCTGCGTGGCATGTACGGCCGCCCTGTTCGGTAATAATAGCGCTGGATTTTTTCATGACAGGCACCCAATCCGGATCTGTCATATGAGCAACCAAGACTTCGCCGTCTTTAAACTTATTTAATTCCTCGGGTGATTTTAATTTTTTTACATTTCCGGCTCCTACTTTTTGACCTACGGCCGTACCGAATAAAAACGGTTTCGCGGTTTCTTTTAATCGATAAACCTTAATGACTTCACGATTTTTTTGTGATGCCACGGTTTCGGGACGCGCTTGCACAATGAACAATTCGCCCGTCTTACCGTCTTTAGCCCATTCTATGTCCATGGGCGTATCACGTTTATTTAAATTGGTAAAATATTTCTCAATTTCCACTCCCCATCCGGCCAGTTTTAAAACTTCCTCGTCTTTAAGCGACCACTTAACGCGCTCTTGGGAGTCTGTTTTAATGATTTTAGTTTGTGCTCGGCTCGAAGTATTTGGATTGTAAATCACCTTTTTAGCCTTGTCGCCTAAACGATGCTCGATAATTGCCGGATATCCTTTTGAATATAAGGGCTTGTATACTAAAAATTGATCCGGATTAACCATTCCTTTAACAACGCTTTCGCCCAGTCCGAAGGATGAGTTTATAAGAACCGTGTCGCGGAAACCGGATTCGGTATGGATGGTAAACATGACACCGGAAGACGCTATATCCGAGCGAACCATCTGTTGGACACCTACTGATAACGCGACTTTAAAATGGCTGAATTTATTGTTGACTCTGTAGGCTATGGCTCTATCCGTAAAAAGCGAGGCCATAGATCGAACGACTTTTTCCAACAGCTCCTCTTCTCCTACAACGTGTAAAAATGATTCTTGCTGGCCCGCGAAAGAAGCGTGCGGTAAATCTTCGGCCGTCGCGGAAGACCTGACAGCCACGTCGATATTCGGATGTTTAGTGCCGGCTCGACGGCTTAAAGCTTGATATTCTTTTTGTATAGCTTGAGCCACTTTGTCGGGCATCCGGCCTGATAAAAAAGCCTGCCTGATTTTGTGACCGCGCTTGGCCAAATCAGCCGAGTTATTAATATTCAGATCATGCAAACTGTCTTTAATAAAAGAATCCAGCCGATTTGCTTTAACAAATGCCCAGTAGGCTTCTGTTGTAACCGCGAAGCCATCAGGGACGGGGATGCCGCGAGAAGTGAGTTTTTGAAACATCTCGCCCAGAGAAGCGTTTTTTCCGCCCACCTTGGAAAGATCTTTTAATCTTATTTTGCTAAAAGGAAGAACATATTTGACTTGTTTTTTTGGCATACCAAACAATTGTACATCTTATCATGCACAACGTACAATTTTATTAATCAAGCTTTTAGCGATTTAAACAACGCCCTCGACTTTGCGAATTTCGACAAAGTTGATGTGGCCGGATACGCCAACCGGCTCGCCGGCGATAACCACGACATTTTCGGTTTTTTTAACTAACTTATTTTGCAAAAGATAAGCTAAAGCCCGCTCGATAAGCTCTTCGATACTTGTGCAAGAAGGCAAAACGAAAGGTGTAACATTCCACGATATATTGAGCTGGCGAGCCACGCGGGAGTGGTTGGTAGAAACAAGTATAGGGATTTCGGGGCGGTATCGGCTAACGATGCGGCCGGCAGATCCGGATAATGAAGCGACAAGGATGAGCTTTGTATCAGTACTGCGAGCTAAAATAGTGCCCACCGAAGACATGGCGTCTTCTTCGGTTTCATATTTTTTGATTTTGGGCGGAGGCACGTCGTCGAATTTTGATGTTTCGGTCTTAACGGCGATTCGCGCCATGGTAGCAACCGTTTGCACGGGATATTTGCCGGTGGCCGTTTCACCTGAAAGCATGATGGCATCCGTGCTGTCGATAACCGCGTTAGCCACATCGGATACTTCGGCGCGTGTGGGGCGGGGGTTGCGAATCATGGAATCGAGCATTTGCGTGGCAACAATAACGGGCTTGGCCGCGGCGCGAGCTTTATCGATGAGAATTTTTTGCACAAGCGGGACATCTTCAGCCGGAATTTCTATTCCCAAATCGCCACGCGCAACCATGATACAATCTACAACTTGCAAAATATCATCGATACACTCAACAGCTTCTCGTTTTTCGATTTTGGCGATAATGCGAATATCGGTAGCCGGTTTTTTCTTTAACTGTTTTTCGTACTTCTTAATAAGATAGCGCAGATCCAAAATATCCTTGGCGGAACGGACAAATGACAGGGCAATAAAATCGACGTCGTTTTTAACTCCAAAGAAGGCGTCTTTCTTGTCTTTATCGGATAATGAAGACGCGCTTACGTTTGTTTCGGGCAGATTAATGCCTTTGTGAGGGAGAAGAATGCCCCCGGTACCGACCTTGCAATGCACATCACGACCGGTGACTTTAACGACCTGCATATCCATTAAACCGTCGTCTAAAAGAATTTTTTGGCCGGTTTCGGCATCTTTATGCAGGTTTGCGTAAGTAACCGGAATTTTGCCTTTGGCAGGCTTGGCAGATGTGGTGAGGATTATTTCTTGCCCGGCTTTTAATTCAATTCCTTTTTGATCTATATTTCCAACGCGGATTTTGGGGCCTTGCAAATCTTGCATGATTCCGATGGGAAGTTGGCGAGCTTGAGCTTCAGCGCGGATATTGTTTATGATTTTTTTATGTTCCGCGTATGTTCCGTGCGAAAAATTGAGGCGAGCAACGTTCATACCGGCATCCATGAGATCGCCCAGGGTTTGCGCGGATGAAGAAGCCGGACCAATGGTACAGACGATTTTAGTGCGTTTTTTCATTTTCGGCATAATGAGTTTATTTTACAGTACAAACTTAAAAGTGGAAACTGCAAAGAGTTTCTTTAACCACTAAAAAAGAGGGGCTTTTAAGCTTCGATATTTGATCAACTCTTTATAGTTTATACTTTACACTTTCGGCTCCGGTTGGGCTATTCCCTCTCTTCCAGCGTGACGCGGATTGTTTGTTCTTCGCCGGAGCGGGAAATTTTGAGTTCGATTGTATCGCCCGGGCTCTTACCGGCAATTACCCGCATCAATGAATTATTCCTATTTATCTTATCTCCATCAACCTCGAGAATAATGTCGTTTTCACGCAAGCCTGCATTGTCAGCCGGGGAACCGGGTACTATTGCCGGTTCGGCGGAATCTTGGCCACTGACAATCAAGGCGCCGTAATCGAATTGCAGGTCTTTATCTTCCATTAATTCATCATCGATCATTTGATAGCGAACTCCCAGCCAAGCACGGGAAATCTTGCCCGTTGCTTGCACTTGAGCCAATCCGCGTTTTACAAGATTCGACGGCAAGGCAAAACCGATTAACTGCCCCTGCAAAGACATGGCTGTGTTAACACCGATTACTTTGCCGTTGATGTCTAAAAGCGGACCGCCGGAATTGCCCGGATTGATAGCGGCGTCGGTTTGAATCGCTTCTTCGATCACTTCCGCGGTGCCAAAACCGGTTCTGGCCATAAGAGTCCGGTTTAAGCCGGATACTATGCCGCTTGTTACAGTATTACGGAATTCATCAAGGGCATTACCGATCGCAAAAACGGTTTGACCCAATTCTATATCATCAGAATCCGCGAATTCCAAGTAACTGAAATCATCACCCTCAATTTTAAGATAGGCCAAATCATATACCGGATCTCTAGCCAAAACCTTGGCCTCGTATTCAGTACCATCGCTCGAAACTACGGTATATTCAGCGCCCTTATCATCTACAACGTGGTTATTGGTTACAACAATACCGTTCGCCGTGGCGATAAAACCAGAGCCGCCGCCAACACGTCTTTGCTGAAATTCTTGATTTTCGGGAAATTGATTTTGCAATCGATCTCCAAAGAATTCTTCAAAAAAAGGATTATCAAAAAAATCATTCAAACTCGGATCCACATACCCGCGCCGATAGACCGGAATATCTTTTGTAACAGCTACCGCCACAACTGCCGGCTGGACGCGATCCACCATATTGGTTAAATAATCATCCCATTGGGATATTGACAGCTCAGAGGGTGCTTGCACGGCTCCTGCCGTCTGATCCGGAAAAATCAAAGAAGCACCCAATCCACTCATACTCGCAATGTCATTGATTTTATTAACCGAAAAATATACCGCAACTACCAAAGCCGCGCCGGCAATACCGGCAAAAAAGGAGATCGCGATTTGCGTAAAACCGTTTTTATTCATATATAAAACCAAAAAAATTCCTTATTCTTTCAATGGTTTATACGCCTAAAAAACTTTGCTCTTTCAGGCTTTTATTTTTTCTTTTTTTTAGACCTCAGCTCATCTAGAGCTTTTTGAAAGGTTTGAACGTCTTCAAAAGCGCGGTACACTGACGCGTATCGTATATATGCAACTTTATCAAATCCTCGCAGATGGTTCATGATTATTTCACCAAGATTAGAGCTTGTGAGTTCCGAAGATCCTTGCTTGGCGATATCACTTTCTATGTGATGGACCAGCCCACGGAAACCGTCTTCCGTATATGATCTTTTTTCGAGCGCTTTGCGCAAACCGGATGTCAGCTTGTCGCGGTTATAGATTTCACGGCGGCCGTCTCGCTTTATTACAGTTGTATCAAGCAAGGCAATTTCTTCCACGGTAGAGAACCTGTGCTCGCATTTTTCACAAACTCTGCGCCTGCGGATGCTGATCCCGTCGGTGCTTAAGCGGGAATCGACAACTTTAGTATCGGGGTTATTGCATACGGGACAATGCATATCTCATGTAACATATAACATGTATCTTGTAACAAGTAAATATTGTGTACATTGGTCGCACTTAGATTGTGCTTTTGAATACAAAAAAACAAACCTGCACGAAACAGCGCTTGTTAATGTTTGTATCTTTTTGAGGTTTTGAAAGTTTAATTTTCGCCCTGCGAAAAATTACATCATTTTCTTGCGGAACCAGGCAGGTATATCGGCAATCTCTTCTTCTTCGGATTTTTCTTTTTCAGGAGCAATCCGCTGAGGTTCGGCCGGCTTGGGCGGTTCTTTACTTAGAGGCGCGTAACTTGGCGGTTGGATATGGGGCTGGTGGCTCGCGGGCACAGAATCCGTTTTGCTTTTCTCCGGCATTACAGACTCCTCTTTTTGAGGAATATTTTCTTTGACGGTATTCGCCGCGGGTTTTGGATAGGTTTCAGGAACTCGGTTTTCCGGCAGAGGCCTTTGGAAACTTACCTTTTCAAGATCTAATTTTTGTTCATGATTATATGTGCCGCCCGCCACGACCGAACGATGTTGCATAACTCTATCCTCAAAACCTGTTGCCATAACAGTTACCTTAACTTCATCTTTCAAGGACTCGTCTAAAATAGCGCCAAATATAATGCGAGCCTGGGGGTCGGCGGATTCGGTTATTACTTTAGCGGCTTCCGTTACTTCGTACATGCCCAAGTTTGACCCGCCGGTGACGGTAAATAAAATGCCTTTAGCTCCGTCTATGGAGACTTCGAGCAAAGGCGAAGCAATGGCCGCCTTGGCGGCGTCTGCCGCGCGATTTTCCCCACTGCCTTTACCGATACCCATAAGAGCGGCACCGCGGTTTTCCATAATCGATCGCGCGTCCGCGAAGTCTACGTTGATAAGGCCGGGAACGGATATGATATCGGAAATGCCTTGCACACCTTGGCGCAGAACATCATCTACTATTTCGAAAGCATCCATTATAGAAGTTTTTCTGTCGATGATTTGCAGTATGCGGTCGTTGGGAATTGTAATAATTGTGTCTACATGTTGGTTTAGTTTTTCGTGTGCGTCATCGGCTATAGCCTTGCGTTGATAACCCTCGAACTGAAAGGGGCGAGTAACGACCGCAACCGTAAGTATCCCCTGCTCTCTGGCGATTTCAGCAACTTTGGGCGCCGCACCGGAGCCCGTACCGCCGCCCATACCGCTTGTAATGAAAACCATGTCAGCACCCTTTAACGCCTCTCGGATTTCGTCCGCGCTTTCTTCGGCGGCGCGTGCGCCTACTTCAGGATTCATACCAGCTCCCAAACCGCGAGAAACGGTTTTGCCCAGTTGGATTTTTTTACTTGCCATTGAAGCATGCAGTGCCTGCACATCCGTATTCATGACGATAAATTCAACGCCGCGAATTTTAGCTTGTATCATTCGATTGACAGCAGAACCTCCCGATCCGCCGACTCCCACAACTTTAATTTTCGCGGATGTCTCTATTTCTGGTTTAATTTCTGGCATATAATGAGTAATAAGTGTGAACAAAGTAATGTATGTTGAGCTAAATTTTTGCTCTTTATGTCTTACGAGCTTACCCACTTGCAATCCATGCGTCAAGCGTTTTTTTTAGCGTACGATTATACTTATCCACATACACATTAACATCTCAAGTAAGAAGTTCGTAATTATAAAACCGACCTAAGCCGGCTATTTGTTGTTTAATATTAGCTGTAAAACTGTTTGTAACTTATATATTCAAATTGATGTGTTTGTATTAGGGCATGAAGCTTTTAAAAATCTTTTTTAGAGGTTCGGTGGCTTTATCGACCAATCCACTCAGCTTACCACCCGAACTAAAGCCAGACGCACCATCCTGTTTTTCCGCCTCATAACCCCATTCAACCAATCCTACAGCTGTCGCAAAAGCAGGATCTTGTACCAGCTCAGGAACAGAACTCTCTATACTTGAAGCTCCGACACTTGCCGGCAGATGAAAAACCCTGCGAGCGACTTCGGTGATACCGGGGAGCTTGGCTCCGCCGCCGGTTATAATTATTCCCGCGGGCAGCATTCCTGAGCGTTCGATTTTTTTAAGTTCTTCTTCTATTTTTTCAAAAATCTCTTCAACACGCGCTTCGATTACCTCGGCGATAAATTTTAATTGCACTTCTTCGCTGGTTTCCGCGCCATAATCTTTCAGGTTAACTATATCTTCTTTACCGAGATCTTCGGGCTTTGCGGAACCTTTTGCTCGTTTCAACCGTTCCGCTACATCAAATGAGGTTCTTAGCGTATAAACCAAATCCGATGTTATATGGTCGGATCCGATGAGGAGCGTGCTGGCATGGATTAATTCGTTATCTTCATAAACAGCTATACCCGTTGTGGTTGCGCCCATGTTAATTACACAAACTCCTTGCTCTTTGGCACGCTTACCCATTACCGCTTCAGCCGCCGCGATTGGAGAGTAAACGAGTTCTATTATGTCTACCTTGGTGCGAAAGACGGCTTTGGTGATATTGCGGAGATGATTGGATAAACCCTGAATTATTTTTACTTCAGACTCCAAACGAATCCCCTGCATTCCTACAGGGTCTTTGATGTCATTTTGGCTGTCTACGCTGAATTTTTTAGGCAATACATGGATAATTTCGTAATTCGGTGTCTGCGCGTATGCGCGTGCCGCGTCTATAGCGCGCAAAACATCTTCTTTTTTGATGGTTTGATCGTTTCTGGAGACTCCAATGATGCCTTTAGCATCGGCAACTTCTATTTGAGTACCTCCTATACTTACGTAAACTTCCTCTATGGGGATACCGATTACTCTTTCCGCTTGGTCGAGACAGGCGGAAATCGAACTCACAGCATCCTCAAATGAACTGATGCTGGCTTTTGATATGCCTTCGGATTTTGTTTCCGCCGCGCCAATGCACGTTAACGGACCCAATTCGCCCTTTTCCGGCATTATTTGACCGGCTACGATGCGAATCGCGGAGGAACCTAAATCCAATCCTACAATTAGTTGCCCTTTCATAATCTTCCTAGTAGATGTAAATACGGCCAAAAAATAATTACAGCCAAAATACCCGCAGTAAAGGCCATAACAAGCACGGCGGCGGCTGACAAATCCTTAACTATGCGCGCGTATTCGTGCACGCGAGGCTTAACGATATCCACAAACCGCTCAATAATGCTATTCAGTAATTCTAACACAAGCACTGCACCGATGCATAGTACCAAAAGCGCGGTTTCCCATCTTTCCAAAGGTAGAGCCAATATTAAGATGCCCACAATCAAAGAAGCGCCAATCTGGATCCTAAAACTTTGCTCTTCTTTAAAGGCTATCTTAATACCCTGCCAGGCATTTTTGAAACTTTTCTTTAGAAATTTCGGACTTATCATATTTTCTTCAGTATTTTCTCTTGCTTGCCAAACATTTTTTGAGCTTGGGTTTCGGTTTTGTGGTCCATGCCCGCAAGATGCAATATCGCGTGCACAAACAATCTTTTAATTTGTTCTTCGAATTCGGTATCAGTGGCTTTTATATCCTGTTTCACGTATGCCGGACAGACGACAATATCTCCCTCTAACCCATTATTCTTGTGGCTTTCATATAAAAAAGAAAGTACATCCGTGGGTTTATCGATTTTTCGGTAAGCTTGGTTCAATGCACGCATCTTGTTGCTTGATACAAACAGAATCCCTAAACTTGATGCATTTATTGCGCTCGTTTCTAATATTTTAAGTATGAGCTTACGGATTTTTATTTTAGAAAAAGGAACAGGCACTCTGCCGATTATATTGATTTCAGGTTGTTTGTGGCTTATTATTTTCATGATTGTTCTGACGAGGTTGCGCTTTCTTGTTCTTGCGACGGTGCGGGTTCAGGAAAAACTTCCACGGCATCATCTGTCGAAGTTGTTTCTGTAACGGAAACCGGTTGGGTAATTTCTCCCTGTTTTGTAGCAGCGGGTTCAAATGGCAATTGGCCCGTGCCCGCGGGGATAAGCCTGCTGGAAAGGCCGGATAATTCAAGCGAGTTTAACATCATCGAATAGACGGTGCGGTAGTTGATAAACGGCTGATCATTCATTTCGTATTTGAAAATAAAAATCTTTCCATTCCAAGGTAAATAGGTGGTTAATAAATCTTCACCAATAATGCCTTCGTATCCGCCTTTAGAGCGATAAATTAAAAGTTTTGTTTTATCAACGTCTGGATTTTTTGCCACATACCAATCCAATACAGCTATACCTTGAGGGTTTTCTTCGATACTTACAAGAAAACTTTCTCCATGACTTGATTTGATTGTGGCTCTGGAGCCATCTTCTTGATCCATGGCTAATTCCCAATCTTCGGGAATCAACATCTTCCAGCCCAAATCAGCTGTAATTTGTTTTATCAAGCCGCTTTCGGTGAGCTTGGCGGGCGCGCGGCCATTGGGATTGTATAAATTAAATACCTCATTACCATCTAAAAATCCATCTCCGTCGGTATCCGGACTGCGGGGATCGGCGCCAAAAATAGCTTCTTCCAAATCCGTAATTCCATCTGAATCAGTATCCAAGCCCGCGGGAGGAAGAGGTTCTTGTTCTTTGGGAGGTGGCGGCAGTGCCGGAGTAGTGACACTAGCCTCGTTACTGCTTCCGGATTCGCCCTCTGCGTTTCGTGCGATTATTCTATAAAAATATGTAGAACTTGCTTGAACCGAATTATCTTGAAAATTTGTGCTATTGGGAGGCAAATCGGTTACTCGAGAATAGATAGTTTGGTCTTCCAAACGGCGCTCTATACGAAAAGCCGACTCATTGTCTGATGTATCCGTCCAGCTCAAAGTTACACTTCTGGGATTTGTTGAGGTGGCTGTTAGGCCGCTTGGCGCGCTGGGCGGAGGCGGAGGCGGGGGCGGCTCGGGTTCTGGTTCTGGTTCGGGCTCGGGTTCGGCTACCGCGACAGGTTCGGCCGGGGCTCCAAACAGAGAATCTCTATAAACATACGCGAAGTAAGCGCCAACTCCCACGGCTATCAATAAAAGAACCGCGATGATAATGGGGATCAGCGGGGATTTTTTCTTTTGAGGAACTGAGGGGCCGGATTGGGTTTCTGATTTTTTCACTTGCAAAGCAGTCTTTAAGGCGGCGCCATAAAATTGATCCGGTATTACGTGGATTTGTTTTTCCGTATCGCTCGTATCCGGTTTTGCGGTTACCGGTTCCGGTTTGCTTTTTGGTTGATTATCTTTTTCCGGCATATTGATTTATTTAGACATTGCCGCGCTTTGGGCAAGATATTTAAACAAGGTTGCGAAATCCAAGCTGGTTGCTCCATTAGGTGTATATTTTAACGTGTATATTGTATTGCCCATTAGCAGCCAAGCCGTTAATTCATCATCCGCATAAACGAGTTCGCCTCCATCTTTGTTTTCACCATAAGAATAATCGTCGCTGCTGGTTTGGGGGTTGTTTTTTATCAGCCAATCCACCAGAGAGCCGCCGTTGGCGTACGATTCCATGGAAACATTTATGCTGGCAGGCGTGCCGGTGTACAAGATTACGGATCCTGCCGGGCCCGGATTTCTTTTCCATGCGGAGGGAACGGTAAATACAACCGTTCCGATTTTTTCCGTTTTAATAGCTGATGAGTCGGCCAGTTTCATCTGTGGAGCGGCCGGATCATAGCCGTTATTTAATTCCGATCCATCCGAATATCCATCGCCGTCTGAATCAGCAAGATTGGGGTCTGTGCCCAATAAAAGCTCTTCGGAGTTGGTAAGCCCGTCTTCATCCGAATCAATACCCGGAACCAATTCGAACACAACCTGTTCCTCGGCTTCTATGGGTTCAGGAACGCCGGAAGATGTCGCGGATTCGGGCTGGCCAATGTCGGGCAGGGTTTGCATATCCATCATTTCCGCAGAAGTAGCCATTTCCATCTGCCTTTGCTCTTCTTCGGCTTGAGCTTTTAACAAAGCCATCGAAGCTTGAGACGCGGCAAGTTTATCTTCATCAGGCTCCGGTATCGGAGAATTTATGGGCGGTGAATCTGAAGGTTCGGATGTGGAAGGGATGGTGGTAGGAGCAACTGTTTTGCCGGTGTCTGTTACCAGGCTCGCGTCTTGGCCAGCAAAATATTCTTGGAATATATAATAACCGCCAATTCCCAAACCGATTACGACAAGAGGAATAACAATGCCCAAAATAACTTTCCAGGGAAAGCCTTTTTTGGGCGCGGACGGCTCTGTACCGGGGGCCGGAGTTTGCGGAGAAGTTTTGATCGGTTCTTTTATATCCGCAAAAATATCTTCGGGTTCCTTGGTCCCGGGTACGTTGATACCCCCTTCCATCTTTTGCGGCTCGGGAGCAGGGGCGGGAGCTTTGGGAGCTTGAGGCGGCTGTGTATTGCCGGAACCTTGATTGGGTTCCACGGGGAGATTGTCGGGGGCGTCGAACATAAACTTTGGATAATTAGGAGTTAGATTTCAGTTATTTTCATTTACTATCAATTATTATCAATTTCTTTCGTTGATATCATCTTTTTTTAACTACTCTTGCTGTGTAAATAACTGAGATAATGTGTGAGAAATTGGAATTAATTGAAAGTAATTATTTATTGAAGTCCGGGAGGGAGGGTTAGGGGGATCATTTCAGAAGCAGGTTCTTCGGCGTAGGTTGGTGTTGTGTAGCCGTTTGCGGGCATGAAAACAGAGGGTGGGTCATACAACGTTTCCTCTGCGACCCCTTGAGAATTGGCAAAGGGGTTGTATCTGGGCGATTCAGGACCGGAGGATCGCAAGTACCAAACAATGCCGGCTATGGCCAATACCGAAATCCCCACAAAGAAAATGATGTAATACAGTTTATTCATATTACCAGTTTATATTTGCGTAACGCCGGATCCAATCCGTGTAGGCATTCGCGCCCGTAGCGTTTTTGCTTAGATATTGCGTACCTTGCAATCCGTAGGCGTTCCAGAAATTTGTACAGAAGTTTTGGTAGACAGATACATTGGTAAACGGTTCGTTATTTATCATGTTTAGGTTATTTAATATTCCTTTTACTTCCAAATTAAATGGGAGAACGCAAATGTGAGCCCAAGGGTTTTTTGAAGGATCATATTTACACGCCGCGCCAAAGTTATTCCAGCATGCCATTCCATCAGGTCTTAGTGCTGAGCTCGTGTAAGCATAATCAACTGCTGTATTGGGTTGAACATACACTCCCCCTTGACCTTGCGTATAACCCAAATCTGATCCAGCCTGCCATTCGTTATGGATATTAATCTGCCCTTGCGCTGAGACACTGGCTATATGCCAAAATGGTTTGGTGAAATCGGTTGGAGTTGAAACTCCATTATTGGCTTTAACCGAATTAATTGAATCGTGGGTAGTGATATACACCTGAGTATCAGTCTTTGCCCAGTACTCACGCCAGGAAAGAATACGATCCGGATAATTAGGATAAGTGGTAGTAGATGAGTATTTTTGAGGCTTGGTGCCTGCAACCCAGGTGTTGATTTCTGCGTCAGTTAACGGCGCTGTGTAAAAACTCTCTTTTTTAAATGGTTCATAATCAGGGCCAGCGAAATATAGTTGGATAGGCTGATTAAGATTTTCCAGAGGCTTGGTTAAATCAACAGGATCAGCAAAGCGGAATAAACCCGTAACCTGCCCGTTATGAATCTCTAGATGGCAACGGGACAGATCCATCAACCCGACCTGGGGATCAGCGGGACATGAACCGGTGGGGTTGCAAGCGGCCTGACAATTAGTTGCTAAATTAACATCCAACCATTCGTTTAAAATTCTCCACGCGCCTTCGCCATTGGAGCAAGCTTCAACGCATTCAGTAACACCAATCAAGGGGCAGTTATCTGTTTTTCTGCGATCCCATTTTAAGGTTGGACAAACAAGTCCTGTATGGGGAGCGACACCAAGATTGCTATAGTTGCCCTGATTCATCCAATTATAATCACGGGCGCAAGTTAAATTTTGCGCTCCGCTATCCGGATGCACATCACTTGTTCCGCGGTTTGTATAATCGCATTTATCATAGCCCCATTGACTTATTGTGGTTGGATTGGCGCTATTATTTAAGCCGGAATTGACCCATGGGAATAATCGAGCTTGATTCTCAGGCCAAATGACATGAGGCGCCCACATTTTATCCCATGGGAACCAAAGATTGATGACTTGTTCTTGGCAGCCGGGGCCTGATGGGTTTTCTTTACATGATTGCAAGCGATCCCAACCTTCTTTGCTTAAAATGCTGGGACGCCCATAACTGATATATCCTTCGCCTTTGGCCGGGCGCGGGTAGATGAAGATAACTCCCAGCATTTCTTGGTACGGGAAGCTCTCAGCTGAGAATTCATCAGTTGTAAAAGACCAATAGCCGCCGTTTTTACCTTCATCTATTGCCATATTAAACGGCTGGGCGATGTCGGGTAAGCAAGCCCCGTCAGGACGGTTGCCCGATAACTCTGTACAGATATTGTTATCAAATTTATCAATAACCAATCTATATCTGTCGCACTCGCCGCGATTTGATAAATTCTTAAATTCAAACCAGCCGTTTTCATCAGTTAAAACTTGGTCCACGTTAACTCCACGATATTGCAGGGTGACACGAGCCGTAGGAACCGGCTGGAGCCAGACGCGATCTAAAATATAACCATGAATATCAGCGTCGCCAATCTCGTCAGAGCATCGCCCGCAACCGGCAGGTTTGCAATCCGCGGAACAGATTGGTTTACTGTTTGATTCGAAGACAGTTCTAAAGCCCCACATGGAACCTATTTGGTTGACGCAGGTAAAGAATGCTGTACGAGAAGGCCATTCGCTTTGCGGTTTCCAGTAAAGATTAACATTCCCGTTGTCAGCTAATATACCGCAATCCCAAAGGATCTTATTCAATAGAATATTTTCTTCAAAATCATCTGTTAAATCAAGAAAACCCGGAACTCCTGTCGGAGGTTCATACCAGAAATTCACTCCTTGTGTGTATTCATTAGGAACATAGCCCTGACCAGATTCCCAGAAGGCTTTAGATTTATCTATTATCTCGATAGCTCTATTAAGCTGACTGTTTAGCGCAAAGTCATAACCCAACTGTTCACAGGTCAGATCTGTTTCAGTATTACCATCAGCCATAATTTGACAGGGAGGGTTGTCGCAAACATTGCCTACATAATCTTTTAAGGCAATTGTATTTGAATTGGTTGTAGTTACTTCTGAACCAAGGATATAGTTTGCCGGGTTGTAATTAGCGGTTTCCACCGGGATATTCCCATCACACTGTTCGCCGGGTTCTTTGATGTCGTTGCCGCAGTAGCCGCCGGCTTTGGCCAGGATCTTGCATTGCAAAGAGCAATCGTTGCAGGTTGATCCGTATTGGGCGCTGCAGGCTGATTTGCCGTTGTTATCGCCATGGTCGCATTCTTCCACATTGGTAAACAGGTGGCCGTCGCCGCAAACGTTGAGTTTGCAAGTAGGCAAACACGCTTTATTGTTTCCGTTTTCTATACCGTCGTCGCATTCTTCGCCCGCATTTAAAATACCGTCACCGCAGAAGTTAGCGATCGTGCATTTTGACCAATTAGGTTCCCAATCGCATTGATTCGCGGTACCCGGATCTTCACATCGGCGGATGTGTTCGGTGGCGTATTCACGGCAGACACCGCTTTCATTTTGATTGGAACACTGGGCATTTGTATCGCAATTTAAGCCCAAATTCAAAGGTACGCATTCGCGGCCACCGTCACAGCCGGCATTTGTTTGGCAGGATTGATATGTTGAAGCTATGTTAGGGTTATTCGCAAAAAGAGTGCCTTTGATTAATGAATCTCGCTCCGAGGCCGTTAAGCACACCTGCGCGGCGGTTGCGCAACGGGTTTGTGTGAAACCCTCGCAGGATTGATAATTCAGTCCTTTTTTATTGGGTATTGGATTAATTATACAACTTGTTCCCGGGCAATCCTCATTGGTTCTGCAAAGCTTCTGAGGCATTGTACTTTTATCACAGATTCCAGCGGCAGGTCCGCAAAGATAGCCCCCGCAATCTTCATTTGTTGCGCAAGGCTGTTCTTTATACGGGCCTTCGGAACAGATGGCTGTGATTGTACGCAGAACTTCGCCGTCGCATTGTTCGGGACCGTTGGTTTTGCCGTCTCCGCAGTAAGGCGCTTTGCCGGTACAACCAAGGCCGCAAGTTTGAGCCAAGGGGACGGAGCCATAGCAGGCTGCCGTATTGGCGCAATAAGCGCCATTACCCGTACCGGGGTCGGCTCCGCGGTCGCAGAGTTCACCCGGGCTTAGCTGGCCGTCGCCGCAGAATTTATCGTAGCCGTTGCAATCCAAATTACAGTGGCCGTATGTGCCGTTTAATACTCCGTCATCGCAGGTTTCTTGAATCTCACAAGTTTGACCGCCGTCACAATCCGCATCCGTGGTGCAAGCACCGCCGGTGCTAATACCTCCGCAATAGCCGTCTAAGCGGCCGTTTCCACACAGTAATTTGGGCTGGCAAACGGAAAGAACAGGGTCTTGCGCCCATTTTTGACAATCTTCGCAAACAGTAAGCATAAAGCCGTCCGCCGCGCCCGGAGCGGAATAATCACAAGTTTGAATCTTGGTTTCACCCAGCTCGCAGAATTCTTCGGCCGAACAAGTAGAACCGGGGCAATCCGAATCATTAGCGCATTGATTGCCTAAATTGACTCCTCCGGCGCAAACCAAACCTTTCACGCCATCCCCGCAGACACCGCTGACTCCCAAGATATCGTTGTTGCAGATATTTTTAAATTTGTAGCGGAAGCCTGTTGGCTGGCATGAATTGACGGGTGCGGGTTGAGTGCAGGACGCGGCTGATGGATCGATACAAGGTTTACAATCCGAATCCACGGTGCACCAGCGGTTGTCGCTGATCGGATTATCGGTTTTGCAGTATCTTAATTCAACGCTAAACGGCGGATACCACCAATTATCAGTTCGGAGCGGCTCACCATTTGCATCGGTCACAAAACTCATGGGCGGAACTTCAAAGTTGGCGGCGAGCTCATATCGGCGGCCGCCATCGAAGGCTCTGTAAGAATAGAAGCGGGAGGGCGCGAAGGGTTCGTCGTCGCCATAAGGATCGTAGGCTGTTTTGGGCTGAGATCCGTCCGCTTCCATGTACGGACACATAAACTTGAGTTCATCCGGGTTCCAACATGTTTGGCCATCAAAACCTTCTTGTGATTCGCAGAAATATCCCTCTCCGCAATCTTCATTGGTTGCGCAAGGCACGGTGCTTTGCGCGGATGGATTGTCGGATGGTTTACAGAGGCCGCAAGTGATTAAGCGGTTAACCGGATCCACGGGCATGGTTATGCCGAGCTGGTTGCCAAGCTGTTCTTGCCACGAGGGCCAGCGAGAATTGGTTCGCGATTTTTGGAATGTTCCCTCTGATAACGACGGATAGCGGCTGTTGCCGGCGTAATAATTGTCCATGGCTTTGCTAACTTCTTTGAAATCCGCCAATCGTTTTATATCGTGTTGCAATTTGTACTTAAAACTCGCACAGCGGAGCTTGGCATTTGGAGAATTATCAATTTTTAAACAATCCCAATCCGAAACACAAGTAACAGGGCCGCCTGATTGCGAGTCCAGATAGACTTCACCCTGGCTTATGCCAGTTTCTCCGCCTTTTACACAGACATTGCCGTTATCGAAATCGAAGTTGATGTTGAAGGTCAGATTTTCCACCATCAGATTAAAAATCTGTTGAGTCACTTCCGAAGCGCCAACATTGTGGGAGATGACCAAGATATTTGGATAAATATTTTGTTTTAAGCCGGCTGTATTTGGGAAACCAATGTAAACCGTACCGCCATCGCGCACGGCTGGGTAGCCGTCGATTTCAAAGATTTGCGGAGAACCGGTAAAGCCCTGGCGCCTATACCATTCGAGCGGAGTGTCCATGTAAGAATTACGGTAAATCCTGATGCCAATGCCATCGGATTTGTAGGCAGGTACGGTAAATGTAAACAAATATTGCCTGAGAATTCCCGAGTCGATATCTGACTGGGACAGAGGTATTAAGCTGGGGTTCAAGACGGGATACAGGCCGTTTTCCTGATCACGGCAGTACATGGTTTGAAAGTTGAAAAATGGGCCGTTTGGATAGGTTGTAAAAAGATTTTCGTAAAATTTGGAAAGCCAAAGATCTTCGGGATTTTGTACAATGGATTGGTCGGCATCGCGGAAGGGCGCGAAAGCTTCTTCATTTCTGGGAGGCCAAGGATTGTCGCAGATAAAGATGGTGAGAGGTTCGGAACTGCTTAAAATTGAACCTTTGGTGTTGCCGTTGCCTAAATTGTCTTCGGTTATTTTTAATGACGCGAAAACCCAGGCATAACCGCTTTGATCCGAAACTCTTATGGCAGATTGGGTAACTTCTTGCGTGTATGACGCCTGATCGTCGTTAGGCTGTGCGAGCTCGGGATTGTTAACCACCCAAGGCTGCCAGAGCCAGTTGTAGAGCCCGGGTATGGGGCTGATAGCTTGCGCTTGGCCGTTTTGCACGGATTTGGCGCTGGCTTGCAATAGATGCTCCTCGAAGGCTTTGCCAAAGTAAAATTCGCTCCAATCCAATGCGGGATCTGCCGGACCATTGTCTTCGATGGTTATTGTATTGATACGGCAAATATCACTGCCGGTTTCAAACCACCACGAATATTGCCAACCATTGCTTTGAGCGATTTCTCCGCCAACATCCGCAATCGCGACAACACCGCCCGCGGTTTTTATGCCTTGTTTTTGGCCATCATCGCTTGCGGTAAGCAAGTCTTTATCGCCTTCGAAGCGGACGATGTAGCGAGTATTAGGCTCTAGAGCTTGGTTTAAGCGATAAACAAATGCTGTTGTGGATGTGCCTTTGGCGGCCAAGGTGCCGGATACGGACTTGGCGCAATAGACGGCCATGGCAGGCTCGCCGGTAATCCAACCTATGAAACTGTGCCATTTAGACGCGATCCAGTTAAAAAATCCTTGAGGAGGTTCGACTATCGCCAAAGCCTCTGTACCATCCGGGCAGTCGTTGCCGGCAACTTCCTTAGCAATCGTAAAGTTGCCTAAAACACTACCGACATCCATTGGGTTGGCAAAATGAGCCTCGATTAAAATATTGCGGCAAAAACCCTGCCCGTTATTGTCACCCGAGGGAAATGGCGCGAAATTGGGATCAAGAGCGGGGCGAGGAGCGCAACAGCCGTTGTTATCGAGGCCAGAACCCGGATCACATTGCGATTCATCGGTTTTCCCGCATCCCACTCCGTAATCCGCTGTGCCGGCTACTTGATCATAACTGCAGCTAAGTTGAGTTTGTAAAATTTGCGTGTCCGGATCCGGAGTACCCAGGCCGGGTTCGATAACCGCGAGCTGAATCGGGTCTTGATTGCCATCGCCAACGCCCGCGACCGCGCCGGAAACCGGAGTTTGGTTGGTGTTTATTATTGATTCGCAAAGCTCCCCGGTTTCCAAGATGCCATTTCCGCAGAAGCTGGGATTATTGTATTTCCAAGACGAGCCTTCCATGAGACAGTTGATTCCAATACCGTCTCCGGCAATCTTATTGCCATCATCGCGATCTTCGCCGTCTTCGGTTAAACCGTTACCGCAGCAATTGAGGAAAGTTGGATCTCCGCAAGGTGGGCTCCCTAAGTTGGTGCATTTTTGGCTGTCGCAATAGGCGGGAACAGGCGAGCCGGCAGACGGTGCTTCGCAGGTTTCGCCGGGTTCTAAAATTCCATTACCGCAAACCGAAGCCACAAACGCAGAAGATCCGGTGTGCAGGCAGTTTTTGGAACAGCCTTTGCCGTTATTTTGACCCAAATCGCAATCTTCACCTTCAGCTATATCACCATTGCCGCAGGTAGTGCCTTCTACGGATGAAGCTCCCAAATTTTTACAACCCGCCGAGCATCCATTATAAGTATCTATTTCACATAAACCACCGGCATCAAAGCAAGCGTCAAAGATTGCTTGGGTGTTACAGAGCTGACCTTCAAGCCCTGAAGCGGTGCTAGTTGTACCAAAACAGCGCACTCCCGGGTCGCACATTTCGCCTTTTTCGTACTCCACTATGCCATTGCCACAATCTCCACCGGGGACAGGCTTAAGGAGACATGTAGCCGGGTCGCACAAACCGCCGCCGTCGCATTGCTCGCCCGCGCCTGAT
>CAYOMV010000012.1:0-3662 GCA_964405175.1 uncultured Gammaproteobacteria bacterium | reverse complement strand
GTTTTAGCGGTTCCGTTTTGGCAGAAATTGGAATCTACAGTCTCTACGATACCGTTGCCGCAAACCGCGGTTTGGCCAAAAACTCCATCTGAGCCTGCCGCTAGGCATTTATTAGTGCAACCGGATGGCAGATCGGCGCCGGTGTCGATAGCCGATAAAACGAAGGATGCAATTTGCTGAGCCGGATCGGTAAAACTCCAAGTGAAGGGTTGGTTAGTTTTAATCATTTGCCCGTCCAGACTGCAGTCATCGGCGGTACTTACGACAATGGCTCTAAAAAGTTCTGTTTCACCAATTTTATCTTCGATTTTTCGCGAGGGGGCAATATTTACGGCATCGGGTTGGCAAATGACGTTTTCCAGCCGTGTTCTGAAGTTCCAGCTTAATTCTTGCGGCATTGGCGTGCCATGTTTGCTCATTATTGGGTTGCCGGCTCCGCCGTTTAGCCAAACTTTATAATAAGTGCCGACCGCGAGATCTTGAACCGGCTCGATGCGAATAAAGCTATATGGTCTGTTTTGATATTGTGCCAAAGGCGAGTTTTCCAGAAGTGTGACTTTTATGGGGATTTCTACCAAGCCTTCTTCGAAGCAGTTTTCGGTAGCGCAACGGAAGACTTTGACGTTTTGATAATAATCACCGGGTTTAACAGGATCTTTGATTTCCGCTGAATTCTGCCCGGCGGGCGGCGGATCGGACCACAGCGAGGTGTTCATCTGCGCCCAGATGTAAATATTGGAGCATGCCGTATCACAATCAGGGAATTTGGCGACAACGCGCGGAGTAATGTATTGGATGAATAAATCGGCGAAACCGGTGATTTTGGATATATCTTCTTCGGCTGAGACTTTAACCGGCGGATTTGTAGCCTCAAGGTCACCGGAAACTATTGTTTGTTTGCAGGCATTAGGCGTTGCTGTGTTTTTTAACCAGGCTTTAGAGACAGGGTCCGTGTTCCAATTAAAATCAAAGCCTTCGCATTTCATCAAATTACAAACCGCGTCTTTTGTGGCGGGCAGAGCCTCAAAGCTTTGTTCTTCATTACCTTCTACGTGAGCTTTCGCGGGATTCACGTAAACATCTCCAATTTCACATGGGCCGGTATCAGAACGCGTGCGGAAGCGGTAGCAATATCCCAAACCCGGCTCCGGGCAAGTCGTATCTTCGTCCATTGTCGTACCGTAAACCAGATCTTCGGAACGTATTTCGCGCGAAACAAATACATAATAAAGAGTATCAGCATCCAGTTGGTTTACGGGTTCGAAAGAAACATAAGGATCACCGCCGGAAATCATATTTGGTTGGGTGATGGAAACATCTTCCAATTCATCACAGGCGTCGGCACCCGAGCCGATACATTTCTTAAGCGAGAAATAAGTATTGGGGCTTCCTTGGGGCGGCCATTGAATGGGAATATCAAATAAAACTCCAATGCGCGGAACAGGATTTATACAAACTTGATCTCCGCCTGAATGGTTTATCCATGGTGTAGGTGATGGGAGTTGATTGGATGCGGCGTCGCAAAATTCCACGACTCGAGGCGTTTTGGGTACGATTCCGGTTGAAAATTGCCAAGCATATAAAGCACTGAAAGACGCGGCCTGGCATTCGCCGTCTACACAAGTACCGTTGGGGCAACAGGTTTGGTTGGCAGCACAGATAGAAGCGTTGTCGCGGCAATCGGCTACGGCAAATTGAACAGCATTAGTATCTTGGCCGTTTACAGTGGCAAAAACAGGGCCGGTGACAGCAGAAGACGGGACTGTTACATCTATTTGACCGGGTTGCCATGAAAGAATATCCGCGATTTGCCCGCTTGAGAACACGACCTGATTACCCGGAGCGGATTGATTGAAATTTTCTCCATGCAGTTCTACATATGAACCAACCGGGCCGCTATTGGGGTTTATGGTGCAGATGCCGGGGCCGGCCAAGCCATCAGTATAAGCAAAATCAACTTGGTTAGAAGCTTCGGAATCAGCGCGTTCGATATATATGGAAAATTGGGCCGGCTTTACCACGTTCGCGTCTACTGAAGGAACTTTGACGACAATGTTGTTATTTTTCCACCAGCCATCTTCGCATCCTTCAGAAAAAGAAGTGTCGCCCACGTAAGTTTTATCGGCCGCTTTGTCGTAAAAATAAACAACTCCAGGAGTATTCCCAAATCTTTCACCAATAATGGAAATGATTTGCCCCCGAGGAGCTTGAGCCGGATCCACATAAGTAATGACGGGCGCAGGCTGAGGTGCGCTTGAGCTTTTAACGGTAAATGGCACTTTGTTTGAATCTAAGCCGGAATTATTGGTAATCCAGACAGGATAAAGGCCGGCTGTAATAACAGGCGCCAAGAAGTTTACCGATGAGTTCGACCAGTTCTGGCTCGCTACTTGAGTATTGCCAAAATTAATTGAGCCAGCTGGAGTGCCAAAATTTGCACCATCGAGAGAGACGTTTGTGCCGGGCAAGCCTTCTTTGGGAGTGGCTCCGCACAGGCCGGGAACTTGTTCGTTGGTTAAAGTGAAAGTGAATTCAGGCCCAACCGTGTCATCAGTTCGATCGGTGAGATTGCTGTTGGCATTGGTTAGACTGATCGGCCCCGTTGAAGCGCCTCCAGGGACTTCGACTAAAGCATAGTTATCGGACCAAGTTACGGCGCCCGCGGCAACACAGGCCTGCGGAGCTGATGCAGTGACTTCCGGGGGGCCCAAAAAGGTTACACTGCCCGTATCGCCAAAGTTATCGCCCCAAATGGAAACATATGTACCTTCGGATCCGGAGAGAGGTTTGACATCGGTGATAACAGGTTGTTCCACGCAGACTCCATTTAAGCAAATTCCGGAAGCACATTGACTATTTGAAGTGCAGGCGCCGCCGGAGCAGGCCAAACAGTCCGCGCCCCCGCAATCTATACCTGTTTCATCATTGTTTTGCAGATTATCAAAACAGTGTTGGGATAAGACTACAACATCAACAGACTCACTGCCCGTATTGGAATCCAAATCGGTAGATCTGACAGTTATGGTGTAGGTTTGTTTAAGGGATTTGCCTATAGTATCCCAAAATCCGGATGATTCAAAAGTTTGCGGGCTGGGCGAAGTTAACGGGCCGTCGCTGTGGAAGATTTGCCCGCCCTCTTCCCATTCCATGCCGGAAATACCAATATCATCGTTTGCTCTCGCGAGAACTTCAACCGCCGTATCCACAGGCACGCTCTTGCCGTCATAAAGGCTCATGATATTTACGGATGGAGATTGATTATCGATAGTGTTGCCGGAAGTAAAAGTAAAAGTGCAATCCGGGTAAAAGCCCCCGCAACGCAGTTGCTGGTTGGCTGTGGACCTTAGATCTGTGCTGACGGTGACCGTGTATTGGCTGTCAAAAGCAAAACAAGTTTTTTGCGGAGCGCCGGGGCACGGGTCAGAGGGGGTAAAAATTACTCTTTTGGGATTAGCCGGATCAACTTCCCAAGCACCGCTTGCGGCAGGCGTAATAGAAAAAGCGCCTAACGTGTTTTGATCCACGTCTTTGTTAAACAAAATCCTGATAATTAAATCCGCGTTCGCAACCGAGCCTTCCGGGCTTTTGGCAACAATTTTAAATACATCGCCCGAGCCGCCTCCAAAACCGCCTCCGCCGGATCCACCCCCGCCGGATCCACC
>CAYOMV010000011.1:19564-24350 GCA_964405175.1 uncultured Gammaproteobacteria bacterium | reverse complement strand
GGTTGAGGCTCTGCAAGAGCCGAACCTCATATCCGCTGTTAGGCGAGGGTGAGCGAGGAACGAGCGAAAGTGAAACGTCCCCTTGAGTAAAATTTGAACCGACCTTCATTAGAATACTTCTTTAGAATTTTTCACGATAGCAATCTTCTTTAATGATAATAATGCAGTTTCATGGTCTTCGTTATTGGCCGCAGCACAACAGTCCGCGAGAATGGTCACTTGGTAATCTCTATCGTGAGCATCTCTGACAACATTGGAAACAGCTAAATCTGTTGCGACACCGGCTACGAGGATTGAGTCTATATTATTGTTTTTCAAAATCAAATCTAAAGGAGTGCCATAAAAAGCACTAACTCTATATTTAGTGAGAATAATATCATCCTCTTTTACATCTATTTGTTCATGAAATTCCGTTGCCCAACTATTTAGTTTCAAAGCTTGGAATTCGTGTGCTTTTCCGAACAAAGGAGATAATTTTGGTTGTTCAGTGTAATTCTCGGAAAAGCCAACTTTAACATGAACAATTAAGATATTATTCTCACGCGCTTTTTGCGTGATAAAAGAGAGATTTTGAAAAACATCATTATTCTTAACGAAATCCGAGTAGCCCTTTGAAGCGAGCTTTCCATTCTCGTGGACAATTTCATTTATGAAGTCAATAAGTATAAGTGCTGTGGTCATAATATAAGTGAAAAATTCTAAATATTAAAAGGTTTGTGGTTGGGAGGTTCAAATTTTATTTCGCCTAACGTTCGCGTGTATGCGATGTTGCGTTAGCAATATGGGTGAAGCGAAGCGGAACCGCATACACGCTGTTAAGTGATGTTGTTTTAATATTTCTCCCACATCGAAATTATTTCTCTTTTATCCCAATCGATTTCAGAAACAAAACCAACGCCGTCTTGGCAAAGATCAAAGGTTGGTTCTACACCTTTTATGTAGCTCAACAAAAGAGCAAAAGCTGCTCCGTGGCCGACAAGAGCAATGTTCTCTCCGGCATGTTTTTTCATTATTTGTTCAGTGCATTCTGATACTCTTTTTATCGCTGCGTGAGCTGTTTCCCAACCCCTACAGCTCCTGTCGGGATTATTGAAAAAATCTTTTTGTACAGTCATAAATTCATCGAATGGCATAAAACCCGTTGAAGAACGGTCTATCTCGACTAAACATTTATTTTCAAAAATCGGAATAGCAAATTTGTGCGCGGCCATTTCAGCCACGGTCTTTGCTTTTGGTTCTGTACTCGAATAGATCACAGATATATCATTCCAAAATTGTATATCCGTCAAAGCTTTTGCTCTATCAATGCCTTTTTCTGAAAGCACCCATTCATCAATAGCTTGTTTTGGATCTATAACGACATCTGGATGTGTGATGAGAAATAATTTTGTCATAATAAAATATTAAAACAATTTCACTTAACGTTCGCTGATATCTGACGTTTTGCCACTTCCTTAAAAAATCAATTTAGTGTGGCAAAATGTGGCTTTAGCCCTTGCAGATATCAGCTGTTAGATGACCCGTAGGGCGAGCGATAGCGAGAGTCTTCTCTCTGGCTTCCTTATTATTTTAGTAAAAAATCCACGACTTCTTTTCTCCATTGTTCCAATTGATTTGGTTTTTCTAAATCATGATCACCATTTTCAATAATAATTTGATTGTCAAATTTTACATTTAAGCTCTCAATTGGAACTGCCACATCTCTTGAACCATGAATATGTAAAATTTTATCTTTCATTGAATCAAATTTGTTCGAAAAATCAAAATCTTTCGCTTCTTGAAAATATCTTGCTTCAATATAATTTGCCTTTGTCATTTTATCACTTCTTTCACAATCTTTTTGAAAAGCATTTTCGTCTAAATGTTGTTTGTAATTTTGCCAAGTAATTTCAATTTCTGGATTAGATTTTTTCATTTGAGAAGTTACAAACCAATATCTCATAAGGTCTTTCTGATTCAGTGCTGGAGCGATTAAAATTATCTTTTCAATTTCTTCTTTTATTTCATCAATTTTTGTTGCTAAAATACAAGCACCAAGACTATGAGCGACGACACTTATTTTTTCTTGTCCAATTTCTTTTTTCAATCTTCTCAAAGCTATGACAAAATCATTAGCCTGATTTTCTATTGTTGTATATCTAAAATCTCCATCAGAAAGACCACATCCTGAAAAATCTAATCTTAAAACAGCTATCATTTTTTCAACTAAACTATCTGAAAGTGCTTTGAATTTTTTTTCAGTAGTTGAACATCTTTCAAAACCATGAAGGCAAATTATACCTTTTTGAATTTCGATATTAGGCAAAGATATTATACCTCTAAGATTTTGATTTTCATTGTTTGAAATTTCTAATAACTGTGTTTTCATAAGTGGATTTTTTACGATTTAAATTATTGCCAGAGAGAAGATTTCATCTAACTCGTTTCTATACGAAAACATGTCGCATATCAATACCATAACTGGGTTATATGCGAATATGATTACATAAATAGCCGATGATTACTAATTATTCTGAATTATATCCAAAATCCTTTGCAAACCCTCATCACTGTTAAACTCGATTCTAATCTCCCCATTTCCTTCGGGTTTACGCTTTACTTGAACTCGACCTCCAAAAAAGGCCCGTAACTTTGCTTCAAGCTCCAATAAATTCGGGTCGATTACTTTGGGGCGTTTGCGGTTTGGGGGGATTTTCGATTCTGCCTGGCGCACGGTAAATTTACCGCTTTCCATTTGGCGAAAGACTTTCATTCTTTCTTCCGGATCGGGTATACCAAGTAAAGTGCGCCCGTTCGATTGTGAAATTTTACCGTGAGACAAAGCTTCTTGAATTTCGGGCTCCAAATCCAACAAGCGGATGATATTTGCAATTTGCGGGCGGCTCTTACCCACGCGCTTCGCAACTTCTTCCTGCGTTAAGCCGAATTCATCTTTGAGCTGGGCGTATGCTCTGGCTTCTTCGATGGGATTCAAATCCCTGCGCTGAACATTTTCTATTATCGCAAGTTCTAACTTTTGCTGTTCACCCGCTTCCCTCACCAAAGCCGGCACCGTATCCAAACCCGCCAATTTTGACGCTCGTAAACGGCGTTCTCCGGCGATCAGTTCATAACCTTCATCCTGCTTGCGCACGATAAGTGGCTGCAAAACACCGTGTTCTTTGATGGATGCCACCAAATCTTCCAATCCTTCATGGTCAAAAATAAGCCTGGGCTGTTTGGTATTGGGAACAATCTCATCAATTGGTAATTGGTAAACTTTTTGGCCGTCATCTAAAACCTTTTCTTCTTTTAAAACCGGCTCCTCCGGAGTCTCGTCGTAAGCTTTCCTCTGTTCCCTTACTTCATTTTGTTTCTGCGGAATGAGCGCGCCTAAACCGCGGCCTAATCCTGATGGTCTTTTCATCATCATAAAGTATGCGTTGGCGCAAATGCCTCGGTGCCTAAAATTTCTCTTGCCAATCTTTCGTATGCCTTGGCACCCGGGTTTGAAGCGTCAAAAGAAGCGATAGATCTACCAAACGAAGGAGCCTCTGCCAACCTAACACTCCTGGGTATCACCGATCTGAAAATGTTGTTGGGAAAATATTTATAAAGTTCCTGCAAAACATCGTTGGATAGTTTAGTCCTTTTATCGTACATGGTTAACACAGCTCCCAAAATTTTAATATCCGGGCGTATGCGGTCTTTAACCAAATCCAAAGTCTGCAATAAATCTGCCAGACCTTCCAGAGCAAAATACTCGGCCTGAACCGGGATTAAAATCTCATCCGAAGCTACAATTCCATTTAAAGTGATGTATCCCAATGTGGGCGGGCAATCGATCAATATGTAGTCGTAATCATTGCGGATTTCTCTAAGCGCGTCGTGCAACTTAAACTCTTTGCCGTCTAAATGAGGCAATTCCGCGTTAAGCCCGGCAAGCGACCCTGTGGCAGGAGCAACTCTTAAAGTTTCGTGCATTGTAGGCTGAACGATATCGCGCATGGAAACGCGGTCCAGCATAGCATCGTACACACTGCGCTCTATGGCCGACACATCCACGCCGATTCCGCTCGTGGCATTTGTCTGCGGATCCAAATCCACAATCAAAACAAACTTGCCTTGTTCAGCCAGATACGCGCCCAAATTAACCGCTGTCGTGGTTTTCCCAACTCCGCCCTTCTGGTTTACAATTCCAATTATTCTAGCCATACTCTGCTTAATAGCAAATAAAAATTAACAAATAATATCTAACCGACCATTCATTATTTATTATTTATTATTTATTATTTTTTATTTATATTAAAAGTGTCCCTATTTTACTTAAAGCGCGCCCAAAAAACAAGGGTGGTTTTTTAGGGGATTTTAGAGGCATTTATAGCTGATTTCTTGACTTTTTTTAGGCAATGTATTAACATGTTTGCAATTAATATTATCGCGGGGTAGAGCAGTTGGCAGCTCGCCAGGCCCATAACCTGGAGGTCGTAGGTTCAAGTCCTACCCCCGCAACCAAGTAAAACTCCCGATAGGGAGTTTTTGCATTATACAGATGAACCATGGACTTGAACCTTTGAAGGGGTTTGGGGAAACAAGCCCGGCATGTTTCCCCACCTCTGCCGGGGGAGGTACACGGAGGGGCGGAAGCCCTTCCGTGGGAGCGCAAGCGACGGGAAAGTCCTACCCCCGCAACCACATAAAAAACCGCATAAATAAAAGGCGTTTTTTTATGTGTCCCGTGGTCCGATGAAAATAGGACTTTACGGGGCAAGTTACTAAATCTCCTCCTGTTAATCCTGGATATCCT